>JAAWIE010000044.1 GCA_022796195.1 Lawsonibacter sp. | reverse complement strand
TCGCTATTATATTGTTGTGGTACTCTATCCACAAATATTCCTCTTTTCCTTAACACATTTTTGCCCCGGCGGGGATTTTGTCGTCCAAAATGAGCAGATTCAGGCATTCTTCGCCCTTCTCGGTGTGGACAGCGGAAATCAGCATACCACAGGACTCCTGGCCCATCATCTTCCGGGGGGGCAGGTTGACGATTGCCATCAGGGTTTTGCCAATCAGGTCCTCGGGTTTGTACCACTTGGCAATGCCGGACAAAATCTGCCGGTCGGTGCCGGTGCCGTCATCCAGCGTAAACTTCAGCAGTTTTTCGCTCTTTTTCACCGGCTGGCAGTCCTTCACCTTCACTGCCCGGAAATCGGATTGGCAGAAGGTGTCAAAGTCTACCTTCTCCTCCCGCTGTGGCTCTACCTCCAGGTCGGGGAGGGACGCTCTCTTTGCCGCCTCGGCAGCAGCCTCCAACTCTTTGAGGGCTTTTTCCGCGTCAATCCGGGGGAACAGGTTCTCGCCCCGCTGGACGGTCACCTCTGCGGGCAGGGAACCCCAATGTGCGGCGCTGTCCCAGGTAGAGCACTTCTCGCAGGCGCCAATCTGCCGCAGCACCTCAGCGGCAGAGGTGGGAATGAAGGGAGTAAGGAGGATGGCGCACACCCGCAGGGTCTCGAGGAGGTTGTACATCACCCGGGCCAGCCGGGGGCCGTTGGCCTCCATATCCTTTGCCAGCGCCCAGGGGGCGTTTTCGTCGATATACTTGTTGGCCCGGTCGATGACCTTGAATACCTCCGCCAGGGCGTTCTGGAAGGCGTACTTCTCCATCTGCTCCTCATAGCGGGCCCGGAGTGCGGAGGCCATGCCTACCAGTTCGCCGTCCTTCTCCGGGTCCTCCGCCTGTACGGCGGGCAGGGCGCCGCCGAAGTACTTGCCCACCATGGATACAGTGCGGCTGAGGAGATTGCCCAGATCGTTGGCAAGGTCCACGTTGATGGTCTGAATCAGGGCCTCATTGGAGAAGTTGCCGTCTGAGCCGAAGGGGAAGGTGCGCAGCAGGAAGAAGCGCAGAGCATCTACCCCAAACATCTCGGCCAGGATATAGGGGTCCACCACATTGCCCTTGGATTTAGACATCTTTCCCCCATCCAGCAGCAGCCAGCCGTGGCCGAAGACCTTTTTGGGCAGAGGCTCTCCCAGGCTCATGAGCATGGCGGGCCAGATAATGGAGTGGAAACGGACGATCTCTTTGCCCACAAAGTGGACGTCGGCGGGCCAGAACTTGCCGTAATCATCATACTGGTCGTTGCCGTAGCCCAGAGCAGTGATGTAGTTGGACAGGGCGTCCACCCACACATAGACCACATGGCCCGGGTCAAAATCTACCGGGATGCCCCAGGTAAAGGAGGTGCGGGAGACACACAGATCTTCCAACCCTGGTTTAATAAAGTTATTCACCATCTCGTTGACCCGGGAGCGGGGCTCCAGGAAGTCCGTGTCCTCTAACAGGCGCTGGAGTTTGTCCGCGTATTTAGACAGCTTGAAGAAGTAAGCCTCCTCCTCCGCGTCCTGAACCTCCCGACCGCAGTCGGGGCACTTGCCCTCCGCCAGCTGGCTCTCCGTCCAGAAGGACTCGCAGGGCTTGCAGTACTTGCCCACATACTTCCCCTTGTAGATGTCACCGTTATTGTGCAGTTTCTTGAAAATCTTCTGAATGGCGGATACATGGTAGCCGTCAGTGGTACGGATGAACCGGTCGTTGGAGATGTTCATCAGCTTCCACAGGTCCAGAATGCCCCGGTTTCCCTGAACAATGTTGTCCACAAACTGCTGGGGGGTAACGCCCGCCTCCCGGGCCTTGTCCTCAATCTTCTGCCCGTGCTCGTCGGTGCCGGTCAGGAACATCACCTCACAGCCGGTGAGCCGCTTGTACCGGGCCATGGCGTCGGTAGCTACGGTGCAGTAGGTGTGGCCGATGTGAAGTTTGTCGCTGGGGTAATAGATGGGGGTGGTGATATAAAAACGTTTTTGTTCCATTGGACTCGTCTCCTCTTTGTCATTTTTCGGATATGGGGCGGAGCGCATCCGCCCGGTTGATGCCATATGCGGGCCCCTATTCGCTCAAACCTTCTGGCTCTCCTCCTCCGGAGGAGGCATTCGCCAGGGGGCGGCCAGCAGGGCGTGGGTAAAGGTCAGGGCAGACAGCGTAAAGGCCAGCGCGGCCGTGATGTCAAACAGGCTGGGCCGGTCCGCTAGAGCGGTGATGGCGAGCACGGTCCCCAAAAGGGCACAAAAAGCGGTACACCGGGGCCGGGGCCGTCCGAAGAGGAATCCAGCGGCGCAGTAGTGGGCCAGGGTGAGGAGAAGGGCGGCAAAAAGGATAAAGCCGTATTTCATCAGCACCGGCTGCGTCCCATGCCGCAGGTGGAGGTCAAAGAGCCACAGCAAGCCGGCAAACGCGGGGAAGGAGGCCAGCCAGCAGGAGGCGTCGTTCAGTGTCCAGCGGTAGGCCATCCGGCCCATGAACAGCACGCCGAACCCGCCCAGAATGCACAGGCCCCCGGCCAGAAGCTGGGCGGCGGGGATGGAGAACTGATACAGTTCCGGCGTGTTCTGCCACATCCGGAGTCCGCGAAACCCTGCCTGCATACTGAATCCCCCAGCGGCGGAGAACAGGACCCATGACGCGGCCAGCGCGGCCATTTGGAAGGGACAGGGATTGCCGAAGGCGGGCAGGAAATCATCCAGCCCCTCCCGTTTCTCTCGGAGGAACAGCAGAAAAACCGCTGCCAGCAGGGCGGTCAGGCCCAGCAGGGCATAGGTGGCGGGTGCGCCGGAAACAAACAGCTCTGTCTCCGGCTGGTAAGCGGAGGCCAGCTGCCACCGCCGCAGAAAAAAACCGGCCGCGCCCCCGGCCAGGGCCAGGATGGGCAGGGCAATATCTTTTCTCATGGCATAAATCCTCTCGTTAATGGGTGTATTTTCCAAGCTATCATATACCAAACCGGCAGGAAAATCAATCCTTTTTCAAATTGGAACGTATCCCAAGCACATTTTATCCCGTTTGATTGTTCCAGAACGCTTTGCGGGGCGGTGTGGAGAGCGGCCGTTACAGCCGGGGCCCCTGACCCAGGCCGCCCCCCTTCTTCGGTTTCCAGAACTGGAACCACAGGGCGATCAGGAGCAGGATGACACCAAAGATCGTACAGCAGCTGCTGACAAAGTCAGAAATCAAATGGTTGGCGTAGAGCAGAGAAGCGGCGGCTAAAAAGATTAAATCCGCATACAGCAGGACCCGCGCGGTGGGGTCCATGCGGTTTTTGGTCCGGTCCTTCTCATCGGCCAGCTTCTCCTGTTCCATCTGCCGCTTAAGCTCCACCGTACGGCTGTGCAGGCGTTTTTTGTTCTTTTTCTTTGCCATGGAAATCTCCTTTCATCCGTTGGGGGCGCTTGCCCGAATGACCGCGCCGCCCACAACCACGTCTCCGTCATAGAGGGCCACGGTCTGCCCCGGCGTAATGGCCCGCTGGGGCTGGTCAAAGGTGAGGCGGAGGGTCTCCTCCCCGGTCTGTTCCACAGTACAGGGCTGTTCCGCCATACGGTAGCGGATCTTGGCGGCCAGACGGACAGGGCCGTCCAGCCTTTGGCAGGCGATAAGGTTCAGGCTGTCCGCCGTGAGGGTGGAGGCGAAGAGGCTGTCGTTGCGGGACAGTACTACCATATTGTCTTCCGGCTGAACCGCCTTTACATACAGCCGTCCCAAGCCGGAGGACACCCCCAGACCCCGGCGCTGGCCCACCGTGTAATCCACAATGCCCTGGTGCCAGCCCAGCTGGGTTCCGTCCTCATATACAAAGGGACCTTGGGGATAATTCCTCCCCGTAAACCGCCGGATAAAGGCCCCATAGTCCCCGTCGGGGATAAAGCAGATGTCCTGACTGTCCCCTTTCCCGGCGCTGGTCAGGCCGGCCGCATGGGCGAGGGTGCGCACTTCCTCCTTGGACCGTTCGCCCAGCGGGAACCGGGCGCTTCCCAGCTGGTCCTGGGTGAGCATGGACAGCACATAGCTCTGGTCTTTGTCCAGGTGGGCCGCTTTTTTCAGCAGCCAGCGTCCAGACCCGGGGTCGAAGTTCAGCCGGGCATAGTGGCCAGTGGCCAAATGTTCACAGCCCAGCTCCCGAGCCTTTTGGAGCAGCGCACCAAATTTAATGGCCCGATTGCACCGAACACAGGGGTTCGGGGTGCGGCCCTCCTCATAGGCGGCAACGAAGGGGGCGATGACTCCGGCCTGGAATTCCCGGCTCATATCCAAAGTGCGGTGGGAGAACCCCAGCTGTCCGGCCACAGCCGCCGCGTCTTCGGACGCCTGGTCCACCCCGCGGGGTTCAAAGAGCCGGAGAGTGAGCCCCAGCAGGTCATGTCCCTCCCGCTGGAGCAGGAGGGCGGCTGCGGAACTGTCCACACCGCCGCTCATGGCGACGGCAATCGTTTGACACATAAAAAACCTCCATGGGCATTTTGCTGAAATTTCCTCCAAAGTATACCACATTTCCCCGCCGCTGGCAACGGCAAAGCCCTGAAAAGACAGGGCTTGTGCACCTGCCGGAGCCTATAAAAGGAAAGGAATACATCTTGTATTTTACGAAGAAATTATTATGATTACGACACAAGATATGGTAGACAAATGGGGCGGGGTATGCTATAATCCCCCTAGTGCTACCGGTTTGAAAGGGTCAACCCGGACGAAGGCGCGGTTTTTTTCGCGTCTTTTACCAATGAGAGGAGAACAGGAATGAAGGTTATTAAACGAGACGGTACGAGTGTTGACTACGACCGCAGTAAAATAGTAACTGCCCTTGAAAAAGCCAATGCCGAGGTCCCCGAAGAGGAACGGCTGGACCGGGCGGAAATTGACGCCATTATTGAGGGTATTGAGGCTCAGAAACGCCAGCGTATGCTGGTGGAGGATATCCAGGACATGGTGGAACAGGGACTGGTGGCCCGGAACAAATTCCATCTGGCCAAGACCTACATTATCTACCGGTATAACCGGGCCCTGGTCCGGAAGGCCAACACCACCGACGAATCTATCCTAGCTCTCCTGCGCAATGAAAATAAGGAACTGGCCGAAGAAAATTCCAATAAAAATACCATGATCGCCGCTACCCAGCGGGACTATATCGCCGGAGAGGTGAGCCGGGACCTGACCCGGCGTATTCTTCTGCCGGAACATATCTCCAGGGCCCACGACGAAGGGGCCATCCACTTCCACGATGCAGACTACTTTATTCAGCCCATCTTCAACTGCTGTCTCATCAATATCGGGGATATGCTGGAGAACGGCGCGGTGATGAACGGCAAGCTGATTGAGAGCCCCAAAAGTTTTCAAGTGGCCTGCACGGTGGTCACCCAGATTATCGCCTGCGTGGCCTCTAACCAGTACGGCGGCCAGTCGGTGGACCTGCGCCACCTGGGCAAGTATCTGCGCCGCAGCCGGGAGAAATTCAAGGCCCACATCGCCTATGAGTGCGCCGGGCAGGTGGACGAGGCCACTGTGGACCGCCTGGTAGACGACCGGGTGCGGGACGAACTGAAAAACGGAGTTCAGACCTTGCAATACCAGATCAATACCCTGATGACCACCAACGGCCAGTCCCCCTTTGTCACCCTCTTCCTCAACCTTCAGGAGGGCGACCCCTATATTGAAGAAAACGCTATGATAATCGAGGAGGTCCTCCGCCAGCGGCTGGAGGGCATTAAGAACGAAAAGGGGGTCTATATCACCCCCGCCTTCCCCAAGCTGGTTTATGTGCTGGACGAACATAACTGCCTCAAGGGCGGCAAGTACGACTACCTGACCGAGCTTGCGGTCCAATGCTCCGCCAAGCGGATGTACCCCGACTATATCTCGGCCAAAAAGATGCGGGAAAATTATCAGGGCAACGTGTTCTCACCCATGGGGTGCCGGTCCTTCCTGGCCCCCTGGAAGGATGAAAATGGAACTTACAAGTTTGAGGGGCGGTTTAACCAGGGCGTCGTCTCCCTGAATCTGCCCCAAATTGGGATTCTGGCCCGGGGAAATGAGGAGGAATTCTGGAAACTGCTGGACCAGCGGCTGGACCTGTGCTTCGAGGCCCTCATGTGCCGTCACACCGCCCTGAAAAAGGTGTGTTCTGACTCCTCGCCCATCCACTGGCAGTACGGCGCCATCGCCCGCCTGCCCAAGGGGGCATCCATCGAACCGCTGCTCTATGGCGGTTACTCCTCCATCTCTCTGGGCTACATCGGTCTGTATGAGGTGACCAAACTGATGAAGGGGCTCAGCCATACCCAGCCTGGGGGAAGTGAATTTGCCCTAGCTGTGATGAAACGCCTGCGCCGGGCCTGCGACGACTGGAAGGCCCAAACGAACATCGGCTTTGCCCTCTACGGCACCCCTGCCGAATCCCTGTGCTACCGCTTCGCCCGCATCGACAAGGAGCGGTTCGGAACAATACCTGACGTAACAGATAAGGGGTATTATACAAACAGCTATCATGTGGACGTGCGAGAGCGCATTGATGCCTTCGACAAGTTTACCTTTGAGAGCCAATTCCAGCGGATTTCCACCGGCGGCTGTATCTCCTATGTGGAGATCCCCAATCTTCGCCACAACCTGGAGGCCCTGAAGGACGTGGTCCGCTTTATCTATGACAATATCCAGTATGCCGAATTCAACACCAAGAGCGACTACTGCCAGTGCTGCGGCTACGACGGAGAGATCGAGATTAACGAGGACTTCCAGTGGGAGTGCCCCGCCTGCCACAACACCGACCAGTCCAAGATGAACGTCACCCGGCGCACCTGCGGGTATCTGGGCGAGAACTTCTGGAATGTGGGCAAAACCAAGGAGATTAAAGCGAGAGTGCTGCATCTATGATGTTGGAGTTCTGCACCGCCCCCGTTTGCTTTCCGAAACAAACATGAGACAACGAACTCGGCTGCGGGGCCTCCTTTGGGAGGCCCCGGGGCTTTCTGGAGGAAATTTCTATGAACTACGCGGATATGAAAAAGGTAGATGTGGCCAACGGCCCCGGCGTGCGGGTATCGCTGTTTGTCTCCGGTTGTACCCACCGCTGCCCGGAGTGCTTCAACCCGGAGACCTGGAGTTTTGATTACGGCGCGCCCTTTGGCGAGGCGGAACGGGACCTGCTCCTCTCCTGGCTGGCGCCGGACCATATCCGAGGTCTGTCCCTTCTGGGGGGGGAACCGTTTGAGCCAGGAAACCAAGGGGCTGTGCTGGAACTGGCAGAGCAAGTTCGGAACACACTGCCCCAAAAGACCATCTGGTGCTACTCCGGCTATCTCTTCGAGGAACTCTCTGCCGGAAAGGTGGGGGAACACAGCCGGGAACTGCTGGAGCAGCTGGACGTCTTGGTGGACGGCCCCTTTATACTGGCCCAGAAAGATCTGGGGCTCCGGTTCCGAGGCTCCGCCAATCAGCGGATTATTGATGTACCTGCCTCCCTGAAGGCTGGAGCGGTCCGGCTGGCTGAGGCGTATAGGAACTGAGGCTGCCTGTTCCTTTTATTTTAACCGAAAACTGCGTTTTGCTTCCATATAACCAGGCCGAATCCGGCTTTGGCGGACGCAAAACGCAGTTTTTCACTAAAATTCTTTTTCGGTTCCGTATCTCTCAAGAAAAAGGAGCAAAAAGCGGTGGGCCATCCAGCTTCAGCACCCGGTCCGCACCGTCCAGAACGGCGGGTTCATGACTGACCAGCAGAACAGGCGCGGGGAGGGTTTTGAGCCGGTCCAAGATGCGTAAAGCCCGGGGGAGATCCACTCCGGCGAAGGGTTCGTCCAGCAGGTAAAGACGGGCAGGGAGAGCCAGACAGCGGGCCAGAGCCAGCCGCCGTCCCATACCGCCGGAGAGGGCGGCGGGGCGGGAGGTTTCCTCCCCCGTCAGCTCAGTCAGGGCCAGCAGGGCGGGGACTCGGTCCCGCTCCCCTTTGGGCAGGACATCAGTGAGATGCTGTTCCACCGTACGCCAAGGGAACAGGCGGTCCTCCTGGAAGAGAAAGGCGGTCTCCTGGGGGGCAACGCCAGTTATTTCACCGCTCTGGGGCTGCGCCAGTCCCGCCAGTACCCGCAGGAGGGTGGTCTTTCCGCACCCGGACGGCCCACTGAGGGCGGTGACGCCGCATTCCGGAATTTCTAGGGAGAAGCGGTTCAGCACCGCCTTATTGCCATAGAATAAGGTTAAGGAATCGCAGCGCATCATGCGGCCCACTCCCTTTCCCACCGGGCCAGACAGGTCCGAAGCAGTCCCTCCAGGGCCATGCTCAGAGCCACGGCGGCCACCGTCCAGGCGAACAGTTCCGGAACGTCCAGATAATATTTGGTGTAGTAGATGCGGTGCCCAAGAGAGGGCTCAGGCAGGCAGAGCACCTCGGCGGCTACGCCAGACTTCCAAGCCAGTCCGGCGGCGGTGGATAAGGCGGACAGAATATGGGGCCGCAGGGAGGGTAAGTAAATCAAACTTACAACCTTGCGCCGGGAAAACCGGTAGGCCCGCCCCAGCTCCAACAGCTTCTGGTCCACCGCCTGGATTCCTCGGGCGAGGTTATCCCATACGACCGGAATTACCATTAGGGCGGCGATTACCGCCGGGACTGCCTCACGTCCGGTCCATAGAAGGATCAGCAGGATAAAGGAGGCCACCGGCGCAGCTCTTACCACCCGGATGGCGGGAGCGAACAGCCGGTTCACCCAGGGGGAAGCGCAGGTGAGGACGGCCAGCAGTGCGCCCAGCGCGATTCCCACCGCCAGCCCTGCAGCAATCCGGCCCAGAGAAGCCAGCACGGTCCCCCAAAAATCCCGTCTTTCCGCCAGAGCCGCCAAGGTCCGGAAAACGGAGGAAGGATAGGGCAGCAGCAGTTCATTACCCCGTCCGCCCACCTTCCGGTCCACCAGAAAAGCGCACAACTGCCAGACCCCCAGCCAGAAGGCGGGGGCCGGCAGTGCGTAAAGCAGTTTTTTCCAGTGTTTAGCCGATACCATAGTAGAAGGAGTCGTAGGGCAGTCCGCCGCCGATGGACTCAGGCGCGGTCTCGAACAAGATGGAGTAATAGTCCTCAAGCATGGTCTTCATCTCCTGGCCGGTGACAAAGGTGAGGGAGCACTGAGGGATGGCGCTAACCGCTACGTCCGCGTTGGGGGCAAACCCGAACTGCGCGACCAGCGCAGGAGGGGACAGGGGTCCAGAGAGTGCGCTGCTCTCCTCATTTCCCTTAATATAGTCAATCGATTTCTCATAGACGGACAGAAAGCTCTCCACCTCCTGGGGATTTTCCTCAATATATTCGGTCCGGGCCACCACGCAGCCCATGGGCAGGGGAGAGTCCTCCAAGTCCTCCCATGCCTGGGAGAGGGATACTGCCTCCCGGACACCGCTGTCCTTCACCAGCAGGGCGGTGGCAGCTGGGACAGGGAGCATGCAGATGCCCGCATCGGCGGTAGTCATTTTAACGGTAATCTCCTGGGGGGTGATCCACTCAATATTTACGGCTGCGGGGTCCACGCCGTTCCCCTCCAGCAGGTGGTTCAGGATGTGCTCTGGGTTAGCCCCCCGGGTGTTGGAGGGGGCGTAGAGGGTTTTGCCCGCCAGGTCCGCAATAGAGTGGACGGTGTCCCCCTTCTCCAGAATATAGAGAACCCCCAGCGTGTTCACCGCCAGCACCTGAATGGCCCCGTCACTCTTTGCGGAGAGGGTAGCGGCGGCGTTGGTGGCGATGGCGGCAATGTCCACATCGCCGTGGATGAGGGCGTCGGTGACCTCCTTGTTATCGCTAACCACTTGATAAGAGGCGATGGCACTGGCGGGGGTGTTCTCTTCATAGTCCGCCATCATTTTGGCCGCCCCAACGCCGGTGGGTCCGGACAGAACCATAAAGTTGGGAACTCGGCCGCTGCCCGCGCTGACATCTCCCGGTTCAGAGACGGAGCCATCCGGCTGGCTGATATCTTCCGGCTGGCTGGAACTGCTGCCCGGTGCAGAGGAAGCGGAATTTCCGGCAGAGGGCGTCTTCGGCCCGCAGCCTGCCATCAGAGTCAGGGCCAGCGCGGCGGTCAGCAGCAGCGAGAGGGTACGTTTCATAAGAATCATCCTTTCAGAGTAAAGTAGCAAGGTTTCGGGAAAAGTTTCTGTGGTTTTACAACACCGTCTCCAGTCCAGCTGGGTCCAGAACGGTGATGGTCTTGCCCTCCCGGCGGATGAGGCCGCTTTCTTCCAAAGCGGCAAAAGCACGGTAGAGGGAGGCCCGGCTCACCCCCAGTCTCTGGCACAGTCCAGTGGCAGAACAGGTGAGGGGCCCAGCGTCACCAGAGAGCAGGTATCGGACCAACTTGCCCTCCACCCCCGGCTGGGCCAGGGTTTGCAGGCGTCCAGAGAGGAAGCGGATGCGTCCGGTGAGGTAATGCAGATAGTTTTCCCGGATTTTCCCCTGTTCAGCCAGCAGACGGTCCACCAGTTCATAGTCCAGCATCAGACAGCGGCTCAGGCGTATGGCGGTGATGGTAGAGGCGAACTGGGTCTCGCCGCTGTACAGGGCGGCTGCACCGAACAGCTCCCCCGGCCCAAGTACGCTGACGGTCAGCGGCCCCTTGGTCACCTGGAGCTGGCCGGACAGCACAATCGCCAAGGACCGGCGAAAACAATCCGGGTCGTACACCACCTGTCCAGGTGCAAAGCTGGCCGGTCCCGCACCTTCCATCCCGGCCAGCGACTCCAGCAGACTGGCTTCCACCCCCTGGAACAGCGAACACCGGGCCAGCAGAGAGAGGTCCTCCTGATTGAGCGGCAAGTTGTCACCTCCATATAATGTCTTATTTGAGACATTTTGGATTATACCCGAAGTCGCAAAAAAAGTCAACCCCGGCGTGCATCATTGCCGGGGCTGACGGTATGACAGCTGGTTTTATCGATAATACTCCACTTGTTCAAAAGCTCCAATGGCATGGCATACGTCGCAGACGTCAGGGCGCTCCTCAAACACCGCGCCGCAGAACTGGCATCGATAGCCCTCTTTCTTCGTCCGGGTGGGGGCCTGTGCCCGGGCGGGAGCGGGAGCCTGTTCCGGTGCGGTCTGGGTCATTTTGGCCAAAAGCGTCATAAAACGGTTTTCATGACTGCGCTCAATATCGGCCACCTTCTCAAACATGACGGCAATCTCCTCCAGGCCGTCGGCCCGGGCCTGGGCGGCGAAGGCGGGATACATGTCGCTCCACTCGTTGTACTCCCCCAGAGCCGCCTGGGTCAGGCTCTGCTTCGTGTCTTCGGGCTTGCCATAGAGCAGTTCAAACCAGAATTTGGCGTGCATCATCTCGTTTTGGGCCATCTGTTCAAAGGCTGCGGCGGCTTCCTCGTCGCCGTTTGCCCGGGCCGCCTGGGCAAAATAAGTATATTTGTTGCGGGCGATCGACTCTCCCGCCAAAGCCTTGTGCAGATTTTCCGCCGTCTGTGTGTTTTGGATCTCCATAATTGTTTCCTCCTGAAGTTTGGTTTTATTCATACAGTTCTGGATAGAATATCCCGTCCTCTCCCCTTTGCCAGGCCGTGCCGGTTTCCGAGTCCAGAAGTGGAATGATGTCCGGGTCGTAGTTACAGATGGTATTGAGCGCGTAGACCGCGCAGTGGTCCGGGTCGCTCATATAGTCCTCGCTCTCGTCTCCGGCAAAGAACCGCCAGCCGCTGTCCCAATCCTTGCCGCTGTCCTCTGGCTTCTCCCGGCAGCAGTAGCCCACGGGGGCGCCGTCCACCACGATACGGTCGGTGGCGACACAGCCCTGCGGGCCCTCGCCGTCGTAGAGGTGTTTGATCTGCTCCACAGGAATTGCGTGGAGCTTTTGAGCGAGTTCTGCGCAGACGTTGGGCCGGTTCGGGTCCACCACCTCCAGCAGCTGGGCGGAGAAGCGGGAAAGCAGCGTCTCGGAATCGTGGGACAGCTTAAATTGGGTCTCTTCAAAGTAGAGGGGGATCATCTGGTAGAAATTGACCTCATCCCCACCAGGAAGCACGCAGCAGACCGCCTCCTCGTCAAATGCTCCAGGTTGGGTCAAGATAACGGAGCACAGCTTGGTGTTGGGGGCAAAGGGGGCGTCATCCGGGTTGGAGATGGTGTGCCCCCAGCCCAGCCAGCTGTCCTCATTGATGGGCAGGCGGGCCAGAATTTTCAGCCAGCGTATGGGCCAGTACCATGCCTCATCCGGTTCACTGATCTTCCAGTCCGGAGGCAGGGTGACGATAATTTCTGCCCGCTCCAGCTTCCGGTCCGCCAGTTCTGTGGGGACGTTCATTCGGTGCGCCCCCATGCCGAAGGTGGACAGAACATAGTAGTTGCGTTCCGGGGTGGGCGGCATAATGTAGATGTCCACATGGATGTCAGGGGACATAATCTCGTGGAACACGTTGTCACAGTGTCCAAAATACCGCTCCATGTGGGCTTCCACCGCGTCCCAGTCCTCCTGAGCGTACATCTTGGGCTGGCACTCTTTGGCGGCGATGTACTCCTTGCACTGCTGGATAAAAATGGGGGCGTCCTCGTCCTCCGGGTCCAGCTGGGCCGCCCGTTCAAAACAGGGCAGAGCTTTTTCCTCCTGGTCCAGATAGAAATAGGCGTAACCTAAGCGGTAGTGCCACAACGGGTCGTCCCGGCCCTGTTCCTCCACAGAAAGCAGCAGTTCAATGGCCCGGCCAAGCCGCTCTTCGTCCCCATTTTGGGCAAGGTTGTTGTAGGCTCGGGCCAGGAGGCAGGTCAACGTATAATCCAGCCCCTGGGTTTTGCTCCGCTCCTCCAGGCAGTCAATGATGTTCTGATGTTCCTCCTCCTGGTGCCACTGCTTCAAACGCTCGGATAAATCGTTCATAAAGCATCCTCCTGTTCCAGTTTCAGCCCGATGCCCTCAGCGTCCTGGCGGAAAGTATGGAAGGCCGCCCAGTTTACTGGCGCACCGGCAAATACCTCTGCGGCAGAATCCAGCAGTATCTTCAGGTCCCAGGCGATGAAGTCCAGATAACCCATCTCGGTTCCGGTGGCCCCGCCGGTGAAGGTGACCACCCCCTCGCCGCATCGGGCTGTGATTGCCTGTTCCAGCTGGTCCCGCAGGTCCAGCACTGTTTTGGGGTCCACTCCCTCCAGGGAATAGTAGAAGAAGCCGGGGAAAATTCCGTCCTGCCCTAGTTGGTCCATATAATAGCTGTCCCCCTGGAAGTAGCTCTGAATCAGAGGGATACAGCAGGTTACTCCGGCAAAGATATCCCGGCGCGGAACCAGCTCCCCGTCCTCCGACGGTTTGCCCTCATAGGCGGTATAGCGGCGGCAGGCCAGTTCCGGGTCACCGGCCTGGGGCCAGCCCTCCGGGTCCACTTCAGCGGCGATATAACCGGCCAGCTGGTTTAAGGTCATGCTCTTCCCTGGTTTTGCTTCCTCCAAAAGATCTAAGTAATCCACATACCGCATGGCGGCTATCTCCCCTAGGGCCTGATCCAGCAGAATATACAGCATGTACCGCTCTTCCCGGGGGGCGGAACGCAGCTTTTCGCAGTAGAGCTCCAGTCCCACGCCGCCCTCGGTGTTTTCTACCCAGACCTGAACATCCTCCAAGGCGATGTCCCGACCGTACATCCGCAGGATGAAGCTTGTGCTCTGGGTGCGGCCCACCTGAATATTCCACCGCTCCAGAAGTTCCCGGGGGGCCTGTTTCCGGAAGTAAGCCAGCTGGAACAGCCGGGTTCGGTCCCCCTCAGGGGTTAGAATCAGCTCATACCGTTCTCCGTTGTGCCCCAGCTCAAAGGCTGGGTTGGCAAAGGCGGGGGCCAGCAGTCCGGCACACCGCTCCGCCAGCGTTTCGCTCACAGCCGCCCGGTCCGGTTCCGCCATCAGAGCCCGCAGCTCATGCTCTCCGGACAGAAAGGAGGACCACGCCTCGGCGCTCCGGACGCGGAAGGGCTTGATGTGGATGGGCAGCGACAAGTTTTCTCTTGGCTCCAAAGTGTTTCCTCCCAATTCCAACAAGCTCTGGGGGCTTGTCCTATTATGATGTGTGTATGGTCTCTTTTTTGGCCGTATTGTTTACCACCGAAATCTGACCGATGGTCTGGGCCACTTGGCCCAGGTCGCCGGAACTGGCGCAGGTGGCGGTGAGGAAGTACAGGGCGGCTCCGGCGATGACCTCGCACTCCACCTGATAGAGCCGTTCGCCTTCCTCCTGGATCTCCCGCCAGCCCCACCGCAGGGCGCCTGTCTTCAACTGCCGCTGTTCAACCCCATGGAGGGCGTCCAGATTGCTGGTAAAGGCTGCGCCCCCCTCCCGTGCCCGATAGGCGTTTACCCGCCAAACAGGGCTTTCGGCTGTGGGACCGCACCACAAATGGGCGCCTCCGCCGTGTTCCCACTGCTCCCACTCGTAGCGGTAGATGCCGGGGAGGGTAAGCCGCAGGGCGCCAACCGCATGGGTAACCGGGTCCTTCCGATAGCCGGGGGCAAAATCTTCCCTCAGCTCCGGGCCGTCCGGGAGAACCGGCTCCCGCTCCGCCAACGCGCATACCTCCAGATAGGAGGTCCGGGGCAGGGGCAGGGTTGGGTCCAGCTTAGCGGCCCGCTCCAGGTCGTCCAAGATAGAGCCGTTGATGGCGGTGTCCTCCAGACTGCGGGCAGAGGGGGCAAAATAACACTTCTCCCATAGGGCGTTCAAAGCCCGGTTGCGGAAAAAACGCGCATCCGGAGTTCGGTTCTCCCAGAGGAAGAAACGTCCGGCCAGGGCCTCAATGCCGCCCCGTTCCACCATACCGGTCAGTTCCGACAGATGAAACCGGCCCATTGGCGTGATCACTGTGTCTGGTATGTCTACAGGGGCATACTGCTCCAGATCCCAGCAGAGCTGAAACCCGGAACACCCCTTCCCGCTCTCCCGGCGGCATACGTCCACCAGGGTGCGCAGCCAAGGGTAGAAATGTTCCTGCTTCATTCGCTGGTAATCCCGGTGCCGGTAGAAGCCGGTTTCATCCTGCACCTCCAGCGCGTGGATGGGCAGACTGTCCAGCAGTTCCACCGCAGCCCGGTGCAGCCCCGCCCCCGCCGGGGTAGAGATACACTCCCCCCGTACCAGCCAGGGGCCGGCCGCCTCCCCCTCTGGCCGCCAGAGAATGTCTACCTCTCCACCCAGCGGACACATTCCAATTCGCAGTCCGCTCTCGCCTGCGCCCAGCCGGTAGTTCCGCTGGTCCACCAGCACCCGCGCTGCCTCCAGCAGTGCCTGGGGGCCGTCAATTTTGCCGGTAAATGTCAGTCCAATGCTCATGCCCAAAGCCTCCTCTCTTGTAATGAAAACGCGGAAACAGCCCTCTACAAGGAGCTCAAATATGCGGCCGGGCCGCTCTCATACAGGTCTCCGCCTTGGGAATCCAAAATCACGGTAAGCGGCATATCGGCCACCACTAGCCGGCGTACCGCCTCACAGCCCAGGTCCTCCCAACAGATTACCTCCAGCTCCTTTACGCAGGCGGACATTAACGCCCCGGCGCCTCCCAGAGCCGCCAGATAAACCGCGCCATTACGGACCACCGCCTCCTTTACCGCCTGGTTTCTGGCCCCCTTGCCAATCATGACGGCCTGTCCCAGGTCCAGCAAGCGAGGGGAATAGGCGTCCATACGCCCGCTGGTGGTGGGGCCAGCGGAGCCGATCACTTGACCGGGCCGCTCCGGAGTGGGGCCCACATAGTACAGGGCGGAGCCCTCTACGGGGAAAGGGAGCTCTTGCCCCGCATCCAATTGTTCCATCATCCGCTTATGGGCAGCATCCCGGGCGGTGTATACCGTCCCAGACAGCAGAACCGTGTCCCCCGCCCTCAGCGAAGCCAGCTCTTCCCGGGTGACGGGGGCCGTCAGCCGATATTGCATAAACACACCTCCATTATAGTCCGCCGCGTTACAGCATTTCCATCGCTCTACGTGTTACATGACAACTCACGTTCACCGCCACCGGCAGACCAGCCACATGGGTGGGGGCTGTCTCAATTGCCAGTCCCAGGCAGGTTGTCCTGCCCCCAAAGCCCTGCGGCCCGATACCCAAGGCATTGATTTCCTTCATGAGCTCCCCTTCCAGAGCAGCATAAAATGGGTCGTTGTTTTTCATATTTAAAGGCCGGAGCAGGGCGTGCTTGGCCAGCGCGGCCACCTTGTCGAAGGAACCACCAATACCAATCCCAAGCACCACAGGGGGACAGGGGTTAGAACCGGCTTGGCGAACAGTATCCACCACAAATTTTTTTACGCCTTCTACCCCGTCGGCAGGCTTGAGCATAGCCAGCCGGCTCATGTTCTCAGAACCAAATCCTTTGGGGACAAGGGTGATGGCGCATTGGTCGCCAGGGACCAGCCGGAGGGTGATGACCGCCGGAGCATTGTCCCCGGTATTGACCCGGCACAGCGGGTCGCCCACAATGGATTTGCGTAGAAATCCTTCGTCGTATCCCAAGCGGACTCCGGCATGAATTGCCGCTTCAAAATCGCCCTCAATGTGGACATCCTGCCCCAGCTCCACAAAAACGCAGGCCATCCCCGTGTCTTGGCAGATTGGAAGCGCCTGGCTTCGGGCCTGACACAGATTTTTTTGGAGAAAGCCCAGTGTCTCTCCCGCCAGCGGCCAAGGCTCAGCACGGCGTGCCGCATCCAGCGCGGCGGATACATCATCGGGCAGAACAGTGTTCGCTTGGACACAAAGCCGGGCTACCGCCTGAGTGATTTCAGCGGCGACTATCGTTCGCATCACAGCACCCCCTCTTTCGTTATTTACCTATTTTATCATAGGGGGGAGAGGGTTTCAACCAAAAGAATGTCCACTTCCTGAATACAGTCTGGTCCTCTCCGTGCCAAAGTTGCTTAGTATCAATTTGCGCAGTCGCAGGCAATCCCGTACTTCTGACTCCAGAACTTGAGTGATCCTCGTACTTTCTTCCTTGTTTATGCCGGTAAATACCCAAATTGTCGAAAAACACCCGGTATTTTGTCTCCTATGAGGGGTTTGCAGAACATAGGGCAATGCAGGGAATTTAATACTTTTGTAATAACTTTCAGCCTTTTGCCCAAAATTTTGAAGGGGCAGAAATTTTTCAAAAAGTCCAGTCTTGTGTTACGCCCCTGGCAGGCGGTTGGAACGTGTGAAAATAGGGAGGAAATCCGTAAGAACACTCTGTTTTTACGTCAAAAAGTGAAACTGGTAGACATCCGGTAGACGGCCTGAAATGGGAAAAGCCTGGCAACCCCTGCGCCGCAGGGATTCCCAGGCTTTTTTGGTAGACATTTGGTAGACACGCTGGCGTGTGAGGACAGATAACAAAAAAGGGCGCAATGCGCCCTTACTTCCAT
>JAAWIE010000043.1 GCA_022796195.1 Lawsonibacter sp. | reverse complement strand
ATTTTATTTTGCCAACAGTGCCGAAAACCCTTGATACTATTGGATTTCAGCGGCTTATAGGAGGATACATGGAAATATGAAATCAAGCAAATCACCAACAATGCCTAATTTCATAATTCTCTCTACCTCCTGATTTTCAAGGGTTTTGGGCGTATCAATCGATATCTGCGCACCTTTTACGCGATGAGGACTGGGAACGCTGGTTTATACGGCGATTTTGTCCAGATAATGAACAAATCCGAACCTATTCCCGATTGGGAAAAAGTTCGGATCTTGTCCTTTTGGTGGAGACAACAGAACTCGAATCTGTGACCTCTCGCGTGTGAGGCGAGCGCTCTACCGGCTGAGCTATGCCTCCAAGTGGAAACGGTTGAACGAAAAGGTGGTGACCCGGACGGGACTCGAACCCGTGTTGCCGCCGTGAAAGGGCGGAGTCTTAACCGCTTGACCACCGGGCCGTTCTATATAGAAACGGACGCTCGTCCGTTTTTAACATGGTAGCGGCACCTGGATTTGAACCGGGGACACTACGGGTATGAACCGTATGCTCTAGCCAACTGAGCTATGCCGCCATGCTGCCCTCTCGAACAGGACAGGCACTAGTATAGCCGATTTCTCTACAGTTGTCAACTGTTTTTTTAAAAAATTTCCTTTTTCTTTTGGGAACCTTCCCGCCCGCTGGGGAGGGGGCGGGAAGGCTGGTAAGACGCTTATTTAAAGTATTCTGCGCCGCTTTCAAACAGGGGCTGATGCTTGCTGCCAGGGATATTGACCGCCACACAGGGGCCGCGGCGTTCCAGGTGGCCCATTTTGCCAAAAATCCGACCGTCGGGGGAGAAAATACCCTCGATGGCCTCCACTGAGCCGTTGGGGTTGGCCAGAATATCCATGGTGGGGCGGCCCTCATGGTCCACATACTGGGTGCCCACCTGTCCCTTGGCAATTAACCCAGCAATCACCTCCGGCGGGGCCACAAAGCGGCCCTCGCCGTGGGAAATGGGGATGGTGTGCAGGTCGCCCACCTGACACCGGAGCATCCAGGGGGACTGGACCGAGGCCACCCGGGTGGTGACATACCGGCTCTGGTGGCGTCCAATCTGGTTGTAGGTGAGGGTGGGGCAGTTCGCGTCCACGGGGCGGATCTCCCCAAAGGGGAGCAGGCCCAGCTTGACCAGCGCCTGGAACCCGTTGCAGATGCCCAGCATGAGGCCGTCGCGGTTTTTCAGCAGATCCATGATCGCGTCGCTGAGGGCGGGGTTGCGGAGGAAGGAGCAGATAAACTTGGCGGAACCTTCGGGTTCGTCACCGCCGGAGAAACCGCCGGGGAGAACCACCATCTGGGCGTTCCGGATGGCCTGTTCCAGCGCCTGAGCGGACTGGGCCAGGAAGTCGTTGGTCAGGTTGCGCACCACGACGATTTCAGGGTCGATCCCCGCACGGAGGCAGGCTCGGGCGGTGTCGTACTCGCAGTTGGTGCCGGGGAAGGCGGGGATCACCGCTCTGGGACGGGCGGTTTTGCAACTGCACACGGCGGGGGAGCGGCCCTCCCAGGAGATGGTCCGGGCGGGGTCCGAGGTACCTGCCTTCGTGGGATAGACCTCCTCCAGGACGCCCTCGTTGAGGGCGAGCAGTTCGCTGACAGAGGCGGTGTCGTTCCCAATGGCAACTGCGGGTTCGGCAGTTGTCATGCCGATTTTGGCCCAAAGCCCCTCCGGGTGGCAGTTGCCCAGATCCTCAGCCAGTTCCGCAACGATGGCTCCGGGCCGGACCGCATACCAGGCGGGACCGCCCTGGTCCAGGGACCGAAAACCGATTCCGTTGCCGAAGGACATCTTCATCACGGCCTCAGCCATGCCGTTCTCCACTGCGTAAGCAGCCTTTACCCTGCCCGCCTGGGCCAGCTGGTAAAACGCCTCCCAGGTATTTCTGCGCTTCTCCGCGCTGCCGTCCAGACCGCCCTCCTGGAAGAGGTAGACCGGGTGGCCCGCCTCTTTAAACTCGGGAGAGAGTACCTCTCCCGCCTGAATGGGGGCGATGGCGAAGGAGATGAGGGTGGGAGGGACATCTTTATCCAGGAAGGAGCCGGACATGGAGTCCTTGCCGCCAATGGCGGCGGCTCCGTAATCCAGCTGTGCGTCCAGGGCGCCCAGCAGGGCGGCGGCGGGCTTGCCCCAGCGGACCGGTTCATCCCGAAGTTTTTCAAAGAACTCCTGCAGGGTGAGGTAAGCCTTTTTATAATCCGCGCCGGCGGCCACCAGCTTGGCAATGGAGGTGGTCACCGCATCGTAGGCCCCCTGATAGGGATTGGAGGACAGCGCCTCCGGGTCACAGCCCCAGGCCATCACGCTGGCCTGGTCAGTCTCCTGACCGGGCAGGACGGGCAGGAGCGCGGCCATGGCCTGAGCGGGGGTAGTCTGAAACCTGCCGCCAAAGGGCATGAGGACGGACCCGGCCCCGATGGAGCCATCGAAACGTTCCGTGAGGCCCCGGCGGGAGGCGCATTTCAGGCTGGAGGCCATCTCCCGCAGGGTTTGGAACGGCTCCATTCCAATGGTGGAGCCCTGTTCGCCTACAGAAACGCCGGTGTGCTTTACCGCGCCGTTGGTGTTGAGAAATTCCCGGCTGAGGTCGGCGATCTTCTGTCCCTTCCAGCGCATCACCATCCGGGGGTTTTCGGTGACCACGGCTACCCGGTAAGCCTCTAGATTTTCACGCTCGGCGGCGGCGATGAACTGGGCCTCGTCCTCCAAAGCCACGACCACGGCCATCCGCTCCTGGCTCTCGGAGATGGCCAGTTCGGTGCCGTCCAAGCCGTCGTACTTTTTGCGCACCGCGTCCAGATCGATTTCCAGGCCGTCTGCCAGTTCCCCAATGGCGACGCTGACGCCGCCTGCGCCGAAGTCGTTGCAGCGTTTAATCAGCCGGGTGACCTCGCCGTCCCGGAAGAGCCGCTGGATTTTCCGTTCTTCGGGGGCGTTGCCCTTCTGGACCTCGGAGGCCATGGTGGTGAGGGATTTTTGATTGTGGCTCTTGGAGGAGCCGGTGGCCCCGCCGATGCCGTCCCGACCGGTGCGGCCGCCCAGCAGAATCACTACATCGCCGGGGGCGGGCTGTTCCCGGCGCACGTTTTCCGCCGGAGCCGCGCCCACCACCGCGCCGCACTCCAACCGCTTGGCGATGTAGCCCTCGTGGTACACCTCGGCCACATGGCCGGTGGCCAGGCCGATCTGGTTGCCGTAGGAGGAGTAGCCTGCCGCTGCCGTCTGACACAGCTTGCGCTGGGGCAGTTTGCCCTCCAGGGTCTGGTCGAAGGGGGTGCGGGGGTCGCCCGCGCCGGTAAAGCGCATGGCTTGGTGGACATACACCCGTCCGGACAGGGGGTCGCGGATGCAGCCGCCGATACAGGTGGCCGCGCCGCCGAAGGGTTCGATCTCGGTGGGATGGTTGTGGGTTTCGTTCTTGAACATGAGCAGCCAGTCCTGGGTCTCGCCGTCCACTTGGGCGGGGACGTGGATGGAACAGGCATTGATCTCCTCACTCTCGTCCAGTTCGGGGAGGAGGCCCCGTTTTTTCAGCACCTTGGTGCCGATGGTGGCCATGTCCATCAGGGTCTGGGGCCGCCGGGCGGCAGTTTCCTCACCGTAGACCTCCACACGGGCGGCGAGGTACCGCTCATAGGCGGCTTTCACGGCGGGGTCGTCGATTTGAATCTCATCCAGATGGGTGGAGAAGGTTGTGTGGCGGCAGTGGTCGGACCAGTAGGTGTCCACCACCCGCACTTCAGTGATGGTGGGGTCCCGCTTCTCCTCATCCCGGAAATAGGCTTGGAGGAATTTCAGGTCGTCCAGGTCCATGGCGAGGCCCAGCTTGTCCAGCAGGGCGGACAGAGCGTTCTCGTCCATGGAGGTAAAACTGTCCACGGTGTCCACATGGTCGGGGATGGTGTGGGAACGGACCAGGGTTTCCGGCTTTTCCAAGGAAGCCTCCCGGCTTTCCACCGGGTTAATGAGAAACGCCTTGATTTTGTTCAAATCCTCCTGAGACAGCCCGCCCCACAGCAGGTACATCTTGGCGTAGGCAACCAGAGGCCGTTCCACACCGGCCATCAGCTGGATGCACTGGGCGGCGGAGTCGGCCCGCTGGTCAAACTGCCCCGGCAGGGCCTCCACGGCGAACCAAGCCCCCGCCATCCGAGGCATGGGGAAATCCTCGTCGTAGACTACGTCCACCTGAGGCTCTGAGAAGACAATGGTCTTGGCCCGTTCGTAGACATCCCGGTCGATCTGTTCAACGTCGTACCGGTTCATAATCTCTACCGTGTGCAAAGCGTCGATCCCCAGCTGTTCCCGCAGCTGTTTGCACAGACCCTGGGCTTCTACATCGAAGCCCTCTTTCTTTTTGGAATAACAGCGGTAAACACTCATTCTCTTCTCTCCTCCATTTTCTTGTTGTAACGTAGGGACAGCCTAAGCTATCCATTTTTCTCTGTGGATGATTATGAGATGGTCCAGTTCTCCAACCCGTAAAATACATCGCCACGCACTGGAGTCAGCCCGGACAGGCGGCCCCACTGGGTCAGGACAGAGCCGTTTTTAAAAATAATGGGTACAATTGGGGTTTGTGCATTCAGAAGGGTAAACAATTCCTCGGCCCGGTTCCCTTTGTCCTCAACGGCCCCATACAGGTTCCACAAACAGCTGTCCGCCTCCTCCAGCCTCCAGCCGCCGTAGTTGAGGGTTCCGGTGGAGGAGAGCAGCGGGGCAAGGTCAAAATCTGCGGTAAATACTGTCTCGCCCAAGTATAGATCAAAGGCCCCCTGGTTCAAGGCCTGCTGATAATCCTCAAAGGGGAGCTGCTGCAATGTCACATTCAGGCCCGCCGCCTCCAGCTGGTAGGCGATGAGTTGGGCGGCAGAGGCTTTGGCTGTATTTTCGCTATTCACAAGGAAAATCAGTTCGCCGTCCAACCCGCGCAGTTCGCCCAGCCGGGCCGCAAGGGCCTCGGGGGCGTAGCCTGGAACCGCAGCGGCGGCGCTCCGGCTGTAAAGCGGGCTGGATGGATGAACCGGGAGCGCGGCGGGGACGGCATGGTTGGCATAGATAGTGGAGGCAATGGTATTCCGGTCTACTGCCAGGGCCAGACACTGCCGGACCTCTAGGGTGCGGCAGGGGCCTTCCTGGGTGTTGAAGCCCAGATAGAGGAAATCAGTGGTGGGGTAGTCCCAGGTCTGGTAGTTGCCTCCATAGCCCATCGCATTGGTTGCCATCAGGTCCACATCGACCAGCGAAACTTCGCCGGCGTCAAAGGCATAAATCAGTTCTTCGCTCCGGTGGACGCTGTGCAGGGTGATATCAGCCGCAGGCAGGGGGCGTTCCTTCTGCCACCAGCCCTCCCGGGCGGTAAGGGAGAGGCTGTCCCCGTTTTCAGAGAGCACATAGGGCCCAGTTCCGGCGGGGCGGTCCCCCCCGCCCAGTGCAATGGGAATGTCCAGCAGCAGCGGCAGAGAGCCGTTGCTGCGCCGGAGGGTAATGGTAAGCTGGTCAGGCGCATCTTCCAAAGGAGCCGCAGCGGCGATTACGGCAAGCCGCTCTTTGTACCGCCCTTGTTCCGAGCGGGCCAGATTCAGCGCGTCCGCCACCGTCTGACCGGTGAGGGGCGTACCGTCGGAGAAGGTAACTCCCGGCTGAAGGGTCAAGGTCCAGGTCAGCTTGTCCTCGCTGACCGTATAACTGCGGCACAGCACCGGCTGGGCCTGGAAGGATGCGTCTACCGAAAACAGCCCCTCATACAGCAGGGGAGCCAGGGTCAGGTTGGCCCGGTTGGCGGCCAGAGTGGGATGGAGGCTGAATTCGGGATAAACCGCCAGCGTAAAGAGGGTGGCGGCAGGGCGCGGAGTTTCCTCTAGGCTGACGGTCCCCGAGGAAGCCGCGCTGGAAGCGGAAGAACTGGGATGTGCCTCTCTGCCGCAGGCGGTGAGGAGGAGGGCGGTGCTGAGCAATGCGGCCAAAAAATGTCGTTTCATAGCGAGTACCTTCCAGGTTTAAATCAGCTGGATCACCGCCGCCATACTGCCCCGATTGTTTCCCTGGACCCGGTGGGACCAGAAAACGTCTAAGCCGCAGGCGGTGCAGGCGGGACAGAGGGAAATATGCTCTGGCATCACGCCGGCCCGCTGTAAAAATCGTGCGTTGGCCCCCTTTAAGTCCACCGAAAATTTCCCGGGTGCGCTGAGGGGGCGGATGTATGCACCTGCCTCCTCCCCCAAGCCGTCCCGCAGTCCGTCGGGGACATCGGCGTGGGTCTCAAAACAGCAGGGGCCAATCCCCGGCCCAATGGCTGCCAGGATATTTTGGGCCTGACAGCCGTAGTCTCGGACCATCGCCTCTACCGTCCGGGCGGCAATTCCTGCGGCGGTTCCCCGCCAGCCGGCATGGGCGGCGGCAATGCAGCGGCGGATGGGATCATAGAACAAAAGGGGGATGCAGTCGCCGGAAAAGATAGTGAGGCACAATCCGGGCACATCGGTGACAAGCCCGTCCGCCTCAACAATTCCGCCCTGAGCGGGGTCAGACATCACATCGGCTCGGGTAACGGGACGGACTCGATTGCTGTGGACCTGATGATTTTTCACCAGGGCGGTTACGCTGGTCCCAACGGCGGCGCAGAAGCGGGAGAAATTTTCCCGCACATGCTCCCGGCTGTCCCCCCGGTTGGCACCTAGATTGAGACTGTCCCAGGGCGCAGGGGACACGCCCCCCAGCCGGGTTGAGAAACCATGAGCGGCGCCCGCCCAGGCAGAACCGCCGCATACATAAAAAGAGACGCCATGGCGCTCCTGTTTTTTGATCTCCATGACGTCCCTCCGCATTTCACAGGCATTCCCTCCCAGCGGAGGGAAACCAATTATAGATTCTATTTTATCCTAAAACCGGTCCGATCGCAACCCGCAACACAGAGGAAATGATATGTTTTTTTCCAGTTGGTCAGGGCATATTGCCAGTAGGGGGACAGCCAAAGGCCGTCCCCCTGCCGGTATTACAGCTGCTCCAGTTCCCGGAGCGTCTCTTGAATCGTCTTCTGCGGAACATAGACCGCCGCCATCTCCTGAAGCTGGGCCAGGGAGAGGGAACGGGCCGCGCCCACCATGGGATGCTTCATGAATTTGCCGAAGCGGCGCTGAAATACGGCCTTAGAGCGGGGATCATCCAGCAGTTCGCCAACTGAGATCTGTTTTCCACGTAAGTCCATGTAAAATCACCTCCAGAGTCAGTCTATGCACCTGGGGCCCGGGCCTTGACAACGGGCGTCCTATGGGGCTAAGACAGGAGGCGGGACTGGTTGGAAAACCGGTCAACACGCCGGACAGCGGGGCTTTTGCCGGTGCATGTGAATAGACGGCGTTTAAGCGGTGGGCTGGCTGGAAGCTGCGGGGGCGAAATTGGTAAACCACTCCGGTTCAAGGCCGCTGTCCTGAATAAACTGCTCTACCGCCGCAGCGTCCGCCTTGCTCTGCTCCAGGGGCAGAGTAAACAGGGCATGGGGGGCCTCGAAACTTTCTGCAAAGGAGATCGTGCCGTCCTGTGCCACGGTAAAGATCTCCTTGCTGGGTGTTCTGCCTTCGTAGAAAGCCAGATATACCGTGTGGTCCGCAAACATCTCCAGGTTTTTGACGTCCAACAGGTAATAGTATACCCCGTCCCGAGCAAAGCCGGTCACACCGGAATCCAGAGTCCAGTTATTCACGGACCAGGGGGTAAAACCGGCGACCATCGGCGTAACGGTATAATCCAGGAACGGGAACGTTTCACCGTCCAGCGGCGTGCCGTCCAGGCTCTCCAGAATGATTACTGCATAGGTATGGGCCTGATCCGCCTGGTCGGTCAGATTGGACAGCCCTTCTCCCGATACCAGGCCCGCCAGGGTGACAGAAAGACTGCCGGTGTGTACCGTCTGGTTCACTGTCACCGCGTCTGTGCTTTCAAAAGCCTGGGCCAAAGCGGGATTTCCGGCGATATCCGCCACCTGGGCGGGGCTGAGCCACCGAGATGCGGCATAGGCGGACACTGTGAGCAAAGCCGCAGCGGCGGCAATGGTCAGGGTACGATAAAGACCTCTTTTTTTCATTGTGATACACTCCTTTTCGGTTCGAGCCTTACGGCGCACCAGTTCTTCCGTCCGTTCCTGAAAACCGGCGGAAAAGGGAAGGGTGTCCATAGCCTTTCGGTAGTCGTTCCAATTCATTTGATCTCCTCCTTCAGCATTTCCCGCAGCCGTTCCCGGCCCCGGGCCAGCCGGGTACCCACCGTGGCGGCGGGCAGACCCAGCAGCTTCCCAATTTCCTTGATGGAATACCCCTCATAGTAGTGCAGGTGAATTACCGCGCTGTATCGCTCGGGCAGGGCCTGTACTGCTCGAAGCAGATCCAGTTCTGGTTCCGGCGCAGCGGTATAAGCCGCCTCGTCCAGAGGGAGATTCCGCCGTTCCGCCTGGCGGCGGATGTCGCTGGCACGATGAAGGGTGGCGCGGATCAGCCACGCTTTCTCATGTCCGGCGTCCCGGAACGAGACGGGAGCGGTCAGCAAACGCAGAAATACCTCCTGTACCGCGTCCTCTGCATCGCTGACAGAGGGTAGCCGTGTACAAGCCAGATGAAGCAGCATATCACTGTACTCCCGCACAAGGCGGCATACGGTCTCTTTGGTACCAGTTGGGACCATGTTCCTCAACTCCCTTCACCCTTAACACGGCGCAGAGAGGATATTTTTTTCATCCAAAGAAAAATTTTTCGGTGCGGATGATGAAACCGGCCCGCCGTGAAATGGAGATTTCACGGCGGGCTGGTTCTTCCCAAGAGGTTCAAATATGAATACCGGTTCTTATTCGGTGGTGTAGTTGTCAAAATAGCCCTGGATTAACACCACAGGGGTGCCCTTGTCGCCGGAACCGGACGTCAAGTCGCACAGAGAGCCGATCAGATCGGTGAGGCGGCGGGGGGTAGTGCCCTCGGACACCATCTGGCCCACCAGGTCTCCATCCTTCTTGTGGATGCGGTCCTTGATGGCCTCTTTCAACGCCTCGCCGGACAGATGGGCAAAGTCGTTGTCAGCCAGATACTTCAGCTTCAGCTCGTTGGGGGTGCCTTCCAGACCGGCGGTGTAGGCGGGGGAGACCACCGGGTCCGCCAGTTCCCAGATTTTCCCCACCGGGTCTTTGAACGCGCCGTCACCGTAGACCATGACCTCTACATGCCGGCCGGTCTTCTCATGAAGCTTCTTCTGGATGGCTTCCACAAGGTCCTGGCAGTCCCGGGGAAAGAGCTTTACTTGGTCCTCTGTGGACTTGTTGGAGCCCAGCAAGCCATACTTCTCGTTGTACCCGCTGCCGTTTACGCCGCAGTTCATAATCTCGTCCAGGCCAAAGACCCGCTCTGCCCCGGCATTTTTCAGCATGCGCTTAGTGCGGTGGCGGGTATGGATATCACAGCACAGCACGTCCTTGGTGTAGGGCAGAATGGCCCGGGGATCGTTGGCGAAGAGAATTTCCACCTCGGCTCCGCAGTCTTCAATCAACTCCTGATAGTAGGCCACATAGTCCACGCCGGTAAAGGGATGCTTCTCATACCCGAACAGCTCCCGATACTTCTCCAGGGTGAGGACATCCCGATAGGGGTCCACCCCCTGTTCGTCCACTGCGTCCAGGCTGACCAGATGGTTTCCCACCTCGTCGGAAGGATAGCTGAGCATGAGGACAATTTTCTTTGCCCCCTTGGCAATGCCCCGCAGGCAGATGGCAAAGCGGTTGCGGCTGAGGATGGGGAAAACCACACCAACCGTTCCGCCGCCCAGCTTGGCCCGGACGTCGCCGGCGATCTCGTCCACTGAGGCGTAGTTACCCTGGGCCCGGGCTACGATGGCCTCGGTCATCGCAACGACATCCCGATCCCGCAGGGAAAATCCGTCATCCCCCGCAGCCTCCAGCAGGGAGCTGGTCACAATTTCTACCAAATCGTCCCCACTGCGGATGATTGGGGTGCGGATACCCCGAGACACTGTACCGACCATACGGCTCATAAAGGAACACTCCTTGTTTTCATATCGTTTATGCGGGAACACTCCCACGGTTCCATATGATACCACGATCTGAACGCCTTGTAAATATCAATCCGCATATTGGCGGCTCAGTTGCCGCAGGTTCGGCCGGTCTATTCCAGCCCGAAAGCGGCGATGGCGTCCCGCATATGCCGCCAATCTGCCCGCAGCAGCTCCAGCCGCGCTTGGCCGGCGGGGGTGAGCTTGTAGTATTTCCGGTCCGGCCCGCCGCCGCCGGGGGCCATGTACCATTCGGTAAAACCCTCCTTGCCCAGTCCCCGGAGCAGGGCATAGATGGCGCTCTCCTGGGTATCCGGAAAGGCGGCACGGAGTGGGGTCAGCACTTCATAGCCGTATTTCTCTCCGCCGCTGAGCAGCTGGAGCAGACACAGTTCCAGCAGATCTTTTTTCAGCACAGGGCCACCCCCGTCCCGACCAGGCCCACGGCTCCGATGGGGATCAGGCGGGCAAACAGCCAGGCCCGTATCATTTCCGGGGCAGGGCGAGCCAGAGCTATGCTCTTCAGGTGGAAGGTCACAAAGCCGCACAGGGCCGCCGCCGTAAGTCCCAGCAGGTACACCGCCAGCCACCGGCGGTCACGACACCTGGCCAGCACCAGACCGGCCAGTGCGGCCAGTGCGGAACCCGCCCCGCCGAACATCAGCAAATCCCCCAGCAGCCACACCTGTTTCAAAAGCTGACTTCGGGTGGGTTCTGCGGCAACACGTTCCAGAAATTCCGGGGCCATTACATGCCAGGCCCAGACCATCACCGCCGCACCAGCCATCAGCGCCACAGCCAGAACCGGAATCAGCCACCTGGGCAGCAGTCCATTCTTCTGTCCGTGCCGCCGGAACCAGTACAGGGACAGCACCATTCCCACCGCCATCACCCACACAGGATACCAGCACGGTTCGGCAAAGCTGAACCGGAACCGGCTCCACCCCGTCCAGTCCCATTTCGCCAGTAAAAACAGCCCATAAACTAGCACGCCGAACACCGCAAGCCACCGGCGGTAGGCCGTTCTGTCGGTGAGCAGCCATGCCGCATGTACCGGATCGCCCAGTTCCTCCAGCAGCCTGCTTTCGTCCCGCTCCTCCTGAAAGACCAGTTCCCGATAGTCCGAAATGGCCTCGGCCGCATCCGCTGAACCCAGCCGCCATTGGGCCGTGCGGCTGAACTGGGTCAGATACTGCCGGCGTGTCAAACCTGTGTTCTGTTTCATTGCACATCCTCCTGTCCTTTCGTCATCTACTGTAAAAATTATACTACTGATAAATTTATAATACCTCTTCCCGCAAAACCTGTCAAGAATAATTTTTGACGCTCTAGGATATTTGTGGTATGCTGTAAGCAATCGAAGCAATATCGCCCCTGTGGGGACAGGGAACCGATGACTGGAGAGGAGTATTGTTCATGGATATTGGTGCGCTTGTACAGGCACAGAAAGATTATTTTCATACCGGAGCCACCCTCCCGCTTTCCGCCCGGCGGAATGCCTTAAAGCGGTTGAACGAGAGTATCAAAGCCCGTGAAAGGGAGCTTCAAGCCGCCCTGCTGTCCGACCTGAACAAGTCCCCCGCCGAAAGCTATATGTGTGAGGTGGGCATGACGCTGTCTGAACTGCGGTTTGTCCAAAAGCATCTGGCCAGGTGGATGCGGGACAAGCCCTGCCTTACCCCGCTGGCCCAGTTCCCGGCCAAAAGCTTCACCGTAGCCCAGCCCTACGGGGTGACGCTGGTGATGTCCCCCTGGAATTATCCCTTTCTGCTCACTATGGAGCCGCTGATTGGGGCCATTGCCGCCGGAAACTGCTGTGTTGTAAAGCCCTCGGCCTACGCCCCCGCCACCTCGGCGGTGGTCCGGAACATGTTAACGGACTGCTTTCCCCCAATGTATGCCGCTGTGGTGGAGGGAGGAAGGGAGGAAAATCAGGCCCTGCTGGACCAGCCATTCGACTACATCTTTTTTACCGGAGGAGTGGAGGTGGGGAGAGAGGTCATGGCCAAGGCGGCAAAGCGGCTTATCCCGGTCACCCTGGAGCTGGGGGGCAAAAGCCCTTGTATCGTGGATGCCACTGCAAATCTGAGTTTGGCGGCAAAGCGGCTGGTCTTTGGCAAACTGCTCAACGGTGGCCAGACCTGCGTGGCCCCTGATTATTTGCTTGTGGACCGGCGTGTCAAGGACCGCTTTTTGCTCTGCGTCAAAAAGTGGATTGCCGCCATGTACGGCACAAATGCGCTGGACAACCAGGGCTATGTGCGCATGGTCAATGAGAAGCATTTCAACCGAGTCATGGGACTGATCGACCCCAGAAAGGTTTTCTGCGGGGGAGTGGGGGACCCAAACACTTTGAAAATTCAGCCCACCATTCTGGACCACGTCTCTCCCGATGACCCGGTGATGCAGGAAGAGATTTTTGGTCCGGTTCTCCCGGTCCTCACCTTCGACGATATTCAAGAGGCGGTGGACTTTATCAATGCCCGGCCCCACCCGCTGGCGCTGTACCTCTTTTCCCGAGACCGGAACACCCAAGAGCGGTTTCTGCGCCGCACCTCCTTCGGCGGAGGGTGCATCAATGACACCATAATCCATCTTGCCACCAGCCGTATGGGTTTCGGCGGCGTGGGGCAGAGCGGGATGGGAAGCTATCATGGCCGAGCCAGCTTCGATACCTTCTCCCACCGAAAGAGTATCGTGAAACAATCCGCCCGGATTGACCTGCCCATCCGCTATGCTCCCTATACCGCCGCCAAAGACCGGCTCCTGCGGCTGTTTCTGCGATGAACAATCCAATGACTCCACTGGATTTTTCGCTCGGTGTATGCTATAATCATCCAACCAAAGAAAAGGAGGACATTGCTATGTCGGTTACGATTGGCCTGAAAGGCCGCGCTGAGACTACGGTAGACCACACCAACACCGCCCAGGCGGCCTGTTCCGGAGCCTTGGCCGTGTTTGGAACACCCTTTATGTGTGCGCTTATGGAGGAAGCCTCCTGGAAGTCCGTCGCCCCCCACCTGGAACCAGGGCAGAGCACGGTGGGCACCAGCCTGAATATCACCCACGACAGCGCCACCCCGGTGGGGATGAAGGTTTGGGCGGAGAGCGAGGTTGTGGAGGTGGACGGTAAACGGCTGGTGCTGAAGGTGTCTGCTTTTGACGAGAAGGGCCTCATTGGTCAAGGAACGCATCAGCGATTTATCGTTACAGACGAACGCTTTCTGGCAAAGACGGCCCAAAAACTGGAGGGCTGAGGGTGTCGATTGAGAAAGTTCGGGATTATTTCCGCCCTCTGGGCCGGGAGCGGGAATTCTGCCATCGAGCTTACCTGTGAGGAGCTGGCCCAGTATGCTCACAGCCTGGGCTGGGTGGATGTGTGCAAAGGATGGCAGGAGGCATAACTTGTATTCATTGCCAGGAAAAAAGCAGAGGCGTGTTATGCGCCTCTGCTTCATGTTATTGTAAATTATGCGGCGATTGCAGCAGGGAAATCAGATTCCGGGTGATGCGTCCAGTGAGACCCCATATGGCCCGTCCCTGCCAGGGGTAGACGGGGACATTTTCACGCCCCTTCTGCCACTGGTAGTCTTTGGGAATTCCGATGAGCTCGTAGGGGAAGTTTTCCGCCGGTGTGGGGAGCAGATCATAGGTGTATTCGATGGGCGGCGTCCGCAGCAGGTGGGACAGGGGGACAAAAAACACCTCATCGACCTCGGCAGGGCTGGGGCGTATGACCTCTGCAGCCTGGGCCTTCACCCGTCCCAGCACAGGCTGCATCAAGAAGTTTGCCCGGTGGGCGATGAAATCCAACCGGCCCAGCAGGTCCACCCCCTCGGGCGGGATGGACAGTTCCTCAAAGGTCTCACGCAGGGCGCACGCTTCCGGGCCCTCGCCCGGTTCCATCCGCCCGCCAGGAAAACAAACTTCTCCTGGCTGACGGCGAAGGGTCTTGGCCCGAACCTCGTAGAGCAGAGAAAGCTCCCCGTCCCGTTCCACCAGGGGGACCAGCACGGCATAGGACTGTCTGGAGTCCATCAGGCCGGGAGTGCGGCCCCGCAGCTGTGCCGCAAGCTGTTCCAGCTCCATTCCGGTCACACCCCCAAATTGGCATACAGCATCCCCAAGAACAGCGCCGTGCAGACAATCGCTCCGGTGAGATAGGCCAGTTCCCGTGGTCTCCACCAAACCATAAAGGCAAAGAAACCAATCAACCCGGAGTGGAGGGCAAGCATAAACGCCTTGGGGCGGTAAATCATATTCTCCACGGCCGGATTGGCGCTGACCATGTCGGGCAGCAGTCCCCAGCCCACCAGGGCGCACAGGACTGTAATCGTTCCAAAGAGGTAAAGCACCATGTTTCGATTTTTCTCCAGCCCATCTTTCCAGCTCTTAAAACGTTCCCGGCGCATTGACAGGGACCTCCCTTCCAAGTTTCCCCCTTGGGGGATTGTTTCTCCGGCGCAGCGGCGCTGGAGCCGTTTTACATGCCGCAGTCCGCCTCCAGAGCGGACAGGCGGGCGTTGAGAGCCGCGCAGAACTGCCCCACATGATAGCCGTCCAGAAGCCTGTGGTTCAGCTCCAGGCTGAGTCCAAGGATGGTGCGGCCCTCCCGCTCCTCCCAGCGGCCCCAGGCGGCCCGGGGGATCGTATCGGAGGGGTTTACGTCCCGCTGATTGGTCAAAGCGGTAATGGGAAACCAGGGCACGCAGGTGAAATAGACCAGCTGGTCCTCCCAATCATGGTCGTCGATCAAGCAGGTCTGCCTTTTCGAGCGGTCTTTAGCCCGGCGGCAGAAGTCCGCCATGTCCTCTCCGGCGGGCAGGGTCACAATATGAAACAGCTCACTGCCCGGTTTCAAATCGGTGAAGCTGGGTACCAGCTTGTCGTGGCGCACAATGGTGCCATTCCGGTCCCGGAGGCGAAACGCCTCCACATCATCCATGGCCTGGAGAACCTGATACACCATCGCGGGATAGAAGGGCAGACCGTGTCCCTTGACATAGGTGCGCAGAGCGGTTACATCTACAGGAAAGGTCAGGGAGTAAAACGGGTGGGACATGGCCTGGAAAAAACGATAATGCTCCTCTCGGGGCCAGGTGCTGCGGTCTATAAGTTCCATATTACATCTTCTCCGGGGCGGTGACGCCCAAAAGGTTCAGGCCGTTTGCCAGGACAGAACGCACGGTCTCGGCCAGTTTAAGGCGGGCGGACAGAACCTGTTCTGCTTCGCCCTTCAGGCGGCAGGCGTTGTAGAAACGGTGGAAGTCTCCGGCCAAGACGGCGAGATAGCGGTTAATACGGCTGGGGTCGTAGTCCCGGGCCGCCAGATGGAGTTCCTCGGGGTACTGGGCCAGGGACTTGAGCAGAGCCAGTTCCTCTGGAGACTTCAGCACAGCAGCATCCACATCGGCGGCGGCGGGCGCCTTCGAGCCCTCCTCCGCCAGACGGGCGATGAGGGAACAGATGCGTGCATGGGCGTATTGGACATAGTACACCGGATTTTCGCTGTCCTGCCGGACGGCCAAATCCAGATCGAAGTCCAGGGGACTGGAGCTGGTGCGGGAGTTGAAGAAATACCGTGCGGCGTCCACCGAGATCTCGTCCAACAAGTCGTGGAGGGCAATGGCCTTGCCCGACCGCTTGGACATCTTGACCGGCTTGCCGTCCTGGAGCAGATTGACCAGCTGCATCAGGACAATGACCAGCCGGTGGGAGCCGTCCAGCCCCAGACCGTCCAGAGCCGCCTGAAGCCGGGCCACATGGCCGTGGTGGTCGGCCCCCCAGATGTTGATGGCCAGGTCGAACGCCCGCTCCTCCAGCTTGTTGCGGTGGTAGGCGATGTCGGCAGCAAAGTAGGTGTAAAAGCCGTTGGCCCGGCGGAGTACGTCGTCTTTCAGGTCCAGCCGGTCCACCTGTTCCTGGCTCTTCCCCTCGTCCATGTACTTCTTTTTCAGCAGTTCGGTGGTATTCAGCCACAGGGCGCCGTCCTTCTCATAGGTCCAGCCCTTGTTGGTGAGCAGCTGTACGGTACCGGCCACAAAACCCCGGTCGTGGAGCCAGGATTCCATGTACCACTGGTCGTACTCAATGCCATACTTTTTTAGGTCGGCTTTCATTTTGGGGATGTTGTGTTCCAGGCCAAACTGGGCCATGGCGAACAGCGCATCCTCCTCCGGCTCGTTCTCGTATCCGGCGCCGTGTTCCTCATAAAAAGCCTGGGCTAGTTCTTTGATGTCCTCTCCCTGGTATCCGTCCTCGGGAAAGGGGACCGCGTCTTCACCCAGAAGGAGCTGCAAGTACCGGGCGTAGATGGACCGGGCGAACTTGTTAATTTGATTGCCTGCGTCGTTGACGTAGAACTCCTTCCACACCTCCCAGCCGTCCCGGGCCAGCACATTGGCCAAAGTGTCCCCCAGCACGCCGCCCCGGGCGTTGCCCATGTGCATGGGGCCGGTGGGGTTGGCAGAGACGAACTCTACCATTACCTTTTTGCCGCTGCCTCCGCTTCCGGAGCCGTAGGCGGGGCCCTCCTGTTCCACTGCGGCCAGCACCTCGCCGTACCACTTGGGACCAAGGGTGAAATTGAGGAAGCCGGGACCGGCAATTTCCACCGACTGGAAGTAGCTGTCTTCCAGCTCCAGGTGGTCCACAATGGCCTGGGCAATGGCACGAGGCGCCATATGCAGGGCCCTGGCCCCCGCCATGGCGAAGGAGGAGGCATAGTCCCCGTGGCTGGTGTCTTTGGGGATCTCAACGGTGGCCTTCACATCCACCCCGGACGGCAGAACACCGGCCCCGGCGGCCCGCGCATAGGCTGCCTGGATCAGGGACACGACCTGTTCCTTGGCTGATTGAATCATATTTGTCATCGTTTGCACCTCGTTCTTTCTTATTGTTTCAGGCTCTCCAAGCCGCCCTCCGCCTCTTTTACGTTGATGCGGAAAACATTTCGGCCCGCCATGGCGTGGTCCACCTCGATGGTGTAGTCCACCTCAATGTCGCCCCCCTGGTCGGTCAGCTCAGCCAGAAGGTGGCGGGTATTCACCCCAATGGACATTGCGCCATAAGGTGTATTGTACATGGAGAGATGACGGCGTCCCTCTTGGAACACCATTTGGGAGTTGAACTCCCCCACCCGCATTAGGGTTACCTCCGGCCCGTCCACCCGGATGGTGGTCAGGGTGCCGCTCAGGCCGGTCAGTTCGCTCTCTTGATAGGAGAGGGTGTATCGCTCGCCCTCCCGGGCCAGCCGGCCCTGGGTGACCAGCTCCACAACATCCGGGAGCGCCCCCTCATAGTTCTGCATCCCCTTGATGGAGATGACCACTTCCTTTTCCATCGGCTCCATAGGGCCCCTCCTGCGCTCAGTTAAGATTCGGTCTCAAGGGTATCGTTCCAAAGACCGGTGTCAGTCTGAGGTATTATACACAGTTTGGGCCGCTGTGTAAAGCGGCTATTTTATTGTATGTCATTTTGCCTGAAAAAACAAGTGAAATTGCCTGCTTTCTCCATTTGACAAATTGGAAATGACGGCTATAATGCTATATAGACGGCTTATGCCCGGAGAGGAGGAATTCCCATGAATTTGGAACTGAACAAAAAGCAGTTTCGCCGGCTGCTGGACTTGGTGTACATCGGGAACTGGATT
>JAAWIE010000005.1 GCA_022796195.1 Lawsonibacter sp. | reverse complement strand
GTTCCAGATAAAGTCGAAGGTCTCCTGAGCGGTGTTGGCGCCCCGGATGATCTCCACCAGCTTCATGTTGGGCACGGGGTTGAAGAAGTGCATACCGATTACGGGATGCTTCAGGCCCAGGGCCATCTCGGTGATGGACAGGGAGGAGGTGTTGGAGGCGAAGATAGCGCCTTCCTTGCACATGGCGTCCAGCTCATTCAGAAGCTCTTTCTTGGTGACCATGTCTTCCTTGACGCACTCGATAATCAGGTCGGCGTCGGCAGCGGCGGACTTCTCCTCCACCAGCACGTTGGCCATGAGGGCATCCTTGGCAGCCTGATCCATCTTGCCCTTGTCCACCCGCTTCTGGAGGGATTTGTCCAGATTATCCTTATGCCGCTGGGCAGAAGCCACGCTGCTGGCGTACATCAGGGCGGTGTGGCCCTTAGCCGCGAAGACCTGGGCAATGCCGCTGCCCATGGTACCGGCGCCGAAAATTGCTACTTTCATAACTGTATCCTCCTAAAATATGTGATCTGCCGGCCTCGCCGGCGGGACTGGCCGGTTCCCCGGCCCCGCTCTCTTACCTAACAGTATAACCTCTTTCGGAGAAAAGCGCAAGAGGGGGCGGGGAAATTTTTGGCGGGATCGTCAGCCTGTCCCCGCCTGCCCGAGCATGGCGTCCTGAAAGTCCGTCAAATTTTCCAGCAGGGATTTTCCGGGGTCCCGGGTAAAGACGGGGTCCCAGATGTCCAGCCACCAGAGGGTGTCCACCAGCCGGCCCGCCTCCTGGAAGGTGCCCGCTAGGTCGGCGTCGGTGTTGAGCAGCTGGACGCTGCGGGCGAGCAGGTCATTGATCTCGTCCATGAAGGCGGCGATTTCTTCGGGGTCAAAATGGGGATCGGGAAAGAGTGGATGATCCAGGTGGATGGTAAAGGCAATGCTGTTTTCCCGCACTGTGGTTGGAGCGCCCTTTTCCAGGGAAACCAACTGGTAGCTGTAGTTGCACTCTCCATGATACATGGTGGGGAAGTAAAACAGTAGATAGTCTTTCCCTTCCAGTGTGCACAAAAAGATGGAGGTATAGCCTGCGTGGGCAAAGTATCCCTCCTCAGAGTGAATTACCGTCCCGTTTTCCAGAATGTCCAGCCGCAGGCCGCCGTCCAGTTCGGTCAGGCGCAATTCCTCGGGTATGCTGTTGCGGTTCAGATCAGGAGTCCATTCCAGCACAGTGACCGCCGGTTCGTCCTGTGTGTCCGGGGCGGGCGGATATGCGCAGAGTTCCCCCGCAACCTCTGCGTAGTTCAGCGTGTCATAGCTGCGCTGGTCCCCCTCCTGTTCATAGGAGAAGAACAGTTCGGCGGTCAGTTCATTCTGTCCGTTGTCGGTGTGGGCCAGGAGAGAAAAGCAGTCCATCTGTCTGTCGGGGTCGCACCGTTCCTCATTGCGGTGCAGCGAGAGAATCCGCCAGCCGCCGGGGTCGCCGGTTTGATCGTTCAGCCATCGCAGGGACTGAAAGTAGATGGGCATGGGCAGTTCGACGGAACTGCTCTGGTCGGGGTAAAAGTTTTCGTCGTGGTCCAGCAGCCATCGGGAGGCGGGTTCGTCCTGCCCCCATTGAAACGCCGGATTCAGCCCATAGACATCCACTCCGCCGGGGGCCAGCAGGGCCAGATGGCTGCTCCAGTAATCCTGATAGTCCCGGTAAGCGGCGCTGTCCGTGTCCCGGACATCCCCTTCTACGGGCCACTTCCAGACGATATCCTGACCATCGAAGCAGACCACCCCTGCCTCGCCCCGGTACTGGCCGTTCATCTGACCGTTAAACGTGTAAAGCAGGCAGTTTTCGCCATCGCTGTTCCGAAAGGTGACCACATTAGGAATGCCAATATGTTGGTTACAGCGGAACATGGGGCGGGATACGATCGAATTTTCTTTGTCCATAACTCCCAGAATCAGGCTATTTTCCAGGTGATCCTCCACAAAAAGCGCACCCAGGATGCGGCTGTCCTCTTCGATGGAATCCAGCAGAACAGGATTGGGCATCTGGAAGGTTCCATCCTGTTCCGCGCTGCGGAACAGAGCCTCCAGCAGGCTGGAGGATTCTTCGCTGAGCCGGCCGGGGGCGGAACGGTCGGGTTCCTCTGCGGTACTGACCTGGCAGGACACCAAATTTCCGCAGAAGATGCACACAGAGAACATGAGAACAAGAAAGAGAATCGGGGGCCGTTTTTTGGGGCCGGAGAAGATATTTTTCAGGCGGATTTCCGTTTCCTTCGCCGCCCCGGACAGGGCAGTTGAGAAAGGCGTGCGGGGTATTTTGTTATTCATGGCAATTTCCTCCTCGTTGAACGCGTTGCAGACGGGCCACGGCAGAAAGGATGGTTTGACCATAGGCGGAGTAATCTGGCTGGGAAAGACAGCGCAAAACATCTTCATCGCAGGCCAGTTCGGTATCCCGCTCCACCATCCGGACCATGTACCACATCAAAGGGTTGAACCAGTGCAGGGCATTGACCCACAGGGCCAGCAGTTTACGCCAGATGTCCTTGCGGCGGTAGTGAGTGAGCTCATGGAGAAGGGAAAAGCCCAGTTCCTCCCCGGACATGCAGTCTGGGGGCAGAAGGATCACCGGTCGGAATACTCCCGCCAGCATGGGTACCCTGAGTCCCTGGCACACCAGCAGCCGAGGCCGCCGGTCCAGGCCCAGCTGGTCACCCAGCAGATGGAAGGCGGCAATAGCTTCCCCGCTTTCCACCGGTGAAGACCACCGCCGGAGCCAATGTAAGAAACGCAGATGGCTGGACAAATTCCAAAGCAACACAGCCGCCGCGCCCATCAGCCAAATGACCATCGCAGCTTGAGCCGGTTCCCACTTGCGCATCGGGTTCACGGAGACGCGATGGTCCGGCAAATTCTCCGGCGAATCGGTCTGGATGTCCCCCGGCTGGACAGGGAGGTCCTGAGAAGCGCCGGAGGGTGCGGATGTATTGGGGTTAACCCGCTCTGGCACAGGCTGCGCTGGGATGTCAACCTGAATTGGGGCCCGGGCCTGGACGTACGGAAATAGGGGCAGTGGAACAGCCAGCCGCAGACACAGTACCATCCAGGCCAGACACCGCCATCTGGCGCCGTACCGCCCCCGAGTGGAACCGCCCGCCCAGGCCAGCAGCACAGCGGCGGCGGAGCCGCCCAGCGACATCGCCCCCAGGGTGAACAGGATTTGATTCATTGCTCCTGCCCTCCGTTCAGCTGGTCCATAAGTGATTGAAGCTCCTCCAGCTCACTGCGCCGCAGGCCCTTGCGGGCCAGCGCAGCCACAAAGTTCCGTGGAGAGCCGTACAGCCGGTCCAGCACGGCGCGGCTGTCAAAAGCCTGATACTCATCCTGGCTGATCAAAGGGGTGTAGAGGTTGCTTTTGCCCTCCCGGCGGACAGACACAAAGCCCTTGTCCGCCAGACGGGCGAGGTAGGTATTAACGGTGTTGGAGGCCCAGCCAAACGGGGTCAGCTTATCTTCCAGAACGCTCCGAGGGGTGTCTGGTCCAGTGGACCACAAGGCTTTCATAACTTCCAGCTCAGTATCGGGCAGGCGTTTCATAAACTCACATCCACTTCAATTGTAGTAACAACATCATACTACACTTGAAGTGGATAACAGTCAAGTTACAATGCGGTTACAAACAAGGAGTTGACAAACCAAAGGAACTTGCGTATAATGAGACGCGAAAAGGCAATGCAGAAGAGGAGTACCCGGTTTTGGACATGCAGAGAGAGGGCGGACGGTGCAAGCCCTCAGTCCCAGCCGGCGAAGGTGGCTTTTGCGCCCTGCCCCCGAATTATAGAGTAAGGGGCGGCGGGACTTCCCGTTACAGAAGGAATAAAGTGTCCCCAAATTGGGGAAACTCAGGTGGTACCGCGGACTTGATTCGCCCTGAGCCGGATTGGCTCAGGGCGTTTTTTTGAAGCGTCCACCTGCACTAGGAGGAGATCGAGCATGAGAGGGGCCAGACAAGCGCACAACCGAATACCGTGGAAATGGCTGGTGTGTGTCTCGGCTTGTATTCTGATCATCACCGCAGTTCTGCTGAAACTGCCGGATGCCTTGGACCACAGCGGCGGCGAACCGTTCCAGAGTCTAGCGGCGGACCAGGCGGCAGGGGCAGTCGCCTCCGCTATGACCGCCTTGGCTCCCCGGACAGACTCCCATAAGCATTGGACTGAAATTCCCATCGTGGCCCACGCGCTGGGTACGGTAGATGGAAGACGAGAGACCAACAGTCTAGAAGCATTTCTCCAAAGTTATCTGGAGGGCCAGCGGGTATTTGAGGTGGACCTTCAGCTGACCTCGGACGGAAAACTGGTGGCCCGCCATGACTGGGATCAGATTTCCTATTACAATCTGGAGCAAAAATACGTCGGCGTGATGGATTGGGACACCTTTGTCAACACACCCATCTGTTTCCACTATACTCCGCTGGACATTCAACGTCTGCTGACCCTGATGCGGGTATACCCCGACTGCTATCTGGTAACCGACAGCAAGGACACCGGAGAGGCGGATGTACGGGCACAGATGCAGGTTTTGGCTCAGGCCGTTGAGGAGACCGGCGACCCCTCTCTATGGGACCGGATCATCATTCAGATCTATCACCAGGAGATGTATGGCTGGGTCAAGGAGGAAGTTCCCGCAGTCAACTGGATTTTTACCTTGTATCAAATCGCAAATCCTGACTACCATGAAATCGGCTCCTTCTGTCAGGAACGGGATATCCCGGTTGTGACCATGGATTTCTCCAGAATCAGCCAGGAAAATAGTGAAATTTTGCGCCAATATGGCTGCAAGATATATTTACACACTGTAAACCGTCTGCTGGACATGATATCGACCAGCTGGGGGGCTGACGGCTACTATTCCGACTATGTGACACCGGAGCAATGGAGCGCCGTTTTGTCAGATGCCGGAGCCGCGTCCTGAACCAGACGGAACATGCAAGGAGGATAATCATGAAAAAAGAACTGCCAAAAATTTATGAACCCCAGGAGGCAGAGGGCCGTATTTATCAAAAATGGGAAGAAAACGGCTGCTTCCGGGGCCGCCGGGACCCGAAGAAGAAACCCTTTACCATTGTGATGCCGCCTCCCAATGTGACGGGACAGCTCCACATGGGCCACGCCATGGACTGCACCCTTCAAGATATCCTGATCCGCTTCAAGCGAATGCAGGGCTGTGCGGCACTGTGGGTCCCTGGCTGTGACCATGCGGGCATTGCTACCCAAGCCAAGGTAGAGGAAAACCTCCGGGAAAACGAGGGGCTGAGCCGCTACGACCTGGGCCGGGAGAAATTTTTGGAACGGGTATGGGACTGGAAAAACAAATACGGGGCCCGCATTGTGGAACAGCAGAAAAAAATGGGCGTCTCCTGCGACTGGGAGCGTTCCCGCTTCACCATGGACGAGGGCCTGAGCCGTGCGGTGCGGCATGTGTTTGTCTCCCTCTATGAGAAGGACCTGATTTATAAGGGTTCCCGGATTATCAACTGGTGTCCCCACTGTGTCACGGCTCTGTCCGATGTAGAGGTAGAATATCAGGACAAGCCCGGAAACCTGTGGCACATCCGCTACCCCATCCAGGGGGAGCCAGACCGGTACGTGATTGTAGCCACCACCCGACCCGAGACTATGCTGGGCGACACCGGTGTGGCCGTCAACCCCGCCGATGGGCGGTATGCTGATATTGTGGGTAAAAAGTGCATTCTGCCCCTGGTGGGCCGGGAAATGCCCATTGTAGCGGACGAATATGTGGACATGGAGTTCGGCACCGGCTGCGTGAAGATGACTCCGGCCCACGACCCCAACGACTTTGAGGTGGGCCTGCGTCAGAATCTGGAAACCATCCGGGTGCTGGACGACCACGGCGTAGTAGTAGAGGGCTATGGCCGCTACTCGGGCATGGACCGGTACGAGGCCCGGAAAGCCATTGTGGCCGACCTGGAGGAGCAGGGCTATCTGGTAAAGGTGGAGGCCCACCAGCACAATGTTGGCACCTGTTCCCGCTGCCACAGCGATGTGGAACCGCTGATTTCCGCCCAGTGGTTTGTCAAAATGGAGCCCCTGGCCAAAGAGGCTCTGCGGGTGGTCAACGAGGGAGAGACCAAGTTCGTCCCCGACCGCTTCTCCAAAACCTATACCAACTGGATGGAAAACGTCCGGGACTGGTGCATCTCCCGGCAGCTATGGTGGGGGCACCGGATTCCCGCCTGGACCTGCGAGGACTGCGGCAAAATTACCGTCTCTGAAAGCGACCCCACAGAATGCTGCCACTGTCATTCCAAGAAGATCCGGCAGGAGGATGACGTGCTGGATACCTGGTTTTCCTCCGCCCTTTGGCCCTTCTCCACTCTGGGCTGGCCGGACAACACCGAGGACTTCCAGTACTACTACCCCACCGACGTGCTGGTCACGGGCTACGACATCATCTTCTTCTGGGTGGCCCGCATGATTTTCTCCGCCTGCGAACACACAGGCAAACCTCCTTTCCACACGGTCTTCATCCATGGCCTTGTCCGGGATGACAAGGGCCGGAAGATGTCCAAGTCTTTGGGCAATGGCATCGACCCCCTGGAAATCGCCGACAAGTACGGCGCGGATGCCCTGCGGTTCAATCTGGTCACGGGTAACAGCCCCGGCAACGATATGCGCTTCTACACCGAGCGGTGCGAGGCTATGCGCAACTTCGCCAACAAGATCTGGAACGCCAGCCGGTTCCTGATGATGAACCTGACCATTGACCAATGTACCCTGCCAGGGAAGCTGGAACTGGAAGACAAGTGGATCTTGTCCAAGCTGAACCGGGCCATTTCGGAGATCACTGAAAACATGGACCGATATGAGCTGGGCGTAGCGGCTCAGAAGATTTACGACTTCATCTGGGACGACTACTGCGACTGGTATATCGAACTGACCAAGACCCGTCTCCAGGGCGAAGATGAGGACAGCAAGGTCCGGGCCCAGCAGGTGCTGTGTTATGTGCTGACCCAGATGCTCAAGCTGCTCCACCCCTTCATGCCCTTTATTACAGAAGAAATCTGGCAGGCCCTGCCACACAGCGGGGATGTGGAGGACGGCAGTTTCCTCATGCTCCAGAGCTGGCCGGTGGCGAGCGGCGAAATGGACTTCCCCGCAGAAGAAAAAGCTATGGAGTTGATTATGGACGCCATCCGAGCCATCCGTGCCCGGCGCAGCGAGATGAACGTGCCTCCCTCCAAAAAAGCGCACCTCACTGCGGCCACCGGAGAGCGGGAGATTTTCACGCTGGGTGTTCCCTTCCTGAAGAAGCTGGCCTACGCCAGCGATGTGGAGATTGTCCCGGTGGACGCCGCCCCCGACGCCGCTGGAAACGTAGCTGTGGTGACCCATGCGGCTCAGCTGTTCATCCCCCTGGGTGAACTGGTTGATCTGGAAAAGGAGAAAGCCCGGGTAGAAAAGGAGCTGAAAAAACAGTCTGCTGAGCTGGAGAAGCTGAACACCAAGCTGAACAACCCCGGTTTCGTCAACAAAGCCCCTGCCCAGGTTGTGGAGGCGGAAAAGGCCCGGGCCGCCCAACTCACCGAACTGGTATCCAAACTGGAATCTCAGCTGAAGGGGATGTAAACACCTTCTCCAAAAGAGGCGGACGAGGGGACACGCATGAGGCGCTGAATTCCCCTCGCGCCGCCCTCATCCGTCATTTGCTCACAAACAGTGCCTTCCCCCCTTCCTGAGGGAAGGCTTACGAAAGGAGAGACTCCCATGTCAAAAATCCAACTCGGTTCCACCAGCATTGAGATTGAAAAGAACGGTTTTGGCTGTCTGCCTATTCAGCGGATTTCCAAAGAGGAGGCCGCTCGCCTGCTGCGCAAGGCGGTAGATGGAGGCATGACCTACTTTGATACAGCCCGGGCCTACTCCGACAGCGAAGAAAAAATGGGGTATGCCTTTCAGGGGATGCGGGATCGGGTCATTATCGCCACCAAGACCCACGCAAAAACCGGGGCAGAACTGAACGAGCATCTGGAGACCAGCCTGCGGCTGCTGGGCACCGATTACATCGACGTATACCAGTTCCATAACCCAGCGTTCTGTCCAAAGCCAGGCGGAGAGGACGGCCTTTACGACGCGGCTCTGGAGGCGAAAGCTCAGGGCAAAATCCGGCACATTGCTATCACCAACCACCGCCTGCCCGTGGCGAAGGAGGCCATTGCGTCTGGTCTGTACGCTTTGCTGCAATTCCCCTACAGCTACCTCTCTGGCCCCCAGGATCAGGAATTGGTGGAGGGCTGCCGGAAGAACGGCATGGGCTTTGTAGCTATGAAGGGCATGGCAGGCGGCCTGCTGGGGAACGGCACCGCCGCCGCCGTTTGGATGGCGGCACAAGAGGACGTCGTCCCCATTTGGGGTGTTCAGCACGAGTGGGAACTGGATCAGTTCTTGGCCTGCATCCCTGAGGCTCCCGCCATGACCGCAGAGCTCCAGGCGATTATTGACAAGGACCGGGCTGAGCTGACTGGCGATTTCTGCCGCTCTTGCGGCTATTGTATGCCCTGTCCGGTGGGGATTCAGATAAACCAATGCGCCCGAATCAACCTGATGGCCCGCCGGGCCCCTGCCGCTGACTGGCTGAATGAATATTGGCAGAACGAAGTCAAGAAGATTGAAAACTGCCTCCATTGCGGCCAGTGTGCCGCCAAGTGCCCCTATGGCCTGGATACCCCCCGGCTGCTTCAGGACAACTATAAGGAGTATTGGACACACTTTTAAACACCTTGGCCTGGCATCAAGCCTCCCCATACCAGACGAATCATCGGTTATGGGGAGGCTTTTTTGCATTTGGGATTGTTTTTCCCTGCAGCTGCGTGTATAATGTAACCTATCCAAATATCGACCGAACGTCAGGAGGAACACCATGGAAAAACTGCTGGAACTGCTGGAGCAGGACTGTACCATACCGGGTGAGGCGCTGGCCGCCGCCGCGGGACTGAGCGAGGAAGAGGCCACCACGGCAATCAAAAAATATGAAAACGACCGCACCATTCTGGGCTATCAAGCAATCATCGACTGGGACCGCATCCGAAAGGAGACGGTAACCGCACTGATTGAGGTCAACGTTACCCCCCAGTCTCAGGCCGGTTTCGACCGCATCGCGGAGCGTATCTACCAATACGACGAGGTGGAGAGTATGTATCTGATGAGCGGTTCCTTTGACCTGACCGTGATCATCTCCGGCCGCACCCTGCGGGAGGTAGCCCGGTTTGTCAGCGAGCGGCTGGCCCCCATTCAGGGCGTTACCGGCACGGCAACCCACTTTATCCTAAAAAAGTACAAAGAGAAGCATCTGGTGTTCCGCCCCCAGGACCCGGAGGAAAGGGAGTATATCTTTACATGAATTACGACAACATTCTGAACCAGAAGATACAGAATATCAAGCCCTCCGGAATCCGGAAATTTTTCGATATCCTGGAGGAGATGACCGACGCCATCTCCCTGGGTATCGGCGAACCGGACTTTGTCACACCATGGCATATCCGGGACGCAGGCATCTACTCTCTGGAGCGGGGGCACACCAAGTATACCTCGAATGCCGGTATGCTTCAGCTCCGCCGGGAGATTTCCGCCTACTTAGAACGCCGCTTTGACCTGCATTACGACTACGCCAGCCAAATTCTGGTCACCGTGGGCGGCAGCGAGGCTATTGACCTGGCTCTGCGTGTGCTGATCAACCCGGGGGATGAGGTAATTGTTCCAGTCCCCTCCTTTGTGTGCTATGGACCCTTGGCTGAAATGGCCGGTGGAGTAACCAAATATTTAACCCTAAAGGCGGAAAACCAATTCCGTCTCACCCCAGAGGACCTGAAAGCGGCCATCACCCCAAAAACGAAGGTACTGGTTCTCCCCTTCCCCTCCAATCCCACCGGGGGAACCATGGACCGGAAGGACCTGGAGGCTATCGCCGAGGTTCTGAAGGATACCGAAATTATGGTGGTATCCGATGAGATTTACGCGGAGCTGACCTACGGCCGCCGCCACGTCTCGCTGGCCAACATCACCGGTATGTATGAGCGCACCATCGTAGTCAATGGCTTCTCCAAAAGCCACGCTATGACCGGCTGGCGCATGGGCTATGTCTGTGCCCCGAAACCCATTGTCGCCGCTATGACCAAACTGCATCAGTTTGGCATTATGTCCGCCCCCACCACCAGCCAGTACGCCGCTGTGGAGGCCATGCGCAACGGCGACCCGGACATTGAACATATGCGGGAAGAGTACGACAGCCGCCGCCGCTATCTGGTGGAGAGCCTTAACCGGATTGGCCTGTCCTGCTTCGAACCTAAGGGCGCATTTTATGTCTTCCCTGATATCCGCTCCACCGGTCTGACCAGCGAGGAATTCTGCGAACGCTTCCTGCTGGAAGAAAAGGTGGCCGTCATCCCCGGTTCGGCCTTCGGTCCTGGCGGCGAGGGCTTCGTCCGGGCTTGTTACGCCGCTTCTATGAAGGATATCGCTGAGGCTGTGGCCCGGTTGGACAACTTCCTCACCAACCTGCGGAGAAAGCAGAGCAAGGAGACATGACCACCTGCCGGCAAAACCTCCTTTGGCGCAGCGCCGGACAAGAGCGCACATGGAAAGGATGATACAATGAACATTGTTTGTTTAGATATGGAGGGCGTACTGGTCCCGGAAATCTGGATTGCCTTTTCCGAGGCCAGCGGAATTCCAGAACTGTGCCGCACGACCCGGGATGAACCGGACTATGACAAGCTGATGACCTGGCGGCTGGGAATTTTGAAGGAACACGGACTGGGGTTAAAGGAAATTCAGGCCGTGATTACCAAAATCGATCCTCTGCCCGGCGCAAAGGCATTTTTGGACAAACTGCGTTCCGAAACCCAGGTCATTATCCTCAGCGACACCTTTGAACAATTTGCCAAACCCTTGATGGAAAAACTGGGCTGGCCCTCTCTGTTCTGCAACACGCTGGAGGTGGCCAAAAACGGAGAGATTACCGGTTACAAAATGCGGTGCCAGCAGTCCAAACTGACCACCGTAAAGGCCCTGCAATCCATCGGCTACGACACCATCGCCGCCGGGGACAGCTTTAATGACCTGGGCATGATTCAGGCCAGCAAGGCGGGGTTCCTGTTCAAGTCCACCGAAGCCATCAAGGCCGCCCACCCGGAACTGCTCGCCTTTGAGGAATTTGACGAACTGCTTGCCGCCATTGAAGGGGCGCTGTGAATCATCAAGATGAAAACGAGTGACGGAATATGAACGATTTATTTGAAAACCTGCCCTTCAAGCCGGCGGATATCCTCCTGCCCCGGGACTGCGACCTGTCCCTGTGGTCGGTGGTGGCCTGCGACCAATACACCTCCCGGCCCGAATACTGGCAGAGAGTAGAAAACCGGGTGGGCCGTGACCCCTCCTCCCTGCGGCTGATTCTGCCCGAAAGCTGTCTGGAGGGCCCCAGCGTAGAAACGGACATCATGGAAATCAACAACACCATGAGCCGTTATCTGCGGGAGGGCCGGTTCCAGGAGTATCCCAACAGCCTGATCTATGTGGAGCGTACCTTGCACAGCGGCAAAACCCGCCGTGGGCTGATCGGCATGGTGGACTTGGAGCAATATGACTATGAACCGGGTTCCACCTCTGCCATCCGGAGCACTGAGGGCACGGTCATGTCTCGCATCCCGCCTCGGGTAGCAGTGCGGAAAAACGCCCCTATCGAACTGCCCCACACCATGCTGCTTGTGGACGACCCCCACCATATGATTATAGAACCTCTGTCCGTCAAAACCGGGGAGATGGAGCCGCTCTATGACTTTGAGCTGATGGAGAATGGAGGTCACATCAGGGGTTGGCGGCTGTCTGGAGAACTGACCCACTGGGTACTCCAGGCGCTGAACACCCGCCAAAACCGGGTGGAACAGGATCTGGATGGCTTGCTTTTTGCCGTCGGCGACGGCAACCACTCCCTAGCCACCGCCAAGGAGTGTTACGAGCGCCGCAAGGGTCTCACCGCCCCAGCCCAGTGGCCGGAGCTCCCTTCCCGATATGCCCTGTGTGAGCTGGTGAACCTTCACGACGAAGGAATTGATTTCCAGCCCATCCACCGAGTCGTCTTCGGCGCGCGGCCGGAGGAACTGCTGGACGCTTTTCTGGCTTACTACCCTTCCGCCATTCAGGGCCGGGGCGAGGGACAGGTTTTCCCCTTCGTCATCAACCGTTGGAGCCGTGGAGAGGTCACCGTGGAACAGCCCCAGGCCCGGCTGCCCGTGGGAACCCTCCAGGAATTTCTGGACGACTACATAGCCGCCCGTCCCAGAGCCAGGGTGGACTATATCCACGGGGCCGAAGAGGCCCAGAAGCTGGCCGAGGAGCGGGAAGATGCCATTGCTTTTCTCCTTCCGCCGATGGAGAAAAGCGCCCTCTTCCCCACGGTGATTCACGACGGGGTCTTGCCTAGAAAAACCTTCTCTCTGGGAGAGGCCCAGGACAAGCGGTTCTATTTAGAGGCCCGTAAAATTAGAAAATAGGGAGGAAAGGCCATGGAGGTTCCGGCCCGCGCAAAGCTGAATTTGACCCTGGACGTGCTGGGAAGCCGGCCTGACGGCTACCACGACCTGCGCATGGTGATGCAGACCATCGACCTGTCCGACCGCCTCACCTTGAAAGCAAAGGAGGGCAAAGGGATATGTGTGTATACAAACCTCCATTTCCTCCCCAACAACGAAAAAAATCTGGCGGCTCAAGCCGCTCTCGTCTGGTGGGAAACCCGAAAGGAACCGCCCCAGGGGCTGGACATTACCATTGACAAACGTATCCCCGTCTGCGCCGGCATGGCTGGCGGCAGCAGCGATGCCGCAGCTATCCTCCGTGCGCTGAACGCTATGGAGGATACTCCCCTGTCCCCCATGGAGCTGGCCCGGGTTGGAGAGCGGGTCGGTTCCGACGTGCCCTACTGCGTACTGGGAGGAACTGCCCTGGCCGAGGGGCGGGGTGAAATCCTCACTCCCCTTCCCCCTCTGCCCCAGTGCTGGGTGGTACTGTGCAAACCGGAATTCTCCATCTCCACCCCCGCTCTGTTCGCTAAGATCGACCGCGTGCGCCTGCGCTGCCGTCCCGACACTAAGGGAGTAATTGCCGCTCTGGAGGCCGGAGACCTGGCCGGGGTAGCCCGGCGGATGTATAATGTCTTTGAGGACGCGCTCCCCCTCCACCGGCGTTCCCGGGTGAACGACATTAAAAATATTCTGATTCAGTGCGGGGCGTTGGGCGCCAGCATGAGCGGCACCGGCCCTACCGCGTTTGGACTTTTTGAGGATAAAAACTGCGCTCTGGAGGCCCAAGAACGTTTAAACGGGTTGGGCGGCGAAGTTTTTTTGACGCAGACCGTTTAAACTTGCAGAAAGCCGTCTATACTGTAAGAAATTTACAGTGCGGACGGCTTTTTTCGTCCCCAGGAGGACTTTATGGATCGGAAATTAAAACGCTGGGAACTGGCGCTGATGTTTGGAATTCTAGTCGCCGTCGTAACCGGCAGCTGGCTGGGTCAGGAGCAGAAGGATTTAGCGGATCGTGTCATCCGCTTTCATGTCATTGCGAATTCGGACAGCAGTGCAGACCAATCACTTAAACTGGCGGTGCGGGACCGGGTGCTGGAACAGGCAGAGATATTATATCCCCAGGGAGCCACACTGGAACAGGCCCGCGCGACGCTGGAGGGACATTTACCCGACCTTGCCGCCGCCGGTCAGGCAGTAGTGACGGAGCAGGGCTTTGACTATCCCGTCACCGCTCAGCTCACCGACTGCTGGTTCCCTACCAAGGAGTACGAGGGCTTTGCCCTCCCCGCCGGAACCTATACCGCCCTTCGGGTCACCATCGGCGAGGGTCAGGGACAAAATTGGTGGTGCGTGGCTTTTCCACCCCTGTGCCTGGGCGCGGCCAGTGAGACAGTGGACCAGGCTCTAGAGGCCGGTTACTTCACCGAAAACCAGGGCGCTTTGGTCACCGGTGACGGCGAAGGCTACGTCCTCAAGTTCAAAGCGATGGAACTTTTGGGCGAATTACAGGGTTTGTTTGAATAACATCCGCTAAAGTTAACATATTCTCCTCTCTCCCGCATAGGCTGTGGAGAGGGGGGATTTTTTTGATTGGACAACTTGTTTTCACACCCAAAGGATGGGGAACAGCGGCAGAAAGCCGGCTGTATGGGCTGGCCGTCCTGCGGGCGGAGGCCGGCTTGGAGGGCTTCTGGGGAGAACGCCGCCTGCGCCGTGCGGGACGGGAACTTCGCCGGGGCGGCGCCCTGCGGGTATTGGTCCCCCGGAATTTTTCCCGCTGGCCTCTGCTAGAACGCTTTGGCCTGCGGCCCGTGGAGCCAGAGTGTTTTGTCCGGGCACAATCGGCCTCCCTGGCATTGGAGGCGCTAGAGCGCGGCGGATTGGCTCCAGACCGCGCCACAGTAGCCCTGCGGGGGGTTCGGGTGGACCATGACTTAGCTCGAACAGCCGCTCAGCTCTGTCCCCGAGTGCGCCGGCTGGTCGTAGACGCCCCCAGAGGCGGCGAGGAACTGGCCCTGTGGCTTCGGCGGGAGTTTGGGATACCAGTTATGCCGCCCCAGGAAGAGGGACAAATTGCCCTGCGGTTTCAAGACTGCCCCCAACGGGAAGAGACCACCTTGGACTTGTACGGCACCCAGCCCCAGCTGGCGGGACTGACCCTTGCCGCGCCGGAACTGGCCGAGGAAGACCAGGAAAATCTTCCCCTGCTGGCCGCACTGTGGGAGGGGGGGCAGCTGGGTCCGGAGGACATAAAAATCACTTGACATATAGCCTGGAAACACATATAATGTCACAGAATGCGGGATTATACCCAACAGGCCGGTCTGTGACACGGTCTGTAGAACGATAGAAAGGTGTGCGATTTTCATGGCAAAAGAATACAAGCTGAGCCCAGAGCGGCTTAAGGAATTGCAGGATGAGCTGAACTATCTGAAAACCGTCCGCGAGGCGGAAGTAGCCGAGCTGCTGAAAGAGGCCCGCTCTTTTGGCGATCTGTCTGAGAACAGCGAGTATGACGAGGCAAAAAACGAACAGGGTAAGCTCCACTCCCGGCTGGCAGAACTGGAAGAAATTTTGTCCAACTATGTAGTGATTGAGGGCGACGACGGAGACGGCGAAGACGTCCGCCTTGGTTCTACTGTCACGGTGCTGGACAAGGAGTTTAATGAGGAAGAGACTTATAAGATTGTCGGCTCTCAAGAGGCCGACCCCATGAACGGCGCGATCTCGGAGGACTCCCCCTTCGGCCGGGCGCTGCTGGGCAAAAATGCCGGAGACGATGTTACCGTAGACGCCCCTGCCGGTCCGGTGGAGTACAAAATTTTAAAGGTTGAGCGGTAACCTCACAGGGGCCGCAGCTTCTGCGGTCCAGCAAAACGATAAGAAAAAATAGGAGTGGTCCACATGGCCGATAAGAATCATCAGACTGGAGCAACGGAACAGGAGAACCTGTCCCAGCTGCTCCAAATTCGCAGGGACAAGCTGAAGGAGCTTCAGGAAAGCGGGAACGACCCATTTACCATTACACGCTTTGTGGCGGATCACGATTCCGCCAACATCAAAGAGAATTTCGACGCCCTGGAGGGGAAAGATGTGACCGTCGCAGGCCGTCTCATGTCCAAGCGTGGAATGGGCAAAGTGTCCTTTTGCGATTTACAGGACAAAAGCGGACGCATCCAGCTCTATGCCCGCAAGGACGAGATGGATGAAACCGAATACAACCGCTTCAAAAAGTACGACATTGGCGATATTGTCGGGGTCCATGGAGTGGTCTTTCGTACACAGCGGGGCGAGATGTCCGTGCGGGTGGTCCGGGTCACCCTGCTGTCCAAGTCCCTTCTCCCCCTGCCCGAAAAGTTCCACGGTCTGACCAGCACTGAGCTGCGTTACCGCCAGCGGTATGTGGACCTGATTGTCAACCCGGAGGTCAAGCGCAACTTTGTCCTCCGTTCTCGCTTTATCAAGCATGTCCGGGACTTTATGGATGCACGCGGCTTTATGGAAGTAGAAACTCCGGTGCTCAACACCATTTCTGGCGGGGCTACCGCCCGGCCCTTCGTCACCCACCACAACACACTGGATATCGACATGTACATGCGTATCGCCACCGAACTGCCCCTCAAGCGGCTGATTGTCGGCGGCATGGACCGGGTCTATGAGATCGGCCGCATTTTCCGCAACGAGGGAATGGATCCCAAGCACAACCCTGAGTTCACCACTATCGAACTTTATCAGGCTTATGCCGACTTCAACGACATGATGGACCTTTTTGAGGACCTGCTGTCCTCCGCAGCCCAGAAAATTCTTGGAACCTACCAGCTCCAGTGGCAGGGAGAGGACATCGATTTGACCCCCGGGTGGCCCAGGATGCCGATGCACGAGGCGGTAAAGCAGTATTGCGGTCTCGACTTCATGGCCATTTCCTCCGACGAAGAAGCGGTTGCCGCCGCAAAATCCATTGGTGTGGAACTGCCCGAGACGGCAGACAAAACCTGGGGCAACGCCCTGTATGAGTGCTTCGACCAGCGGGTGGAAGAAAAACTGATCCAGCCCACCTTTATCACTATGCATCCAGTGGACGTATCCCCTCTGGCTAAACGCTCCCCCAAGGACCCCCGGCTCACTGAGCGGTTTGAGCTGTTCATCTGCCACAGCGAGATGGGCAATGCTTTCTCTGAACTCAATGACCCCATCGATCAGCGCCAGCGGTTCCAAAAACAGGTGGAATTGCGGGACAAGGGAGACGACGAAGCCGGTATGATGGACGAGGACTTCCTCACTGCGCTGGAGTACGGTATGCCCCCCACAGGCGGATTAGGCATCGGCATCGACCGCTGTGTCATGCTGCTCACCGGCTCCGACTCAATCCGAGAAGTGATCCTTTTCCCGACCATGAAGCCGCTGGATTGAATTTCGGCATATAATGTTTTATAACTGCAAAAGAAGTACCGGCCGCACGGCTGGTACTTCTTCTTAATAATCCCAAACAGGGACCTGCTTCTTAACCAGTTCCCTGTTCTCTCGCAGTGTTTCCTGTACTGTCCATATTGTTCTGTACTTCCTCATTGTGCGTGCAGACACGCTGGACTTTTCTGCTTTATTTACTCACCAACAGACAAACCGCGTGGGCGGCCATCCCCTCGCCAGAACCAGTAAAACCAAGCCCCTCCTCCGTAGTGGCTTTGACACTGACCTGAGAGGGGTCAATCCCAATGACTCGAGCCAGATTCTCTCGCATCGCCAGGATATGCGGAGCCAGTTTAGGTCGCTGAGCCAAAATTGTAGCATCGACATTGCCCACCGCAAACCCGCAGTCTTCCAGCAGTCCAGCTACGTGACCCAGCAGCTTCATACTGTCCGCTCCGGCATAAGCGGGGTCCGTATCGGGAAAATACTTCCCGATATCCCCCAAGCCCGCCGCCCCAAGCAGAGCGTCCATAATGGCATGGGTCAGCACATCCGCGTCGGAATGCCCCAGCAGTCCCAGTTCCCAGGGGATATGCACCCCTCCTAGGATCAGTTTCCGGCCTGCGGCTAGCCGGTGGACATCATAACCATGTCCAGTACGAATCATACTCACAGCACATCCTCCCCTTTGGCTTACAGAATTGCCTCCCCAAAGGTCAAGTCTAGGGGAGTGGTAATCTTAATATTCGCCCGACTGCCCTGAGTAAGGGTTACTGGCATCCCCAGCCGCTCCACCGCGCCGCAGTCGTCTGTCAGAAGCTCCCCATCATCAATCGCCTTTTTCACGGCGGTCCGAATCAATCCAGCCTCAAAAATTTGAGGGGTCTGAACTGCCCACAGTTGGGTGCGGTCTAATGTCTCAGCCGTTCGTCCTCCCTCCGCCCGCTTAATGGTGTCTGTCAGCGGGACAGCAGGAGCGGCGGCAGACATCAACGCCGCAGCATTCACGGTCTCCTGAATCATCTCCTGGGTCACCAGAGGCCGCGCACCGTCATGAATGGCAATAAGGGCCGCCTCTGTTCGCACTTCATTCAGTCCGGCCTGAACGGAGTAAATCCGCTCTTTTCCCCCAATCACCACCTTTGTTACCTTATCGAACGCAAATTCTTTGCACAGCCGGCCCACTTCCACCAGCAAGTCCCCTCGGGTGACCACTACAATCTCATCCACCGCTGGGGCGTCCTGAAAGGCATACAGGGTGTGAACTATTACAGGCAGTTCCCCCAGGGGAGCCAGCACCTTGTCGATCCCCTCCATGCGCCGGGCCGATCCAGCAGCCACAATGACCACCGAACAAGTTGGCGGCGCAGGCTTCTTGTGAAACAGAGACAACAATCCTGCCATAATCCTCGCTCCTTACTCCGTCAATTTTTCTGCGCCAGCTCTGCCGGAATTCTGACTCCTTTTTCATTCTGGCACCTTCCATAGCATATAAAATATGGCGGCCTTTTCATTCCCATTCGGAATAAAAAAGCCGCCCTAATCTTTCGCCATGTTCATGCCAGCGCGGTGTTCAGCTCTTCCTCTACCGACTCATAACTGACGCTTTTGGACAGCACGATTTCAGAGATGAGGATCTGCTTGGCCGAGTGGAGCATTTTTCGCTCTCCGGTGGACAGTCCTCTTTTCTGGTCCCGAATGGTAAGACCCTTTATGACCCGGGCCACCTCCAAAAGGTCGCCGCTTTTCATCCGCTCCATATTTTCTCTGTAACGGTGGTTCCAGTTGGCGGTCATCTCCACTTGAATATCGGGAATTGCGGCAAGAACCCGGTTAGCCTGCTCCTGGTCTACCACCGGACGCACACCGATATCCTCACAATTATCGGTAGGGATCATCACCACCATGGAACGGTTTGGCAGTTTCAGGATATAATAATCCCGTGCCTCACCATCCACCGTCTGTTGGACCATACTGTCCACCGTGCCCGCCCCATACATAGGGTGGACCACCTTATCCCCGATCTGGAACACCTGTTACCTCACTTTCTCTCATCCGACGTTCGGCCTTTTCCAATCCTATTTGATGTAAACTGATTTTATTATAACAATTTTATCCTATTTTTGCAAGAGAAAAACTGAGGTTTTCAAAAATTTTCTTCCAATTTCCTCAAAATTTCAGTCTGTCCGGTAAAAAAACGGACCCATCCGCAGTGCGGATGGGTCCAATTTTGGCGAAATTACGCTTCTTCCTCAACCGGCTCCTCGGCCTCCTCCTCGTAGGAGGGCTCCAGCAGAGCGCGGATAGACAGGGAAATCTTCTTGTTCTCCATGTCCACATCGGTGATCTTCACATCCACCTTGTCGCCCTCAGACACCACATCGCCGGGCTTCTCCACACGATGATCTGCCAGCTGGGAAATGTGGATCAGGCCGTCCACACCGGGGACTACCTCAGCAAAGGCACCGAACGTCATCAGCTTGACAACGCGCACATTGGCGGTATCGCCCACCTGATAGGTCGTCGTAAACACGGTCCAGGGGTCCTGGCTGTGGTCCTTCATACCCAGAGAGATTTTCTTCTTATCCTTGTCGGCAGAGATGACGTACACCTCCACACTGTCACCGACCTTAACCACCTCGGAGGGGTGCTTAATGCGGCTCCAGGACAGCTCAGAGATGTGGACCATGCCGTCCACACCGCCGATGTCCACAAACGCGCCGTAGGAAGTCAGCGACTTCACGGTGCCAGTGTAACGCTTGCCGTCCTCGATCTCAGCCCAAACCTTCTCAGCGGCGGCGGCCCGCTCGGCACGGGTAACCCGGCTGATGGAACCCACCACGCGGCGGCGGGCACGGTTGACCTCAGTGACAACCAGGCGTACTTTCTTCTTGAGCAGCTCGCTCATAGGAGTCTCCCGGGGCAGGCCGGTCTGGGAGGCGGGCACAAACACCCGAACGCCCTTGACGGAAACCACTACGCCACCCTTGTTGTCCTCGGTGACGAAGCCTTCCACAACGGCCTCGCTCTCCCGGGCCGCTTCCACCTCTTCCCAACCCTTGTTGATGTCCAAGCGGCGCTTAGACAGCTTGACCATGCAGTCCCGGTCGCTGACCTGAATCACCTGGGATTCGATCTCGTCGCCAACCTTCACAATGTCCTCAGGCTTCACGGTGGGGTCGTCGGTCAGCTCAGTGAGGGAAATGTAGCCCGGGTACTTGATGCCCAGCTCCACCTGGACTTCGGTGGGCGTGATGGCCACAACGGTGCCCGTAACCTTATCTCCATTATTTAAAGTTTTGATCGACTCCTCCAGCATCTCCGCAAAGGATTTTTCGATCTCCATAATTTCTTCGCTCATTTTGTCATAGACCTCCTTTATTATCCACTCGGGCGTTGACGCACCCGCAGTGATGCCGACCATATCCGCCTGGGTCAGCCGGCTGGGGTCGATGTCCTCCGCCCGCTCGATAAGCAGAACGTTAGGACAACTCTCCCGGCAGATTTCCGCCAGCCGCTTGGTGTTTGAACTCTGCCTGCCGCCCACCACCACCATCAGGCCGCATTGGGCGGCTAACTGGCGGGCCTCTTCCTGGCGCTTGGACGTCGCTCCGCATATTGTATCAAAAAATTCCGCGTTTGTACATAGTTTTTTTGCTTTTTTCACGCAATCTTCCCAAATTTTCTTGGTGGAAGTAGTTTGTGATACAAAACTAAGCGGCAAATTCTTTCTGTTTTTCTCTCCATTCAGCCATTTTTCCAAATCTTTTTCTCCGGAAACCACAACTGGAACTTTACACCAGCCCGCAATCGCCAACACCTCCGGGTGGTCCGGGGTGCCCACAATTACGCTTTGCCGGCCTTTTTTCTCCGCTTCTGCCACAATTTGGTGGATTCTGGTAACGTTTGGGCAGGTAGCATCGAAAACCTGCACCCCCCGTTCTGCCAAACTCTCGTGGACCGCCCGGCTCTCTCCATGGGAACGGATAATCACCGCTCCACCATCTGGCACATCCTCCGGCCGGTCCACAGAGCGCAGGCCCTGCGCCGCTAGACGGTCCACTACATCCCGGTTGTGGATGATCGAGCCCAACATTACGCAGGGCGTCCCCTGCGCAGCCTTTTCCTCCGCCAATTCCACCGCACGGCGCACACCATAACAGAAACCGGCGGATTTGGCCAGCACGACTTGTCTCATCCCACGCCCTCCCCCAGAACGCGCACCCGATCCATCAGTTCCTGAGCAATTTCCTGTAGTTCCTCTGTGGAGGGCTTTCGGCCCTGATACTCTGGGTAATAGGGTTCCCCAATCACCACGGTATTACGCCGGAACCGTCTTTTTTTGCGCTGTATGTACACCGGCAGCAGAGGTACACCGGCACGGGTGGCAAAGAGAGCTGCGCCCACCTTGGCCTGAACATCCTCTCCATCGTGTACCCGGGTTCCCTCGGGGAACATAAGGAGTTTGTCACCCTCCTTCAAAAACTTCATAGAGGTGCGCACTGCCTTCAAATCAGTGGTATCCCGGTCCACCCCGAACACCCCCGCTTTGCCCAGAATCCAGCCGATAAACGGCACTCGCATAATCTGCACCTTAGCCATAGCCCGCATTGGCCGCTTGTAGCCAAAGGCAAAGACCACATAGAACGGGTCGCCCGCCGTGGTGTGGTTGGGGCAGATCACCGCCGGCCCCTCCGGGATATGTTCCCGGCCTACCACCCGGAGAGGGTGAATCAGCCGGAAATAGGGCCACACAATTATGTACAACAGGTGAAAAAACCAGTCCATCCGCCGTTTGCGTTGTTCCGGGGTCTCTTTTGCCTCTGCTTTTTTTACGATTGCTTCTTCGCTCACGGGCCGATCTTCTCCTTCACCAGAGCCAGCAGACCTGCCAGACTCTGTTCCAAATTCAGCTGGGTTGTGTCCAGCAGGGCGGCATCTGCCGCACGCTTCAGCGGGGCGATGGGCCTATGCTCATCCTGATGGTCCCGCTCTCGGATGTCGTGCAAAACCGTGTCATAATCCGCCTCTTGCCCCCGCTGTTTCAGCTCCAGCAGACGGCGTCTTGCCCGGGCCTCCGGAGCTGCGGTGAGAAAGATTTTTACGTCTGCCTCTGGGAGTACCACCGTGCCAATGTCCCGGCCGTCCATCACCACGTCCTGCTCCTGGGCCTGTCTGCGCTGGAAGCCCAGCAGAAAGGCCCGCACCTCCGGCATGGCAGAGACCTGAGACGCCACCCCCGAAATGTGATGCTCCCGGATGGCCTCGCTCACATCCTCCCCAGCCAGATACATTCGCTGAACGCCGTCCTGTCCGTAGCCCATTCGGATCTCCAAGTCTTTCAGCAGAGGGACCACCCCTCCCCCATCCGACGGGTCCACACCCGCCCGCAGAACTGCCAGGGCCACTGTGCGGTAGATGGCCCCCGTGTCTACATACAGAAACCCCAGTTTTTCAGCCAGTTTCCGGGCCAGTGTGCTTTTTCCTGCCCCGGCAGGGCCGTCAATGGCAACGCTTTTAAAACTCATGTTGATCGCTCCGTTCTCGCTTCATAAGGATTCCCCCTGGGGGAAGGATTCATTCTGCTCGACCCAAGCGGTAATCCGTGGACACACCGAAATAGTCGGCGCAAGAATTCCCTGTTGTGACAGGGACATCCACTACTCCGTTCCAGGCTTTCAGCTGGGCGTTCGCACCGGAGTCACGCTCCATTCGGATTTATAAATACAACGGCGCTCTCTCCGGCGGCACGGCCGGTAGCCCAGGCAATCTGGAGATTAAAGCCGCCGGTATAGGCGTCCACATCCAGCAGTTCTCCGGCGAAAAAGAGACCGGAAATCTTTTTAGACTGCATGGTCTTGGGGTCCACCTCCGACACTTTCACACCACCGGAAGTAACAATTGCCTCCTCCACCGGTCTGGGACCCGATACCGCCACAGAAAACCCCTTAAACAGCTCCAGCAGGCGGCGGCGTTCTGGTTTTGTGAGGTCGTGGGCCTTCTTTTCCCCTGGGATACCAGCCCGCTCCAACAAGACGGGAACCAACAGTCTTGGGGCCAAAGTCCCCAGCAGATTATTCATATCCCGGTTCGCTCCGGCGGTCAGTTCCCGCACCAATCGTGCGTCCAAGGTTGGCTCATCCAGGGCAGGTTTCAAGTCGATGACACAAGTATACAATTCTTTTTCAAATTCCCGCATATGTGCGCTGGCTGACAGTACCAGCGGCCCAGACAGACCAAAATGGGTGAACAGCAATTCGCCCTGTTCTCGATAGATTGTCTTTTTTTTGCGGTTTTTTACCGTCAACGTTACATTTTTCAGCGCCAACCCCTGCATCTGCCCACAAAATCCGTCGGTGGACTCCAGCGGCACTAAGGACGGCTTGACTGGCACCACCGTATGCCCCAGTTCCTCCGCTATGCGGTGGCCGTCTCCGGTGGAACCGGTGGCAGGGTATGACACTCCCCCAGTGGCAAGGATTACCGCTTTACAGCAGATTTCCTCCCCCTGCCCCAGCGTTACACCGCAAACCTTCCCCTCCGCCAGCCTCAGTCCCGCCGCCCGGTTCTGAATCACTGGCACTTTCAGCCGTTTCAGCTCAAAAAACAGAGCATCGATGATATCAGCGGACCGGTCAGAGACAGGAAACACCCGGTTCCCCCGTTCCGTCTTCAGGGGTACGCCCAGCGCCTTAAAAAATTCCTCCACCCAAGCAGGCGGGGTGCGCTCCATGGCACTGTAGAGAAATTTTCCATTCCTGGGGGTGGAGGCCAACACCTCCGCTGGAGTGCAGTGGTTCGTCACATTGCACCGCCCCTTGCCGGTGATATACAGCTTGCGGCCAACCTTAGGATTGCGTTCAATCAGAATCGCGGAGGCCCCCTGCCGTGCGGCACAAACCGCCGCCATCATTCCGGCGGCTCCGCCGCCAATTACAGCGATGTCACAGTTCATTATCTACCTTCTCATAGACCCCATACTCATCCCAGATGTCCTCCAGCGTGCGGAACGTACGGGCCAGATCGTCATTTTTCCGCTGGCTCACCGCCACCAGCAGGGCATTTACCAGAGAGAGCGGGGCAACCAGGGAGTCCACAAAGGAGGCCATATCGCTTCGTGCCATCAGCACATATTTTGAGATCACAGCCAAAGGCGACGCCTCGCTGTCTGTAATCGCCACCGTAACGGCCCCGCGGTCCCGGGCGAAGCTCATGGCCCGCACAGTGCGGCTGGAGTACCGGGGAAAGCTAACGCCGATCACCACATCTTCCTCCCCCACCCGAAGCAGTCCTTCAAATACTTCGCTGGCGGTGCTGGCCGACACCAACACCACATTATCAAAAATCAGGTTAAAATAGAAGTGCAGAAAGGAAGCCAGCGCCGCCGAAGACCGCACGCCGATGATGTAAATTTTTCGGGCTGAGACAATGGCGTCCACAGTCCGGTTGAAGCTCTCCCGGTCCAGTTCCTCCAGGGTCTGCCGGATTTTATCGATGTCCGATTGGAGCACCATAGACAGCAGGTCCTGATCTCCCAAGCGGTCGTTGGTTACCTCAATACGCTGTACGGTGGTCAGCCGGTTTCGAATCATCTTTTGGAGGGACCGCTGCATATCCGGATAACCGTCATACCCCAGCTCCGAGGCAAAGCGGACCACGGTAGACTCACTCACTCCAACCTTTTTCCCCAGGCGGCTGGCCGTCATAAACGCAGCCTTGTCGTAGGAATCCAGAATGAAACCGGCAATCTTTTTCTGTCCTTTCGAAAATGAATCCATATTTTCCTGTATCACCGTCAGGATATCGCGGTTCATCTCTTCCATCTCCGATCTCTCATTAGGTAGATATCATACTCGTTTTTGGACAAAAATGCAAGAGTTTCTTGCAAGAATTTTACCAAATCCCTGCAAATATCTTGTAAAATTCCGCCCGTCCCCAAAAGGGACGGGCGGAACAGGTTCTACCGGCTGCTGAGCGGCTGCGTTAACAGGCGCAGTTCCTCATCGGTCAAAGGCCGCCACTGCCCCGGCTTCAAAGCCCGGTCCAAGGCGAGCGCACCCTCCCGAACGCGCTTGAGCCGCAGAACCTCCAGGCCCGCCTGGGCACACATCCGGCGCACCTGCCGGTTCTTTCCCTGATGGATGGTGACGGACAGCTGATGGACCCCGCCGCTGTCCCGCCCCCGCCGTACTCGAGCAGGCGCAAGCGGTTCCCCATCCAGCACCATGGGCCCGGACAACACTGGCAAAGCCTTTTGTATATTCCCTGTCACCCAAACCAAATACTCTTTTTCCACCTCATGGCTCGGGTGAAGCAGCTGATGGGTCACTGTACCATCATCGGTCAGGAGCAGCAGGCCCTCAGAATCAATATCCAGCCGCCCCACCGGCCACACCCGGACGTTACAGCCGGACACCAGTTCCGCCACCGTCCTACGCCCCTTTTCATCGGACAGGGTGGTAACATATCCCTGGGGCTTGTTCAACATGAGCCAGGTCCGCTCTCCACCTGGACACAGCGGACTACCGTCCACCATAACCGTATCCCGGTCCAGGTCCGCCCGGTCCCCCAAATGGGCTTTTTCTCCATTCACCGTCACCCGTCCTGCGGCAATCCACTCCTCCGCCGCCCGTCGGGAGGCCAGCCCGCAGGCGGATATCAGCTTTTGTATACGCTCCTCCATGGATGAAGCCTCCTCTGCGCCCTGACCGGGCGGGCATTTCTTTTCGGCATAACGCCTTACTTCGGGAACTGGGATTCGTCCTGTAAATCGTCAAGCTCTATTGCGTAAACCGTTCCAACAAACCGTTCAACCAGCCCGAGGCCCCTGCCAGATTACAAGGAACGTCTGCCCCTGCCCGCAGAGCAACCCGGGCGGTCTCCTTTGCATCGACATAGTACACCGCTTCGCCCACCTTTGTCCCGGCCAGCACCGGGGCCTCCAGCATAGGCTCTGCCAGCTCCCAGGCCACCTGCACCGCCTCGCCAGGGAACAGTGCGGCGGTGAGGTCCGCCTCCATCTCAATGGGGCAGGTTGGAACAAGCCCGCCGGAAACAGGCAGATGTCCAATGGCCTCCCCCGCTTGGGACAGCTGCTGGGCCTCGCAATTGGCAAAGCCCCAGTCAAAGAGTGCGGTGTGGTCTGCCCAATCGCTGGGCGCGTTGAGGGTAACGCAGATCAAGGTCATTCCATCTCTTCGGGCCGCACTAACCAGCGTACGGCCCGCCTTCTCGGTGTAGCCCGTTTTCAAACCAATACAGCCCTCATACCGCCACAGCAGCTTGTTGTGATTGGTAAAAGTTCGGGTACCCAGAGTAATAGATTTTGTAGATACCATATCAGCCAGCTTCTCATTTTCCAGACAGGCCCGGGCCAGCAGAGCCATATCCCAGGCGCTGGAATAGTGTCCTTCCGCATCTAAGCCGTTGGGGTTTGCAAAGCTGGTATCCAACATTCCCAATTCCCCCGCCTTGCGGTTCATTTCGGCTACAAAATCCTCTACGTCCTTCCCACAGTACCCTGCAATCGCCAGAGCGGCATCGTTGCCAGAGCGAAGAAGCAGTCCATAGAGCAAAGCCTCCAGAGTAAGTTTCTCTCCAGGGCACAAGTAGATCGAAGAACCTTCTACTCCTGTCCACGCCCGGTCTATGGTAACTTGCTCGTCCAGGTCATGCCCCGACTCCAACGCCGTCAAAGCGGTCATCAGCTTAGTGGTGCTGGCAATCAAACGGCGGGCATGGCTGTCCTTTTCATAGAGCGCCCGTCCGGTGTCCGCATCCATCAACACGGCGCTGGCGGCGGAAATCCTTGGGGGCGAATTTCCTTCCCCCCGCACGGCGGGCATCCAGCCCCAGAACAGCACGCCAGCCAGCGCAATCGAAAAAAACCGCTTCATTTTGCCAACCTCTCTTTCACAGACCGGCCTGGGCGTCCCTCCCCAAGAGGCGGGGCGCACAGGTGCCGGACAATCACAGTTGGCAATAGTATGGAGCGGCTTTTCACCTTTATTTCCAGGGAAATTTTGTTTTATTCGGCAAAATCCTCTACAGAAGCGGCTTTCTCCTGTTTTTCCAGCTTCTTTTCCTGCTGTTTCTCGATAAACCCGGTCACCTTGTCCACCACTTCGGGCACCGTCTCAATCACCCGGTCCACCGTGGTGGCGGGAGGCGGGGCTACAGGAAGCAGTTTCACACTGCCATCCTCCCGGACCACCAGAAATGCCACCGGTTCCAGCTTTGCACTGGCGGCACTGCCGCCGCCAAAGTTTTGGTTGGGATACTGCTTGATAGTAAACTCGGTTCCGCCGCCTCCCATGCCAAAGGACATGCGGGATACCGGAATGAGGGTAACTCCCTCCGCATGAATGGGAGTGCCAATAATGGTATTGGCGTCCGCCATTGTCTTGATATGCTCCATGGTGATTCTCATCAGCTCACCAAGGGAATTCGTTTTCTCCTGTTCCATAGGTCATGCCGCCTTTCTCTGCTGTCGTTTTAATTTCAGCCGCCTCCGAGCGGCAAGTGCTCGAATCAAAGCCCTTATTCCGGCCCGCAGGCCGATCCATACCAGCTGCCCCAACTTGAGGGAAAAGGAGGCCAGGGCATATACTGTCATGCCAGAAGCATCAAAATCCAGTTTTACCCGCGCCGTACCGTCCTTCACATGAAAGGTGCGGGTCAGCGGATACCACAGCGCCCCCAGCGCGGCATTGGCGCTGCCATAGAGCATAGCTGCGTCTGCCGGGTCCGGGGACCCAGCCGTCAGCTCCAGGTCCAGGGTGTCGATGGTAAACCCCCGCCAAAGCCCCCCCGCTGCCTCCAACACCACAGGCAGGAGGGCCTGGGCATATTCCAGCGCACCGCCGATTTTCTCTGAAAGGGCGGCGGGCGGTTTCTCCTTTTTAGGCTTCTTCGGCTTCTTTTCCTTTTTCTTCTTTTTCGGTTTTTCTGGCTTCGGAGGCTTTTCCTTCTTCGGCTTCGCCGGCAGAATCTGAATCCGTAGCATACCCAACCTAGCCCAAAGAAAAAAGCCCTTAGAATGAAATTCCACCCGACAGCCCACCCGGATCTGTCCGATCAAAAACAGGACCAGGACAACGGCGGCCAGGACATACAGCGGCCTCATGCTTCCTCCGCCGGAGGCCCCGGCTGCTTATCCGGACTCTGCTTTGTGCCGTTTTTTCCCTCGGTTTCCGCCTCCCGGAGCCGGGCCAGACTGGCTTCCAGTTCCAGCGTCATCTGACTGCCCTCCTGTGTCGGAGTGGGCAGTTCGGGCAGTTCTTCCAAACTGGACAGCCCGAAGGACCGCAGAAAGGTTTTTGTGGTTTTGAACTGCATGGGCCGGCCAGGAACCGCCAGACGGCCCGCCTCTTCAATCAGTTCCCGTTCCTGAAGCAGCCCCATGGTATAGGCGCTGTCCACCCCCCGGACCTGGTCCACATAGGCCCGGGTTACCGGCTGATAATAGGCAATAATAGCAAGCACCTCCAACGCCGGCTGGGACAGCCGCGCTGGCTTGCGGCCCTCCAGCGTCTTGCGGATATACGGGGCAAACTCTGGCGCGGAGCACAGCTGATAGCTGGTATCCAGCTTTACCATCCGGATGCCCCGTCGGTCATAGCTGTACTGATCAATCAGCCGCTGTGCCACCGCGTCCAGGGTTGGCCTGTCCACCTCCAGCCCCAGGCACAACCGCTCCACCGGCACCGGCTCCCCGGCTGCAAACAACACCCCCTCCAGGGCGGATTCCAGTTCCTTGACCTCCATTGAGGATGCCTCCTCTCCGGCCTTGCCGGCGGATTTCGATGCTTGGCCAACTATCATGTCAATAATTCTCCGACGTAAACTCTATCTGTCCCTCCTCCTCGGTACAGGTGACCGTACACTCGGTCTCTGTTCCAGCCAGAAGGAGGCGGCGGGCTTTGCACAGCTCCAGCACAGCCAGGAAGGTGGCAACTACCTCTGACCGGCTCCCGCTGCCCTGGAACAGGGCATGGAAGCGGGTAACACCAAACTGGAGCAGACGGCGAACGATCTCCCCCGCCTTATCGGCCACAGGGTAGGGCTCCCGGCCCACAATGCCCTGAAAGGCGGACATAGCGGGGGGCAGCTTGTGGTCCAGCCGGCCCAGCACCGCGTTCATAGCCCGGAGCAGATCGCTCTTATCATGAACATAGCGGTAGCTCCGATCGGGCTGGATTGCCTCCGGTACCTTGGTCAAATAGTCCCGGCCAACCTGATGCCGGCCGTCCAGTGCAGGGATTACCGCTTTAATTTTTAAATAATTCTCGTTGCGCTGGTGCGCCTCCAGCGTGGCAATGAGCTGTTCCATCTCGCTCAAAGCCTCTTCATCGTGGATTGACAGCAGCATCCGGGTCTTGATATAAACCAGATGGGAGGCCATGGTAACGAAGTCGCTGGCTACCTCCAGGTCCATTTCCCGCCGCTGATTCATCCACTCCATGTACTGGTCCAGGATCAGGGCGATCTGGATATCTTTAATCTCCAGCTTATTTTTACTCAACAGATGGAGAATCAGATCCAGCGGACCTACAAAGTCCTCCATCGTCTCTTCCTTCGCCTTCACCACCCCTTCCAGGCGGTAAATGGGTGCCTCCAAAGGCCCACCTCCCTGCTGTCATGCTGATTTTAATATTATACCACATTTTTCCCCACCTGGCAAGCAAAACCCGGTTTTTGGCAGGGTCCTGCCGCATTTAATTCTGTTTCACCGTCCCGCAGTGATCTACAGAGACGGCGGTACGCTGCCCGCTGCAGGAGAACCAGAACGTTCGGAAAAACGGCTTGACGCGATCCGGCTTTACCGGAAAATCGGGGACACTCCTCCGGTTTTAAACATAGAATGACACAGCCCCCGGCATACATCTTCGCAAAGGAGTCTTAAATATGGAAGTAAAAGTAAACCGTCCCGCTCTGGCCGGACGGAACATTGACCCGGACACCTTTCAGCGGGTCTGGGACCGGGTGATGCCTGGTCAGGCCGCTCCCCGTCAAAGCAGTACACCCTCCACCGCTCCCGGCACCTCGGTTCCCGCTGAGCCCTCCATCCCGCCGGAGGAGGTTCTGCCTCAACCTCCGGCAGAGGAGACACCCCCCACCACTCCGGACCTGCCTCCAGTGCCCGAATGCCCGGCCGGCACCACACCGGATCAGCCAGACCAACCGAACCAACCGGATCAGCCCTCCGTCCCTGAGTGCCCGGCCCAGCCCGAATGTCCGGAATGTCCTGCCTGCCCAGAATGTCCCTCCGTCCCAGGGACGCCCCCTGTCTCCCCTTCCCCCGAATCGCCCATCCTCTGTCTGGGCGAAGCCTCTCAGGGAGACAGTACACGGCTGGAAGAGCTGATGACCCTGGCCCGAATTGGCGCTGCCGCAGGCAGCTGCATCACCCGCCGGGCCAGCGGAGCCTGTGCCAGAACGCTGGCCGCCCTCACTCGGGACCATCGGACGGCCTTCCGCCGGCTGTCCACCGCCTACTTCCTTATCACCGGGAAACGGTATGCACCCCAGTGCGCCCCCATCACCCTCCCTGCCTCTCTCCCCCTGGCTCTGCGGCAGCAGTTTCTCTGGGAACAGCAGTGGGAACTGAAAAACAACCAAGCCGCCCAGGCCACTGCCGACCCCTGTTTAAAGGAATTGTACCTGGAGCTTGCCCAAGAGGGCGCGTTCCACGCCGGATGTATCCGATCTCTACTGGAGCAGATGTAATGGCTAGTATCTCCACAAAAGGAATCCCTTCTCTTGACGGAACCGCCATTCTGGAGTAAACTTAAAGAAAAATGCTCCCTTGGAGCAGAAATGGGGTGTCTCTTATGATCCAGACCTTTGATTTCTCCTTCCCCTCCTGCGATGGCATTCACACCTGCCACGCAAAGGAGTGGGTGCCGGAGGGCCGGCCCCGAGGCGTAGTCCAGATTGTCCACGGGGTAGCGGAGCATATTGGCCGGTACGATCCTGCCGCCCGTTTTCTGGCCTCCCACGGCTACGTGGTGTGCGGAGAGGATCATCTGGGCCATGGGCTTACCGCTGGAGGAAAATTCGGCTATTTTGGCCCCAAAAACGGCTGGAGTCTGGTGTCTCGGGACATTCGCCGCCTGCGGGAACTGGGGGCAGAGCGTCACCCCAGCCTGCCCTATGTGATGCTGGGCCACTCTATGGGGTCTTTCCTCACCCGAACCTACCTCATCCGCTGGCCAGGTACGGTATCTGCCGCCGTCCTATCTGGTACGGGGCAGGAAGCGGCCTGCGCAGTGGCCTCCGGCAAAGCGTTGGCCGGAGCACTGTGCCGGGTAAAAGGTCCTGATCACGTAAGCAGTCTGCTTAACGACCTCTCCTTGGGCGCATACAACAAGGCGTTCAAGCCCAACCGCACCTCTTCCGATTGGATTTCTCGGGACGAAGCGGCGGTGGATGCCTACTTGGCCGACCCGCTGTGTACCTTTATCCCCACTGTAGGCATGTTTCGAGACATGATGGGCGGCTTGCAGTTCATTGCCAACAAGAAAAATCTAGCAAAAATGAACAAAACTACCCCTGTTTATTTTCTGTCCGGCAGCCAGGACCCAGTTGGTTCCATGGGTAAGGGCGTGCACAAGGTGGCGGGTTTGTTCCGCTGTGCCGGCTGTAAAGATGTCACAGTCAAACTCTACCCCGGCGGCCGGCATGAAATGTTGAACGAAATCAACCGGCAGGAGGTCTTTGAAGATCTTCTGTTCTGGCTGGAATCGAAACTGACATAAGGGAAAAGGGCCCGATCAGAGTCGGGTCCTTTTTTCTACCTATGCAAGCCGAAGGCCGGCGCTTCGTTACGAAGTGCCGGCCTTGGTGGAGTTTTCCCTGGTTTGTTATCAGCCCTGCTGCTCGCGCATCTTGGCGAAGCAGTCGCTGCAATAAACAGGACGGTCAGACTTGGGCTCAAAAGGAACCTTTGCCTCACCGCCGCAGGCGGCGCAAGTAGCAGTGAAGTACTCACGGGGGCCGCGAGCGGCGTTCTTGCGGGCGTCGCGGCAGGGCTTGCAGCGCTGGGGCTCGTTCTGGAAGCCGCGCTCCGCATAGAACTCCTGCTCACCAGCGGTAAAGGTGAACTCGTTGCCGCATTCTTTGCATACCAGGATTTTGTCTTCGTACATTGGATTTTCCCTCTCTTTGACTTTTGCCCGGCGCTTGGCCTAGGCGTGTGATATTTGCGATCAGCTTTCGCTGGATACGCCGGAAGAAATTTGCAGGGCCGTTTTCCGGCGGATACGCTGAATGGCGTTTTCCACCGATTTCTGTGTGCGGCCCACCCGCTGGGCGATCTCTCCACAGGACAGTCCGCTCAGATAAGGGGGTAAAATTTGCGCTTCAAACTTGGATAACCGGCCCTTGAGCACCTCTAGGCGCTCCTTTAGTTCCTCTCTGCCGATGACCACGTCCTCCGGGCTTTCGGCGCTGGAAAACAGATATGCGTTGGTTCCGTCAAAAAGAGGGGGCTCGTAGGAAACACTGTGATTCAAAGGTGCGTGCTTGCCGCCCTGAGCCGCGCGAACGGCGGAGTGCAGGCGGCTTCGAATGCAAATTTCAGCGAAGGTGCGAAAAGCGGCGTCCCGCCCGGAGTCAAAGCTCCGGATGGCGGCAAGCAGGCCCAGCATCCCCTCCTGAATCAGGTCCTCGCTGTCGCCCCCTGCCAAAAACAGAGGGCGGGCACAGGCCCGAACCAGCCAGCCATAGCGGCAGACCAGTTCTGTCTCCGCCTGGGAGTTTCCTTGGGACACATTCAGGCACAGTTCTTCATCCGAAAGGATTGGACATTCCATACTATCGTCTCGCTTGTTATTCATAATAAACAAAATGTTCAGATTTGTCAAGGCTTTTCCCAAAAATGTTTGTTCATATTTTCCAGTTCGCCCGTCTGTTCTCTATTTCCTCAAAGAGACGGGATCAAACCGGCCAAACGCTGGGCCGTTTCTTCTGCCAGTTTTTGGGTTTTTGCCTCCACCATCACCCGCATCAGCGCCTCTGTGCCAGATGGGCGCACCAGCACACGGCCTTCCCCGGACAGAGCCTCCTCCTCCCGCTGAATGGCCTGGGCCAGCAGAGGACTTGCCATAGCGGCTTTTTTTGCGTCGTTGTCCGCCACCGGGATATTTACCAGCACCTGAGGATACCGGGGACAGCCGCCAAACACTTCCGAAGCCTTTTTGCCGCTCTCCTTTAGGAGGGCCAGCATTTTCAGGGCCGTCAGCTGACCGTCACCCGTGGTGGCATGGTCCAGAAAGATCATGTGGCCCGACTGCTCGCCCCCCAGCCGGTAGCCCTTCTCCACCATTCGCTCCAACACGTTCCGGTCCCCCACGTCGGTACACTCCAGCGACATGCCGTTCTCCTTTGCGTATCGGTGAAATCCCAGATTCGACATGACCGTCGCCACCACTGTGCTTTGGGGCAGCAGACCCTTATACTTCATGTCCAGACCGCAGGCGGCCATAATCTGGTCTCCATCGATCAGGCCGCCCAGTTCATCCACCGCCAAACAGCGGTCCGCGTCCCCATCAAACGCGATTCCAATGTCGTACCCGCCCGCCTTTACCATGGCGGCGAGCGCACCCAAATGAGTGGAACCGCATTTCTCGTTGATGTTCACTCCGTCTGGGTCGGCGTTGATTACGTCGGTCCGCAGTTTGGAAAAGCGGTTGAACAGCCGCGCCGCCGTGGCAGAGGCCGCACCGTTGGCGCAGTCCACCAGAATACGCAGGCCCCCCAGCGTGGAGTCGATGGTAGATTCCAGATGGTCAATGTAGTCCTCAGACGCTTTGGGGGCCGCATAGCTCACTTTGCCGATGTCCGCCCCCGTCTTCATGGGCACGTTGTTGGAGCTGAAGAGGACGATATCCTCAATTTTTTCCTCCAGTTCATCGGACAGCTTGAAGCCCTGGCCGTTGAAAATTTTGATGCCATTATGCTCGAAGGGGTTGTGGCTGGCCGAGATGACGATCCCCGCATCTGCCCTTTCGTCCACCGTCACCCAGGCCACTCCAGGGGTAGGCAGAGTACCCAAGTCCAGCACGTCCGCCCCGGCGGTACACAATCCGGAGATCAGAGAGCCTTTCAGAAGATCCCCCGATATGCGGGTATCCTTTCCAATGGTCACAAGCGGCTTGCCGCCCTTCTTCTTGGCCAGCACCGTCGCCGCCGCCAGCCCCACTTTATAGGCCAAATCCGCGTCCAGTCCAGCGTTCACCACCCCTCGAATCCCGTCTGTTCCGAATAATTTGCCCATGTTGATTCACCTCATTTGGTTTTTCTTGCTCTTTTCTTTTGAAAAAGAAAAGAGCCAAAAGAAAACTTCCCCGCAAATGCAATCCTCAGCCAGCCTTCGGCTGACAGCTCCTTTTTAAAGAAGCCTTACCCGCTGAGGCGGGGATGTTGGGCTATCGGTTGAGCTCCCGACGGTCTGTACGCCCCAAAAGATAATCAATGCTGACGTCGAAATATTCCGCCAGCGCATATAGGCGTGGAACATCCGGGTATCCCCGTCCCTGCTCATAACACTGATATCCTCCATCAGAGAGTCCCAGGTGGACCGCTATCTCATGTTGCTTTTTTCCATTTTCTATGCGAATCGCTTTTAGCCGACGCGGAAACTTCTCCATAAATACACATTCCCTCTTGACAACTCCCCGCTTTAAGTTTATGATATTCTCAGTTAAACTTATATTACACAAACTCAAACAAGGAGAATACATTTATGAATTTACTACCTTCTCTGTTTCTCAACGATACCATTGACGCTGAGCTAGAATCGTTCTGTACCAGCGACCCGGAATTTATAGCCGCAAAACAAGCATTTTACAAAACTGCCCACGAAATCGCCGAACAAATCGGCTTTGATGTGTTTGACGCATTTGAACGGAGCTTCCACACTTACATGTACCGCACCGCTGATCTCTATTATCTCTTTGGATTGGGGTTTCGTCAAGAGGTTTTGCAGTCTATGGGCGTGGATGGGTGACATGTACGCCTACCGCTTCGCTGCCGCAAAGTTGTATGCCTCACGGGCCCAAGCCATCAGCTCATCGTCAATTTCCTCCACGGTTCCGATCACTAAATGGTGGGTCCAGCGGCCCGGATACGGCTCAGACGCTTGGTCAATGCGCGTGGAACTCTCCCGCCGGTTCAGGCCCAGGGTGATGGTGATATAGGGTTCAGGCCGGGCCTTAGCTTTCCGAGCCGCCAGGAAGGAGACGGCTGCAAATACACGGCGGTTTGAAAAGGTAATCTGCGTCTTCTGCACCTTGATGTTAACGCCTTCCAGCTCAGCCAGAAGCCGCCCTTCAAAGGCCCTGTATAACGGCAGGGCCTCCGGCTTTTCCTGGAAAAAGAACAGGGCATTTTGATCCATATATCCTCCTAAAAACTCAGCTGGTCCAGCCCAGCCGTCCCACCGGGGAGCGCCAAACCCAAGTGATGGTAGGCTTTGGGGGTAACGCACCGGCCCCGAGGAGTGCGGGTCAAAAAGCCCAGCTGCATCAAATAAGGCTCGTAGACATCCTCCAGGGTGACGGACTCCTCATTGATGGTAGCTGCCAATGTCTCCAGCCCCACTGGCCCGCCCCGGTAATTTTCGATGATGCTTCTCAGCATCCGATGGTCGATGGAGTCCAGCCCGAGATAGTCAATCTCCAGGGCGGTAAGGGCCTCATCGGCCACCTTTTTCGTGATAACACCCCCCGCCCGCACTTGGGCAAAGTCCCGCACCCGGCGGAGCATTCGGTTTGCGATTCTCGGTGTCCCCCGGGACCGGCGGGCAATCTCCATGGCTCCGTCCGGTTCAATGGGCACATCTAAAATTCCAGCGGAGCGTGTAACAATCCAAGATAATTCCTCTGCGCTGTACAGTTCCAGCCGCAGGGTGACCCCGAATCGGTCCCGCAGAGGCGCGGACAGCTGGCCCGCCCGGGTAGTCGCCCCGATTAGCGTAAATTTCGGCAGGTCCAGCCGGATGGAGTTGGCCGAAGGCCCCTTGCCGATGATGATATCAATCGCATAGTCCTCCATCGCAGGATATAAAATCTCCTCCACCGCCCGGTTCAGGCGGTGGATTTCATCCACAAAGAGGATGTCGTTTTCATTTAAGTTGGTCAACAGCGCCGCCAGATCTCCCGCTTTCTCAATGGCCGGCCCGGAGGTAATGCGCACGTTGACTCCCATCTCATTGGCGATTATCCCGCTGAGCGTGGTCTTGCCCAGCCCAGGCGGGCCATGGAGCAAAACGTGGTCCAGCGGTTCGCTGCGCATCTTGGCCGCCTGGATAAATACCTCAAGGTTGCCCTTGGCCTTCTCTTGGCCGATGTACTCTTTCAAGGTCTTGGGGCGCAGGGAGTATTCCCCTTCATCCTCCCTTGTCAGCGAGGTTGTCACCAGGGGTTCCAGTTCCCCGGCTTCATACTCCTCGGCGGCAAACTCCCCGCCGGAAAAATCTATGCTCAAAACTTCACTTCCCACCTATCGCTTTTGCCCCAGTCTGCACCTATACTTACTTCCCCGACAAAGGTGGTGACTGGGGATGCTTCTACCACCGGTTGACCAGCTCCCGGAGGGTATCCAGAAAGGCTTCCTCACCCCAAGTATTGATCTTGAAGATTACGCCCTGACTGCCCCCCGCGGTAATGCCGGAAAGGAACAAATTTTCCCCATCCCCCACCAGTGTGAGGGTCATGGACAGCCGGTTTCCGCCGCTCCAGCTGTACCGCTCGTAGACCCGGATGGTACACCGCACCCCGGCGCTCTGAAAATAGCTCTCATCCTCAAAGCTGGCGGACATACTGCCGTTGAGGATTCCCTCATGGAAATAGCGCAGGGCCTGGTCGTAGTCGCCCTGTAAGGTACACTCAAACTTCGCCATTGTGCTCACCCCTTCATCATCTTTTTCAGCGCCTGCTTGATAATCTGTTCCAACGCCAGACCGTCCAAGTCGATCCCCTTGAGGGCCAGATTGATTTCTCCCTGTGAGTAGCCCAGCACAGCCAGGGCGGCGGTGGCCTCGGACAGTTTGTTTTCTGGGATGACCGTCACCCCGGTGCCGCCATAGGTCTCCCCGGCGGCGTTGATGGTCTGTCCCTTCGCCAGCTTATCTTTCAGCTCCAAAATCACCCGCTGGGCAATTTTTTTGCCAATGCCCTGGGCGCAAGTCAGAGCTTTTTCGTCCCCAGTTATGATGGACAGCGCCAGATTAGCCGGAGTGCTGGCAGACAGAATAGACAGCGCCGCTTTCGGCCCCACTCCGGACACCGAAATCAGCTGTTGAAACAACCGCAGCTCCTCCGCTGTGGAAAAGCCGTACAGCTCCACCGCATCCTCCCGGACGTTCAGGTGGGTAAACAGCTTACCCTTCTCCCCCTTTTTCAGGGCGGACAGAGTATAGCTGGTGGTGCGGCAGGCATAGCCCACCCCGTTACAGTCAATAACCGCCAGAAAGGGTTCCACATGGACCACGGCGCCATTCAAATAGTAAAACATAGTCGTTACCTCGTATCGTATTTCTCCGGGTTAAAGACCCGCTCCGTATTCAAAAGACTGGTGGCCGACCGGGCGTGGCAAATTGCAATCGCCAGCGCGTCGGCGGCGTCGTCAGGCCGCGGAATCTCTTTCATATTCAGGAGCCGCTGAGTCATCAGCATAACCTGCCGCTTGTCCGCCCCGCCGTAGCCGGCGACCGCCTGTTTCACCTGCATCGGGGTATATTCAAAGATGGGCACCCCCAGCCTCTCCGCCGCAAGCAGAATCACCCCCCGGCCATGGGCCACAGCGATACCGGTGGTTATATTTTTGGTAAAAAACAGCTCCTCCACAGCCATCTCGTCGGGATGAAAGGTATGTATCAGCTCCTCCATATCGCTGGAAATTTGCAGCAGCCGGTGGGACAGCGGAATCCCCGGTGGAGTGGTAATCACACCATAACGCAGCAGGATATTTTTCTGCCGCTCTGCCCGAATCACTCCAAAACCAATGGTCGCTACTCCAGGGTCAATCCCTAGGATCAGCATATACTCCCTCCTGCCCACAATATTACAGAATAATTATAACACAGGAATGGCAGAATGGGAAGATGATTTTGGACATAACACAAAACGGCGGACGCTCCAACTGGAGCGTCCGCCATATGCCTTTTAGCTGCGCTTGTTGCCCAAAAACCGAAGCAAATACAAAAACAGGTTGACAAAATCCAGATACAGCTGGAGGGCAGAGAAAATGGATGCCTTCGCCAGCATGTCGGGAGCAGAGGCGTAGTAGCTGTAGAATACCCGGAGTTTCTGGGTATCGTAGGCGGTCCAGCCAAGGAACGTGGCAATGCCGATCAGGCAGGCCACCCGCTCAAACATTTCCAACCCGGGAATAAACATGGACACCACACCGAATAGAATCAGGAAAACTGTGCCGGAAATCAGGATCGTCCACATGCTGGACAGGTCCCGCTTGGTGAGGAACCCGTAGGCCGCCAGAGCGCCGAAATAAACGGCCGTGAGCAGGAAGCACAAAACAATGGCCGTCAACCGGTAGACCAGCAAAATGGTGGACATCGTTAGCCCAAACAGAACGGCAAAGGTGACAAACATCGCAATTGCCGTACCCACTGCCATCTTCTCAATGCGGCGGGACATAGTGAAGGCCATCACCAACGTTGCAATCAAAATGACAATCTGAACCATCTGGAACATACCAGAATAGATCAGATAGAGGGTTGCACCGCTTACCCAACAGCCCACCGCCACACCGAAGGTTACCAGCAGGCCCAGCATCATCCATAGGAAGGTCTTTGCGGTGTACTGGCCTAGGGTCTCTGTCTGGCCGGAGGCATAACCGCGGTCGAACTCATAAGGGTCAAAACTCATATCAAGCACTCCTTTCATTGTTAGGCAGATTTGTTTCATTCTGCCCGTTCAAGGTTGATTCTATTATACTTCACCATGGGAGAAAAAGCAATACCTTCTATGGCGAGGAAGCATTTTACCCGCCAAATGCCTCATTGTAGAAGTCGTTCTCCACAATCAGCGGCGTAGAATCCAGTTTGTAGCCCACCAGCTTTTTCATGGCAGCAACGTAGCTCTCCTGTTCCTCCTCCGCCATGGAGACTCCCTCCGCCGGGGTAAATTCGCCAGTATACCGGTTGTAAAAACCCAGGTCCGTCATCCAGCACCGTGAGGTAAAGACTACCAAACCCTCGCTGCTGGAAAGGATATCGCTGCCCGCCAGCATCCGGGAATCGTACTCCAGTCCCAACAGATTGGACACAGTGGGAAGGATATCTACTTGACAGCAAGGTTTATCCACCACCACCGGTTCCTTCATGCTGGCCGACCAGAGAATCAGAGAATTTTTGTACACATCAAAATTGATGTTTGCCTCGTTCAGGCTCTCCATATCCTCAGAACTGCCAAAAGACTTTCCGGACAGTTCCTCCAGCGTATCTACATTGAAATAAGGAATATGGTCCCCCGTCGCTACGATCAGGGTCCGGTCCAGCTTGCCCGCCGCGTCCAGTTTGTCAATAAGCGTCTTCAACGCCCTATCCACCTCCATAGCGGTAGCCACATAATTTTGGGTGGTCTCACTGTAAGGCAAAGCCCGAACCGTCTCTCGATAGGGGGCTACCACTCGGTTATCTGAGTAAGGCATGTGGCCGCTGATGGTCAGATAGTAAACATGGAACGGCTGGGTCGCGTTGACATAGTCATCCACACTGACTTCAATCGTGTGGGAGTCCCGCTGAGGCCACAGCAGTTCTCCGCTTTCACTCAGCTCCAACTTGTCAAATCCGCTGCCGAACTGTTTCCAATCATAGCCCAAATTGGTGTGGGAGTCCAACCGGCCATACATATCGCTGTTTGCATGGTAGCCCAGCACCTGATAGCCCGCCCGCTTGAGCTGCTGTGGAAGGGTAAAATAGGCGTTAAACGGCACCTGTCCCGTGCGCTTCATGGTAATCGGGTTGCCATTCTTGGGGTAGAGCCCCAGCAAGGTCTGGCACTCGCCGTTGGAAGTGCTGGTATAGTGAAGCGCGGTATAGTAGTTATTAAACACAAAGCCCTCGTGGGTAAGTTTGTAGAGCGTCGGGGTAAGTTCCTTGTCAATGGCATAGCCGGAAAAGCCTTCCATCACAATCTGAATCACATTGTACCCCTCAAACATACCGGTATATTCGTTCTTCCGGGTAGGCGTTATGTTGTTGAAATAGTTGGCCAGCCATTTGATATCGTCGTTCTTCCCACTTTCCGCAAGAGCAGCCAAGTCCACATCCTTCACGTTAGGAGAGGTATCAATGATTGGTCCTGGATCATCCGCCTGAGAATCATCCCCAGAGGAACCGCTGACCGGCGGAGTCAAAGTATTTAGACCGCTGAAGTCGCTGCCCATGGTATTCTTCACCGGGAAAACCATATGTTTTGCGTCCAGGCGCAGCATGGTCAGCAGGCCCAGCTGTTCTACCTGATCGTCGCCGTTGGTGTCCATCCGGTACAGCTTTGCGGGGGTCAGGTCCCCTTTCCAAGGCAGGTGGAGAATACCGAGACCCAGTACATGGAATACTGCGCACCCTCCCAAAATCAACATGGCAAAGCGGATATCAAACCGCTCAAAGCCGATCAGACGTCTGCCAAACACGCACAGCAGAATCGAGGGCAGCAGCAGAATCAAAATCACGGGAATCATGCGTAAGACGGCAGAAATGATCACGTCAGAGTAGTCCGTAAGCTGGTTATTGGCCGCTGTATCCAGCGAACTAGGTCCATAGTAGGTCTGAAGGATGGTTTTGGCAACCAGCTCCACTACGTAAATCAGGGAAATTACCACCGCTAATATCTTCGTGACAATGCTGTTTGCCAGCCTGTGCCATGGCAGTGCAAAAGCCGAACAAAAAAGACCTCCCGCCAGAGAAAACACCAGATATACCGGGATATAAACCAGTGCATTTTTCATATAGACGTGGAGCACCAGTTCCAGATAAAACAGCAGAACCGGAAACAGCATCACTCGGGCCAGGGTCTGAGCCGCTACTGTTCTCTCGCTGCGGCGGGACCGGCTGCGGCTCCCACCCATCCTTCTTCCATTATAACCCATTGGACTCAACCTCCAAGTTTATGCTATCAGCCTGACCACCGGTCTAACCGGCGGTCAGGCTGACACTGTGGACCACATCCTCAGTCCGACTCTCAATTTGTACCACTTCCTCTCTCCCCCGTCAAGTAGAGAGATGGAAACAATTTGTAAAATCTTTTCCGAGGCACCCCTTTTGCTATCCACGGGAAGCGGCCTGCGGCACATTCGCTTTCCGTCTCTCACTGGCCGCCTCTTCATGCCGGCCCATCGCTTCCAGCACTTTTCCAAAATAGCGGTGGTAAAACTTATCACCCGGCTCAAGCTCCACTGCCTTTTGCACTTGATCGTGCGCCTGCGCATAACGACCCAAATCAAACAAGCACTTGCCATATTTGAAATAATACCACGCCTCATCCGGCTGTAGTTCTATGGCCTTTTGTCTGGCCTCCAGCAACGCCTGCTCAGGGCCTAACTCGCCATACACATCACCCAGGTTGTCATAATAAAATGCGTGATCCGGTTCCAGCGCAATCGCGGTCTGAACTTCCTTTAATGCCTCTTCATTGCGTCCCATTTGCAGCAAAACAATACTCGCCTGTGAATGATAAAACCCGTCCTCAGGATCAATTTCAATCGCCTCTTGCATCGCGGACAAGGCTTCCTCTAAGCGGTCTTCTATATCTCTCAGGATATATCCAAGATTCCAATGGTACAGGGCCTGCCCGGGCTCCCGCTCAATTGCGCGCTGCATTTCAGCGGCGGCAGCGTCAAAGCAGCTCATTTTATGCAGCGTCCGGCCATAGCTGTAGTGATATCTGGCATTTTCCGGATTTTCCTGTACCAGCTTGTTTTGAATTTCTGCCGCCTCTGTAAACTTGTTCACATCATACAGAGAGATGGATTCACTATACAGCTTCTGCTGTTCCGACTGACCGGTCACCCGGCGAATTGCCTCACTAATCGGGGTCTCTTCCATGCTGACCGAGGTCTCTTCCACATCCGGTTCCGGGGTATCGGGAGTACGCAAAGGCTCGCTCTCCTCTCGAGACTGCTTCTCTTTCGCTGTAAATGCGTCAATCGAATCGGTCAGCATCTGATAGCGTTCCTCTGCATTGGCCAGAAACCTCTCCTTAGTGGGCACCTTATAGCCAAGCGCGTCCCCCATTAAATACAGCGTCTCATCAAAACCGTTATGCCGGACAAAGTACCCTCCGGCCTTTTCCAGAAATTCCAGAATCTGCCCTTCCAGCGGGTCTGTTCCATATAGCATCCAGTAAGGATACTTCCAGGTTTTATCTTGGAATTTCTGGCCATTTGCAGTCAAAAACCCCATCAAGCTTTCATCGTTGCCCGCATATCCGATAAAAATAGGGTGATACCTGGAAAAGACATAATCCAGGGCATTTTCCCAGTTCTTGTGGAGTTCTCTAACCTCCTTGGTGCTGTTTTTGGGATCAAACAGCAAATCCCGGTGTATTTTTATCACGGTCGGCCTAGCTGCCTGCTGAGAGATATAATGGGCCAGCGCCTCATGCCCAACCACCAGCGGAATATTTTGAGCATAGTAGTTAACCGCATCTTCCACCATATGGTCAAAATTTGTGGTAATGACCACATTATGGCTGGTCTGGGTCAACAAGTAAGAGAGCATGACGTATCCTGTGCTGGGTCTTGCATGTTCCATGAGCTTTTCCAGATAATTATATCCGTCGCTCGGTTCCCGGGCAAAGCGTTTTTCGTAATATTTACTGTAGAAACCGTACCTATTTTCGTCTGTAATCCCAAACTCCTGTTTCCATCGCTGGTACTCATCTAAATTCCGCTCTTTAAGTTCTTTGTCCCAAATATTGACCAGCTCCTGCCCCGACTTAATCCCCGAAGTTCTGGACGCCCCTGCCCCAAGGACAAAGCAAAACTTTCTGGAATGGGGACCGCTGGACACATCGGCCATCTCATGGATAAATCCTGTAAGATACAGCTCCTCATAGTTCATATTCACATCATCTCTCTATCTGTCTATCATCTGTAGCCTTTTAAATTCCGCTTTATTCCGCGTCCTCTGCAAAGGCGCCCTGAAGAGCCTCGATCAGCTGTTCCTTCACAAAAGGCTTGTCAATAAAGCCCTTCGCACCGATATTTTTCGCCTCTTCAAAGGTGGTATCGTAAGCCAGAGAAGACACCATCACAATCCTGGCCTCAGGGTACTCCTCCAAAATGGTCTGAGCCGCCTCCAGTCCATCCATACCTGGCATGATGATGTCCATGGTCACCACATCCGGCTCAATCTGGCCGTACTGTTCTACAGCCTCTTCCCCGCTGCGGCAGTATGCCGTTACCTCATAGTCCGACCCGGACAGCATATTCTTCATCTGCACGCAGATCATCCGGGAATCATCTACCACCATTACTCGTTTAGCCATTCCAAATCTCCTCATTTCTGTCAAATTCAGGTTACACCGGGCGCAGCCGCGCATTCCCGGAGACAAGGTATATAATGGGTCAGCTGTGCGCTTTTGGGCTGGTCGTCGGAATAAGACAACGCGAACTGTGCTTGAAAGTCCTCAGGCACAAAGCGCCCTTGAAAAAAACTTGGTACACTGAAACGTGCGGCAACTTGAGTTGTTCGGAACAGAAACGCCGCAATCTTGCCGCACAGCATATTGCAATACTCCTTTCCAAAATCCTCCAGATCCTGGGGAGTCAGCTCATCCACGCCAAAGGCATTCCTAGCCATGCGGGCCACCAGTGCAGTGTCTGCACATAGCGACAGGCAGGACCGAAACCCTCTGTTAAAGGTAATATGTATGGTACATAGGTCCTCCCCCACAAAGTTTTCCTTCCGGTAGAGACGCACGCCAGCCGTCTGCTCCGCAACTTCCTGAACAGCCTGGTCCAGCATCTCTTCCAGATTCTGCTGGGACAAAACGGTGTCCATAAAATTCCTCCTTAAACTCCGTCAGATTAGCCGTATCTCACCGCCCGACAGAGACGCCGCGCAGGGGATGGTTAAATCGGTAAACTGGTGGATTACCCCACCGATAGACAGCACGGTACCAGGGTACACGGTACTGCCCTTCATACGGCACTGACTGAAATCCGGAGTCTCCTGAGCCTGCTGTTCACGCTCCTTTCGGATCATCTCCAGCTTGCCCCGGTTCACCGCAAGCTGCATCCTGAGCTTACCGATTTGGGTGACCTTGTTGGGACTGTCCGGCTGACGTTCGGTCCGCTCCATCTTCTCCGTCAGTTCCTTAATCTCTTTGGTCAGCATGTCAAAATCGAAATCTTCACAGGGCTGTCCGCCCAGAAAAATCTCCGTTCGGTTTTCGGCCCGAGAACCAATAATACCGGCATGAATCTCGGTACCTGCATGAACACTTCCGCCAATGATGCTCCGATGGCCCGCTTTCACGGTCACCTTTCCGCCGCAATAGACCTCACAATTGACAATACACTCGGTCTCCAGGTCCATTTTAGCATAAATGCAGCTGTTTTCCAAATATTTGGCAAACACATTTCGCTGCGCCCGAATTACAGCCTGATTATCGCCCTGAACCCCTCTGGCCACTACCAGATCCTTACCAGCCTCTATGGAACAGGCTTCTACCACGCCGTCCACGGTGATACTGCCCGTAGCGCGGACCGTGAACCCTGCGCAAACGTCTCCACGGATCCGAACATCTCCAAAAAAGTTAATATTTCCCACAGAAAAATCAACATTTCCTGGAATATCCAGCACCGGTTTGACCTGAAAACTGCGTCCACTGAACTCAACATGTCCGGCAATCGACGCCAACAGCGCGGTTTCGTCCTTAGACAGCTCTGTGTTGCGCCCCTTGGGAACCGGAGCCGGCTTGCCGTCTTTCGCTTCCACCGCTTTGTCCTGTACACTCCGTCCGGGCGTACCTTTGGTGGGCGGGATAATCCGGCAAATCACGCCGTCTTTCTCCACATTATGGATAAAATTCAGGTTGGTGTAGTCCACCCGGTTGCTCTCGTCCACATCCAGCTTGCGCTCCTCCACCCGAGGGAACAGGTCCATCACCCGGCCATCCACACCATGGACCGGAGGAATTCCTTGGGCGATGGGCCAAAGCCGGAAATAACGCGCCGGGTGCTGGGGCAGCTCGCTGATCAGCCCGCCGTTCAAGCCAAGACTCACATGCTCCTTTTCCAGAGCCTGCGCCAGCATTTCGCGGTCTAATTCTTTGCCCTGGCTGACAGGCGGATAGACCAACAGCCATGCAGTCAGCGCGTTTTGCGACACATACACCACCACTTGGGCATCTAGGTCTGGAAATGGGGCAGGCTCGCCATCCTCCGTTGTCTTCTTCGTCTGGAGCTTCTCATAGCGTCCATTCGCGGTAGAGTTTACCAGCATTTGCAGGCGGAGCAGTTCTCTTTTCGCTTCCTCGTCGGGCAGAAGCGGGTCTGAATCACCCTCCAGGCACAGCTCGGGCTGAGGAATTCCCGCCATCTGCGCACTGCAAATCTCCCACAGTTTATAGAAGGAGTGGGATTGGGACAGCTGAAGCATATGTCCCGGCGGACGTTCCGGCTCCGCAGCCTGCTCTTCCTGAAGTTGTTCGGAACCTGTTTCTCGTTTCGCCTTCTCCGCTTCTTCCGCCTCTTTTTCCGCTGTCTCTTCATCTTCTACATTGTCCCAGAACAGTCTGCCTAAAAATGAGTTTTTAAAAAACATACCGCACCCCTTCCGCTTTACCGGCAGCGCCGGCTAAGCCCGTAAATTTCACTGCCTTATATTCTACCAGAGAAACTGGAATATGGCAAGGAGCTATGTCCATCAAAACGCTTCCTGTTCCAGCAATTTCGTATAGCTCTCCAGCTGATAATCCGCCAGAGCATTGATCTGCTCCCGTTCCCCATCGGAATACCGGTCGTACACCGCCACCGACTGAACGCCCGCACGTTTGGCCGCTTCAATCCCGATCAAAGAGTCTTCAAAAATCAGGCACTCTTCCGGTAAGGCGTTCAGTTCCTGCATCACCCGGAGGTAAATCTCTGGATTTGGTTTGATTTCCCGGACGTCTTCTCGGGTGTAAATCAGGGTAAACAGATCATCAATATTTGCTTTGGCCATCATCTGTGCATTTTGCGTCCGGTAAATGTCCATATTGCCCCGCTTGGTGGTGGTGGCAATTACCAGCGTATAGCCCGACTCTTTCAGGCGGCGAAGAAATACATCCGCATCCGGTTTGTAGCCGACAACATTTTTCAAAAAATGCTGGGCAATGTCATAGCGCAGGGTGTGGATTTCCTCTGGACTCAGGGCACTACCATATTTATTCTTCAATAAGCCGCAATACTCCACATAGGGATTTGCGGACTTGCTGAACTGCCGCAGGGCCTCGTCCCGTTGTACCTGGACGTCAGGGGTGTCTGTGCCGCCGTCCGTGCGAATGCGCTGAATCAGGGCCCGGTCCACGTCATTCCAGACGCCTACGGAGTCAATCAGAGTACCATCCATATCAAAAATGATAACCTTCTTACCTTTCAGCATGTTGTCAGCTCCTTCCATAAACGGGGCGGCCGCTCAGATAATTCCCCGGATTTCCGATATATTTGTAATTCTGTTTTCCGCTAGATACCGCTCCATACCATCAATCACATCCAGTGCCGCAGTTGGGTCCATAAAGGAGGCCGCACCGATCTGCACCACCGCTGCCCCTGCCATGATAAACTCAATCGCATCCCGCCAAGTGGTAATACCGCCGATCCCCATAACCGGGATGGATACTGTGTGGGCCACCTGATGGACCATGCGCAGAGAGATGGGTTTAATAGCTGGACCGGACAGTCCAGCATAGACATTTTGGAAAACCGGCCTGCGTTTTTTCAAGTCAATCGCCAGTGCCTGATAGGTATTGGTCAAAGAAAGGCCGTCCGCGCCCTCCTCCTCACAGGCCCGGGCCAGAGCGGTAATATTCTCCGCGTTGGGCGAGAGCTTCACTACCAGCTTGTGTTTGCAGACCGCCCGCACCTTCCGTACAATATCCCGGGCCGTCTCGGTCTGAATCCCGAAACTCATGCACCCTGCCTTTGTGTTAGGGCAGGAGATGTTCAGTTCCAATAGGTCCAGCTCATGCTCATTGAGCAGGGCCACGCCTTCTAAGTAGTCCTCTTCACTGTGTCCACCCAGATTGACGATGTTCACCAGGTCCAAAGAATTCATTCGCTCCAGATCGCACTCGATAAAATGGCGCACACCGGGGTTCTCCATCCCCACGCTGTTCATAACGCCGCTGGGGGTCTCCCACACCCGGATGCCGTCGTTGCCTGGGCAGGGGTTCAGCGTGAGCCCCTTGGAGCACAAGCCGCCCAGCTTTTGAATGTCGAAATACTCGTTAAACTCCTTACCGAAGCCGCAGGTCCCCGAGGCCAGCGCCACCGGATTTTTAAAGGTCACACCGGCAAAAACCGTCTCCAACCGCTTACTCATTCGCCGAACACCTCCCAGCCTTCCATTACGGGGCCGTCCTTGCAGGCCCGCTTATTGCCGCTCTTCGTCTTGCAGGTACACACCAGACAGGCCCCGATGCCGCAGGCCATACGGTTTTCCATAGACACATAGACCTTGGCTTTCGCCTCAGAATCTACGCATTTCTGATACAGCACCCGCATCATAACCTCCGGCCCGCAGGTCATGATAACGTCGTATTGGGTGGGGTCGATATCATCTGTGACAAAGCCTCCCACATTCACTGTGACACTGTCCGCCGATTTCTCATACTCCTCCACCAGCATAGGCTGACCGGAGAAGCCCAAAAACACATCTACTGTGCTGTCCGGGTGGGCTTTTTTCAGCTCCTTTGCCGTCAGGTACAGCGGGGCAATGCCCACGCCGCCCCCTACCAGTGCAATTTTTCCTTGCACATCTGGGAACCCGTTTCCATGGGGACCGTCTATTTTGATCTCGCCCCCAGGCTGGAGGTTTTGGAATATTTCCGTTCCCTGACCCACCACCTTGTATAAAAAGCTGACTGTTGTTCCGTCGGAGTCAAACACACTGATGGGCCGGGAGAGAACCGGATATGTGTCCCAGGCCCGGAGCATGTAGAACTGTCCCATCTTTGCATCGTTGTCCGCTTCCACCTTCATAAAGCAGAAGTCGTCCGCCACCCTGCGGTTTTCCAATATTTTTGCCATAATACCCTCCTGCGTTCTAATCTCGCATTCCCGCCCCTAAATAGGGGCGGGAATGGCGGCTGTCGCTATGCGTTATATTTGCTCTCGTCCAATTTTCCTTCGCTTCTGGCCACGCATATACTGGTCACCGCGTCACCCACCACATTGAGCGAGGTAACCAGCATCTCGATTGGCCGGTTGATAGCCAGAATCAAGGCATACGCCAGCAGAGCAGCGTCGTTGGTAAAGCCCACGCCGGACAAAATGGTAAACAGAATCACCGCGCCCGCGCCAGGAGCAGCGGGGGTGCCGGCAGAGGCAATCAAAGCCAGCAGGGCGATCACTACCAGCTGTGGAAAGGTGACGCTGTAGCCTGCGCATCCGGCGATAAACACAGTCGCAACCACCTGCATAATGGCGGTACCATTCATATTGATCGTCATACCCAGTGGCAGGACAAAGGAGGCGATGGTCTCGTCCACGCCGAAGCCCTCTGTACAGGTCTTCTGGTTCAGGGGCAGGGTCGCCGCGCTGGAGGAGGTGGAAAAGCCGAAAATCGCCACGTTGGAAATCTTCTTAATAAACGTGATAGGATTCTGCTTGGCCAAAACCACTACAAACAGAGGATACCCCACCAGCAGGAACAGCAAAAGGAGAACCACCGTGACCACCACATAGGCTAGGGCGGGGCGCAGATAGTTGATTCCATAGCTGGCAAAGGTGCGGGTCAAGAGAACAAAGATGGCAAAGGGTCCGAATTTTGTGACCACATAGTTTAGGAACACCACTACCACATCGTTTATTTCAGTGATAATCTTTTTCAAGGTGGAGGTCTTCTCTGCGGGCATAGCGTTCATGCACAGGCCCAGCGACACCGCCAGAAAAACAACTGCCAGCACTGCGGTATTACTGCTGAAGGCGGCACCAATGTTGTTGGGCACCACATTAAGCACCACGTTTAAAGGGTTGGAGCCAGTGGAACCGGCTGCGCCGGTCAATCCCTCCACCTGGGCACTAAACATCCCCATATCATAGCACAAAATACCAACCCCACAGGCCAGCACCAGGGCAAAGAAGGAGCACAGCAGGAAAATGCCTATGGTCTTGACCGAGATCCGTCCCAGTGTCCTGGTATCGGAGATCTGCCCGATCGCCAAAGTAATGGAGGTAAACACCATAGGTACGATTACCAACTGCAAAGACTTGATAAACAGCTGCCCGATGATGTAAAAAATACCCAACGCACGCTCCGCCCCAGCCTGTGTGATATCCTGGAACAGAATGTTGTTTATCATCGTCCAAGTTGCTCCGCCGCCGGAACTGGTGAGGGATTCCCGGACCAGCATCATGATCAAGCCAGCCGCCAGACCGCATACAAGGGCAATCGCCATCTTCTTTGCCAGGGAGGTGGTATCTGCTTTCTTCATATATTTTGTTCTCCTTCTATCTCTCCAGTCAGGGCAAGCCGCCCCGCCGGGCCGTTTGCCTTATGCCTCGTAAACCACGCGTCCGCCGCAGATGGTATAGTGTACCTTTCCATACAACTCCATCCCAATAAAGGGGGAATTGCACGATTTGGAACGGAAGCCATCTTCTGTCACAGTCCACCGTTCCCGCTCATCAAAAATCACCAGATCGGCGGCCGCCCCCTCCTTCAGCGTTCCGCAGTCCAAATTATAAAACCGGGCGGGATTGACGGTCATCTTCTCCAGCAGTTGGAGCATAGTGAGGTGTCCCTTACGCACCAGATTGGTAATGCCAAGGGCCAGAGCGGTCTCCAGGCCAATCATGCCGCTGGGCGCCTGGTTCAGCTCCTTCGCCTTCTCCTCCCGGCTGTGGGGGGCATGGTCGGTGGCGATAAAGTCGATTGTACCGTCCTTTAACCCTTGAATCAGGGCGTAGCGGTCGGCCTCTTCCCGCAGAGGCGGATTGACCTTGGCCAGCGCCCCCCGCTCCAGCACCGCCTGCTGCGTCAAGGAGAAATGCTGCGGGGTCACCTCAGCAAAAATCCGGCCGCCCAGCCGCTTCATAGACCGGACGATGTCCACCGAAACGCCGCTGCTTATGTGCTGAATATCCACCTTGGCCCCGGTACGCAGAGCCAGTGCACAGTCCCGGGCAATCAAGGATTCCTCAGCCAGGGCCGGTGCTCCGCCCACGCCCAGCTGGCGGGAAACCGTTCCCTGATTCACTCCGGCGCTGGCAATCAGGGCCGGGTCCTCCTCGTGGAGGCTGATGGGCACATCCAACTCTTGGACCATCTTCATAGCCTCAAACAGCAGGGCACTGCTGGCAATGGGGATGCCGTCGTCGGTGAATCCGGCGGCGCCTGCCGCCCGCAGGGCTTTCATGTCGGTAAGCTCTTCCCCCTTGAGGCCCTTTGTCACCGCCGCCGCGTTGAGCACATGGACCGGCAGTTCTTCCGCTCTGCGGCGCAGATCGGACAGAGTGTCCACCGAGTCCACCACCGGCTTGGTATTCGCCATACAGATCACAGTGGTAAAACCTCCCGCCGCCGCCGCGGCGGAACCGGTAACGATATCCTCTTTATAGGTCAAGCCGGGGTCTCGGAAATGAACATGGATATCCACCAATCCCGGGGCTACAATCTTACCTGCGGCGTCAATCACCTGCTCATAGCTCTCCGACCGGGAAAACTTGCCCAGGGCCTTGATCCTGCCGTCCTCCAAAAGAAGATCCAGCGCCTCGTCGGTCCCGGAGGCAGGGTCTACCACACGTCCGTTTTTAATCAGGATCATTCCGCCGCTCCTTTCAGATACTCATAAATTACTCGGGCCCCGTCGCAGATGCTGGACAGGCTGGCAAACTCTGCCCGGTTGTGGGAGATGCCCTTCTGACAGGGAATAAAGACCATCCCCGTTTCGCACAGGGCCGGGAAAGCCATCGCGTCATGTCCTGCCCCGCTCATCATCCTCCTGCTGCTGATTCCCAGCCTCTGAGCCGCCCGCTCCAGCCCCATCTGTACGTCTCCGCTCATGTTCACTGGCGGAAACTCGCTAAGCTTCTCCTCCAGATACTCAATATTCCGCCGGAAGCAGATGCGCTTAGCCGCATCTTTCATTTCCAGCTCAATGCGGTCCAGGCTGGTCCGGTCAATGCCCCGGATATCCACACCCAGTTCTACCTCGCCAGGGATCACGTTCATCACATTGGGCTTGTTGTTCACTACGCCCACGGTAGCCACCGTCTGATAGGCGGCCTCTTTGTTGCCCAGACGTTCAATCTCCAAAATCAATTCTGCCGCCGCGCACATAGCGTCGCTGCGCAGGGCCATGGGGGTAGCGCCTGAGTGTTCCGCCAGTCCCCGCAGGTAGAGCTTGAATCGGCGGGGTCCGGCGATGGTCTGTACAATACCCACCGAGGTCCCCGACTCCTCCAGCACCTTGCCCTGTTCGATATGTAGTTCCAGGTAACCCGCCAGGCCCGAGATTCGGGGCGGGTCCAGACTGTAGCCCCGGCCAGCAAAGATGGATTCCAGGGTCTGTCCATCCTTAGATACCAGTCCCGCCACTTTTTCTCTGGAAATCTCTCTGGTTACCAGTCCGCTTCCAATAGTACAGCAGCCAAAATTGCTGGACTCCTCACAGCGGAAAGCTCCCACTCGAATGGGAATATTCAATCCCTCTTCTCTGGCCCAGCGCAGAACCATTAGCCCGGCAATAATACCGGCCACACCGTCATAACGCCCGCCGTCGATGACCGAGTCCAGATGGGAACCAATCAAGTAACAGCCGTCTCGGGCCGCACTGCCCACAAAGGTGTTGCCCACCTCGTCATGAGCACTCTCGCAGCCCAGTTCTTTGCCCAGCCGTGTAAAGATTTCGTGCATCTGGTCCTCGATTTCGGTGTACCCCAACCGCGTCACGCCGCCGCTGGTCAAACCGCCTACATCGTAAAAGCAGTTAAACAGCGTCTCACAGTATTGGATGTCCTCAAAGGAATGTTTCATTGCAAAAATGTCCCCTCCCTATTGCTTCTTTAATTGTTTATTATATACGATTTGGCCTTCCGATACCAGATGGTAAAAAAGAGGTTTTTTTTACCGCTATTTGTGGAAAATATCCATTTTATACAAGCTGTTCGCCCGGGCGTCCGTCCCAAATTGACCAAACTGTGTTCTTGTGCTATACTGTTTCAACAATACCGAAAAAAGTCTGGCAGAAAGGAAATTCAGCTCTATGCTTCATATTCAAGAGGCTGTCGTGGTTGAGGGCCGTTACGACAAAAATACTCTGTCTCAGGTGGTATCCACTCTCATTTTGGAGACAGGCGGCTTTCAAATCTTCAAGGACCCGGAGAAAATGGCTCTGCTGGACAGGGCGGCACGGCGGCGGGGCTTGGTCGTCCTCACCGACTCCGACGGGGCTGGATTTGTCATCCGAAACCGAATCAAAGGCGTCATTCCGGCACAATATTTAAAGCATGCCTACATCCCGGATATCTACGGCAAGGAGCGCCGCAAACGCCAGCCAGGTCGCGAGGGCAAACTGGGCGTGGAGGGTATGCCCCCGCATGTTCTGGAACAGATCCTGCGCCGGGCAGGCGCAACCTTTGAGGAGGAACCATCTGCTCTGCCGGCCCGCCCTGCCCTTACCAAAGCCGACCTATTTGCCTGCGGGCTGTCTGGAACCGCCGGCAGTAACGAGCGGCGTCAGGCGCTCCTCAAACGCCTGGAACTGCCGGAACACATGTCCCCCAACGCCTTGCTCGCTGTTCTCAACGGATGTTACAGCCGGGACGAGGTCGAAGAACTGCTTCATGTCCTTTAGTCCCTCCTCCAACGCACATCCGGCCAGGACACAGTTCTCAAAAAAGAAACCGGCGCCGCTGTAACAGCGGCGCCGGTTTTGTCCAGATAACAGACAGTCTGTAAGAAGCGGTATTCATAAGTGAAAATTCTGAATGGCAGGGAATTTTTCGCTATTCACGGTAAAAAACCGCCGAAACTCGTTGTAGAGTTCAAACTTTCCAACCACACAGGGCGGCAAAAGGCCACCTATGATGGCCGCTTGAGATTGTGAACACAGGTTTTATTAGGTTCGCCTTATAACGGCGGCATCTTTGAAAACCGGTCTTCCCGCTCAGCGAGCAGCAGCCGGGCATCGTAAAAACCCGCCCGGGCCGCCGCGCGATACGGCAGCAGCCACAAGTAAATCGGCACCGTTACCAGAGAACTAAGAATTGCCGCCGGCACGGAGTAGAGGACCATAATCATTTGCTCCCGCCATTCCGGGGCCAAAAGGGCGGCCTCAGTCAGCAGCCCTGCCTGACTCAAGAAAAAGAGATTTACCGCCAGAGCCAGGGCTGCATTAAGGATTTCCCAGCCTAAAAAGGAAAGTTCCAGCTTAAACAGCTCCATTTTCCAGCCCCGCATCAGCACAGCACTGCGCAGAATCGGCATGACAGGCCCATCGTCGGGGCGGTCAGCCAGCAGAAAGGGGGCCAGGGCATAGCGCAATTTCAGGATGATGACAACTGCAACCATCCCAACCACAAGGAGCAGAAAACTGAACATGCCCAAACCCGCTCCCCCGCCGCTTATAATCAGGAGAAGCACCGGCGTACCCAGCGCCAATGCGATGATAAAGTACCAACCCACAACCCGGATCATGACACCCAGCGTCATCAGCAATACCCGGCCCGCCACCGAAAAGCCCTGAACCAGGGAGCCTATTCCTGGGTTCAGCTGTCTCCAGGTCCACAGGGCCCACAGGCACATACCGAATTGGATTACAGCGGTGTACAGCGTCAACAGGACTTGAAAGAAGGGCTGGAGAAAACTTCCAGCGGGTACGGGGATGAGGGTAAGCAGCCAGGATATCCCGGTGGTCATGGCAACATAGGTCAGAGCTACCATCCAAAATTTCGGTTCCGTGTCAGCAATGCGTTCTCTGGCCTGCCGTTTGAGTTCCTCGCGGTTGATTTCCATAGAATAATCTCCGATCTTGACAATAATGCTCAATTCTGGCTTCCAGGGGCTGGAAAATAAGAGAACTCACTCCCATTTTTCCATAACCAGTTTGATCTGGTCGGCCAGCTTTGCCAGGTCCTTGTTCGAGCGTCCCCGGCTGCGGCTGATGAGGTCGGCCAGGCTCCGGGACACGTCTTGCAGGCGGACATAGGCGGCAGAGGGTGCGCTTGCACCGCCGGTCGTCCGCTTGACCTCCAGCGCTACGCCCTTGGCCAGCATACAGTTGGTCATCAGGTCGTAGACCTCCTCATAGAGGGGCGCATGGGCAGGAATCCCCCGCTGGTTCAAGTCGTTGGCAAACAGCTCAGTGACCTCCTGATCTCCGTGGACCACAAAGACCTGCTGCGGCCTGGGCGCGAAATGCTCCACCCATTCCAACAGATGGTCCCGGTCGGCATGGGAGCTCAGGCCCTTGAAATTGACCACCTTAGCCCGAACGGCGATTTCTTCGCCAAAGAGCTTCACCGATTTCGCCCCCTCCAACAGGCGGCGGCCGAGCGTGCCCTCCCCCTGATAGCCCACGAAGACAATCGCGGACTCGGGCCGCCACAGGTTGTGTTTTAGGTGGTGGCGGATTCGGCCTGCGTCGCACATACCAGAAGCCGAGATAATGATTTTAGGGGTCTTATCATCATTGAGGGCACGCGATTCTTCGGTACTCTGGGTAAGGGTAAGTCCCGGGAAGGTAAACAGGTTTTCTCCCCCCTGAATGACGGCAATTGCGTCATCGTCCAGATACCCTTTCAAGTTTCCAGAGTATATCTTAGTTGCTTCCGAGGCCAGCGGAGAATCCACATAAACCTTGAAGCTGGGCAGAGACTGGACCAAGCCGTCCCGTTTGATCTCACGCAGATAGTACAGCAGCTCCTGGGTACGGCCCACAGCAAAGGAGGGAATTACAATGTTGCCGCCTTTGGCAAACACCTCGTCGATGAGGTCTGCCAAGGCTCCGGCATAGCTTTCCGGAGGCTCATGGTTCCGGTCACCATACGTAGACTCCATAACCACATAGTCGGCCTCGTCCACAAAGGAGGGGTCCCGGATAATGGGCTGCGCCTCATTGCCCAAGTCGCCCGAAAACACAATCTTTTTCGTAACACCGTTCTCTGTGGCCCAAATTTCCACACAGGAGGAGCCAAGCAGATGACCAGCATCGGTAAATCGGACCTTTACACCCTCACACAGGTCAAACAGCCAGCCATATTCCACTGTCTCCAGCATTTGGATGGCCTCTTCCGCATCCATCAGGGTGTACAGCGGCTCCACTGGAGGCAATCCGGCGCGTTTCCCTTTCTGGTTGTGCCAGTTGGCGTCACCCTCCTGGATGTGGGCGGAGTCCCGGAGCATCACGGACAACAGCTGAGCCGTCAAGCCAGTTGTGAGGATGCGGCCGTTGAAGCCCTCTTTCACCAATAGGGGCAGGCGGCCGGAGTGGTCGATATGGGCATGGGTAATCAACACATAGTCGATGTAGTTGGGTGCAAAATCCAAGGTATTGCCGTCGTGTTCATCCTTGCCCTGCTGCAAGCCGCAGTCAATCAGTATTTTTTTGCCGTTGACCTCCAGACAGTGGCAGCTGCCGGTTACCGCATGGGCGGCGCCGAAAAATGTTAGTTTCATGGAACAGCCTCCTTCATGTACGATTTTGGTACTTGTCTCTATTGTACACGATTCCCCGAGAAAAAGCTATACCATTTTGTAAATATTGTGCAAACCAGGTCGTACGCCCTCGCAGGCCGGTTATGCGGGGTGCGCCGCGCCGACAGGAGAAGCGGCTTTACAAGAGGGCAAAGTGCTTCAGCGCGGACACAATGCCGTCCTCTTCTACAGAACCGGTGATATATCCGGCCCCAGCCTTCACCACCTCGCTGGCGGAGCCCATAGCCACCCCCACCCCCGCATGGCGGAGCATGGTAAGGTCGTTTTCTCCGTCGCCAAAGGCCATTGATTCCTCCAGCGGAATGTGGAAATGCTCCAGAATGGCGTCCATGCCGTGGTCCTTTCCGCCAGTAGCAGGAATCACATCCAGAAAGCTGGGATGCCAACGGGTGGTTTTCAAGTGAGGCACCTGGTCCAGCAGCAAGGACTCCCTGTCTTTTGTCAGAAACGCCAGGGCCTGAAACAGTTCTCCCTCCAAAGCCCGGCTTGGGTCGCTGACAGGCGGGATGGGCAGGTCCAATTCCTTCATCATATTCTTCGTAGGCAGATCCGCAAAATTAACATAAATTTCCTGTCCCTCCAGAAAAATACAGGAGAAGGCGTTGGAACGCGCCGCCTCCACCAGCTCCTCCACCGCTGCCCGCTCCATGGGGTTGCGGCGAACCACCTGCTGGCCGCAGAAGCAGTACTGTCCGCTGAGGGTGACATATCCGTCAAAGGGAAACACTCCGTTGATGTAGGACAACATACTTCGGTGCCGCCCTGTAGCAATAAACAGTTTAATCCCCTTTTCCCGCAGACGCTGGAGGGCGTCCAGCACGGCGGGAGAGACGCGGTGGGTGTCAAAGCTGACCAGCGTACCGTCAATGTCAAAAAAGATCGCTTTTGTCATAAAAAGAGCCTCCAGGCAAAATATGATATTATTGTACTCCGGCGGACCTGCGATTTCTATGTGCGAAATGGACGATTTTATCATAAAGCCTCTGGTCCAAACCATAGGATAGAGAGAAAGGGGGAAGTGCTATGGCATTTGAGGACAACCGGGCCCGTCCGGCTCTGAGTCACCATGTTATCCTGGAAGAACGGGAACAGCTGGTCATCTCCGGTGTGGAAGAGGTGGAGAGCTTTGATGAGAGCGCCATCTACCTCACCACCGCCCAGGGCGGGCTGGAAATCCAGGGTGAGGATCTGCACATTGAAAAGCTGTCTTTAGACGGCGGAGACCTGAAGGTGGAGGGCCGGGTAAACGCGCTGATTTATGGGGAGGAACACCGGGAGCGGGGCGGCTTCCTTGCCCGCCTGTTCGGCGGATGAACGTAGATTTGGCCCAGCAGAGCCGGGCACTGTGTCAGGCTCTGCTGCTGGGGGGCGCGATGGGGGTGACCTATGATCTGTTTCGGATTCTTCGGGTACGGATCAGAGTCCCGCTTCTGGGGCCGCTGCTGGACCTGCTGTTCTGGCTGACGGCCACCGCATCTCTGTTTATCTGGTCCCAGGGGGCGTGGGGCGGCCAGATCCGACTGTACGGCGCCGCCTTCTGCCTGGCCGGCGGGGCACTCTATTTTTGGGCCGTCAGCCCCTGGATGCTGAAATTGGGGTATCTGGGCGCCGATTTAGTGGAAGCTGTTTTGGGCATTTTGACCTTCCCCCTGGGTCTTGCGAAGGGGCTTTTAAAAAAAATCAGAAAAATTCTAAAAAACATCTTCCTTTCCGGAACGAAATGGTATAGAATGAAGACGATACCCGGACAGCTTGATACAGCCGCCCGCCGTCGGGACCTTCGTGAGAAAGGAGAAGGCAGTCATGGAGTTCAAACGAGCCTGTTTTTTGACCAAGATCGTAGTTTTGGCCCTTCTGATTTATATGGCCACCTCTCTTCTGGATCTGCGGGGGAAGATTCTGGACATTCAGCTTCAGCGAGACGAACTGGCCGAACAGGTTACCGACCAGCAGCTGGAAAACCGAAAACTGGCCGACGCCATCGCAAACAGCGACGACCCTGAGATGCTGGAGCGGGTGGCCCGGGACCGCGGCTATGTGGAGCAGGGGGAAACCCTCTTTATCGACGTGGCAAACTGAGTATCTGCATCCTAAAGATTATAAATGCAGGTTCTGAAAGCGGGTATCTGTGTGTGTAGAGTTCCAAGTTTTACAAGGGAGGACATTGCGCTTCAATGGAGTTAAGTGTGGGAGCCATCATGGATGGCAAAGTGACAGGAATCACAAAGTTCGGGGCTTTCGTAGCCCTGCCAGAAGGAAAATCCGGTCTGGTTCACATCTCGGAAATCGCCTATTCCTATGTGAATGAGGTGAGCGACCATCTGCACGAGGGGCAGGAGGTTAAAGTAAAGATCATCGGGATTGACCAATCAAACCGGATCAATCTGTCCATCAAACAGGTAGAACCCCCGCCCCAGCGCGCCCCCAGACAAGGCGGCGGCCAGCGTCCGGGCGGTGGAGGCAGCCGTCCTCCGCGTCCGGGCGGCGGTTCGGCCCGCCCGATGGGCTTCGTCCATCAGCCTCCTAAGGAGCCCACCGACTTCGAGGACCGGCTTAAACAATTTATGCAGTCTTCTGACAGCAAACTGTCAGAACTGCGTTACATCGAAAAGAAGGGCGGAAACCGCCGCGGCGGCGGACGCCGGTAAACATGTATAGCGGAGAGGGGGCCGTCCTACAGACGGCCCCCTTTGTATCGAACCGCTTTGCCGGGTCTGGCAGACACTCCGCAACACGTTCTGCCGGCATAAAAAAGACGCTCTTTACAGGGTAAAGAGCGCCCATGTGCGGGGAGAGACTCGCACAAAGCATATTGGTCGAGCTGGGACAAGTCTACCATAATTTACCAGTCAAGTCAATGAGAAGTTTTGCCGTATATTGTCAAGAAGGGGATATTTTATGCTGATCATCAACGGAACGGTCCACAGAATGGATGGGCCAGTCATTGAAAACGGTTTTGTCGCCATATCCGGAAGTAAAATTGCCCAGGTCGGGCCCATCGAGAACTGCCCAAAAAATTGGACGGGAGATGTTTTTGACGCTCAGGGGGGACACATCTCCCCCGGTTTCATCGACACCCACTGCCACTTGGGCATGTTTGGGGACGCTCTGGGCTTTGAAAGCGACGATGGAAATGAGGAAACCGACCCCTGCACCCCCCATCTTCGGGCCATTGACGCCATCAACCCTCTGGACCGCTGTTTTTCTGAGGCCCGGGAGGCAGGGGTAACCACCGTGCTCACCGGACCTGGGTCCGCAAACCCCATCTCCGGGGAATTCGCCGCCATCAAAACGGATGGACGCTGGGTAGACGCTATGGTCGTCAAGGCTCCGATTTCCATGAAACTGGCTTTGGGTGAAAACCCAAAGCAGGTCTACCACAACCGGGACGAGACCCCCGTGACCAGAATGGCAATTGCCGCGATTATTCGTGAAAATCTGCGTAAAGCTCTCGAATATGGGGAAAAACTGGACAAAGCAGACGAGGATACCGATCCGCCCGACTACGACGCCAAGCTCGAGGCCCTCCTTCCTGTAGTCCGCGGGAAACTGCCGGTCCATATCCACGCTCACCGTGCAAGCGATATTGTTACAGGAGTGCGAATTGCGCGTGAATTTCATTTAAAGTGTGTCATTGTCCATGGCACCGCCAGCCACTTGATAGTGGATTTTCTTCAGGAAGAGGGAGTCCCGGTGATTACCGGCCCCTGTTTGGGAGACCGTTCCAAACCGGAATTAACCGATATGTCCTTAAAAACTCCCTCCCTTCTGCACAAAGGCGGGGTACCCTTTGCGATTTGCACCGACCATCCAGAGGTGCCAATTCAATATCTGCCCCTGTGCGCCGCTCTGGCGGTTAAAGGAGGTTTGGACAAAGAGACTGCCCTGTCCGCGATTACCATCAATGCGGCAAAAATTGCCGGTTTGGACGAAGACTTGGGGTCCTTGACCCCCGGTAAGGAAGCTGATATTGTTGTCACAGACCGCCATCCCCTGGAGGTAACCGGCAATGTGCGGGCCGTGTTTATCGGTGGGAGAAGAATTTAGAAAATTTTAACAAAAACCATTGGACTTTTTTGCGCCTTGTGGTATAATAAGGATAATCGGAGGGAACCTCACCCGCCGGTTTATACCAGCCCTCTGGGCGAAAGGAGCGATCTCAATGAAATTGATCTTGACGGACAAAAAGGTAAACCTGCCAGACTCGATCCACGCGTATGCGGAAAAAAAGGTGGGAAAACTGGACCGTTTCTTTAAGGAGGACGCCACTGCGGCTGTCACATTCAGTGTAGAAAAGGAGCGGAATAACAAGGTGGAAATTACCGTCCGCTCCAGCGGCACCATATTCAGGGTGTCGGAAAGCACCTCCGATATGCGAGCCTCTATCGACGCCGCTGTAACCACTCTGGAACGCCAGATCCGCAAAAACAAAACCCGCCTGGAGAAGCGGCTGCGCCAGGGCGCTTTCGAGCGGGCGCTGGACGTGAGCGAGGTGTCTACCTTCGCCCCCGATGAACCGGAAGAGGGCGAATACCGCATCGTCCGCAGCAAGACCTTCCCCCTCAAGCCTATGACCCGGGAAGAGGCAATTTTGCAGATGAACCTGCTGGAGCATGGTTTCTTTGCCTTCCGGGATGAGGAGGCTGGCGGCGCTTTTGCTGTCGTTTACCGCCGCAACGACGGCGATTACGGTCTGATCGAGGATGAGCAGTAACAATCATGCACCACAGTCAGGAGGGGGAAGAATCCCCCTCCTGATTTTTTCGTGTATAAACTGCCTGGCTTCCATATTTCCGCTTCGCTTCCATCAAAATATAACTAGCCTGTTCCAAATAATGTCTGCGGGAAAACCAAAATGCAGTAGGCGGCAGCGGTGAGGAATTCCCGTTGACGCACCTCTTTATACAGGCTATAATGGAAAAAAAGGAGGCGGATACCATGAGCCGTGAAAAGGTGCTGTCGCTGCTGCGGGAGCGTCAAGGAGAATATCTGTCCGGTGAAGCCATGAGCCGGGAACTTGGAATCAGCCGGGCAGGCGTGTGGAAGGCAATCGAGGGCCTGCGGCAGGAGGGATACACCATCTCCTCCGCAACAAAGCGGGGCTACTGTCTGGAGAATGCCCCGGACCGTCTGCGGGCAGGTGAGCTTTCCGGACCGCTGGCAGGGTCGCTGGTGGGCTCCAATCTGCTATGTCTGGATGTAATTGACTCCACCAACACCGAATGCAAACGCCAAGCCATAGCCGGGGCCGCCGAGGGCCTGGTCGTGACTGCGGAGGAACAGACCGGAGGCCGGGGCCGCCGGGGCCGGGGCTTTCAGTCGCCCAGGGGCAAGGGGCTGTACCTGTCCGCCCTGTTCCGTCCCAACCTGGAGCCGGAACAAGTGTCTGACTTTACTGCCTGGGTAGCGGTGGCAGTGTGCGACGGAATTGAAGCCTGCTGCGGGATTCGCCCCCAGATCAAGTGGACCAACGACATCATCCTGGGAAACCGAAAGCTAGTAGGTATTCTTACCGAGCTCGGTTTAGAGAGCGAGAGCAATGCCTTGGACTATATGGTCACCGGTATCGGGGTCAATGTGAACCATACTTTGGAAGACTTCGCTCCAGAAATCCAAGACATGGCCATCTCTTTGGCCCAAGAGCTGGGCCGTCCGGTGCGCCGGGCGGAACTGGCTGTCCAAATTATTCTGGCTCTAAATCGGATGTACGCCGGATATCCAGAAAATCGGGCCGAATATCTGTCCAAATACCGGGCCGGCTGCGTAACGACCGGCCATCCAGTCCAACTCATTACCCCCACTGCCCGGCGTGAGGCGTTTGCCCTGGAAATTGATGAGCATTTCAATCTGGTGGTGGAACTGCCCGACCACAGTCAGGAGATCATTGCCGCCGGAGAGGTCTCGGTCCGGGGGATGTACGGGTATGTATAGCGGCTGAGGACCCGGCTCTTCCGTCTCTCTTTGTGATTTTGCAGTAATACAAGTTCTCCTTCCTCAGAGCTTTATCTAAATTTTACAAAAAAGCGCAGATTTGTCCCCTGTTCATTTTGGCTCGTCTAAGGTACAATGAAAATACACAACCCGCATAGAATAACGTGCGGGCAATTTATGAAAAGCGACGAAGGAGGATGCAAAATGAAGAAGTCGAGAAAACTTACCGCACTACTCCTGGCCGGCGCCATGACCTTGGCTCTGGCCTCCTGCGGCAACAACAGCACGCCCCCCGCCAACAGCGGCGGACAGTCCCAGCCCAACCAGGGCAGCGCGTCCAGCTCCAAACAGGACCCCCCCGACCCGGCGGACGACGCGAACTTGACCCCCACCCAGAAGATTATCAAAGAGGCCGAGGGCATGAGCCTGGAGGAGCTGGCCAAGAAGGCCATTGAGGAATCCAATGGCAAAATGTTCTACGGCGTGGGCAACTCCAGCCGGGGCAAGAGCGCCCTGCCCCTGTTCATCGACTATTTGAAAACCATCGACCCCAGCTACAATATGGAGTTCGAGTGGCAGCAGCCCAAGAATAACAAGATCTTCGACCAGCTCACCGCCGACTCTCTCAAAGACACCGGCACCTTTGCCATGACCCTGATTCAGGACGGCAACCAAATCGAGAGCAAGATGGTCCAGACCGGTATTCTGGACACCTTTGTCCCCAAGGAGTGGGCCGAGGCCAACGGCACCACCGCCGATGCCTATGAGGGCTACCTGGCTCTCCAGACCCTGAACAAGGTCTTCATGTACAACAACACCGGCTCCAAGTCCTACGACAACTGCTGGGACTTCGTGGCCGAGGGCGAACATGGTCTGTACATGGATATCGACTCTGAGATCGTAGGCAAAAATTTCCTGTATATGCTGACTCGGGATGACTACGCCGCCTGGCTGAAAGAGGCTTTCAACGCCCTCTCTGCCGGCGAGCAGGCGTATTTCCAACCCACCATCAAAGCGATGGAGTCTGAGGCTGCCGACCTGGGTCTGGGCGCCGACGGCGCCTACTCCCTGGCTTGGATCAAGCTGTGGGTAGAGAGCTACAACGCTCAGACCGACGACGGCCCCATCTGCAACACCCTGGTTGACAAGTCTGCTACCGACCAATTCGGTCTGCTGGTGTACTCCAAACTGCGCTCTGTGGAGGAATCCAGTTCCGTTTCCGTAAACAACATTGATGTCGCCGCCTATAACGACGGCTATACCGGTATCGGCGGCTATGGCTACTGCCACTACCTGTTTGTCACCGACAACAGCCCCCTGCCCTGGACGGCCTGCGCCTTCATCGCCTATATGACTGAGACCGTGGACGGTTTCTCCGCCTGGGGCAAGGACATGGGCGGCTACTCCTCCAACCCCACCGTGGCAGAGGGCACCGAAGCCCAGTACGGCCACTCCAAGGGCGGCATGGCTGAGGATGGCACCACAGTCCAGTTTGAAGCCAAGAATGACCGCGGCTACGAGTGGTGGACCACCAACGGCAAATTGGTGCTGGAAGACCCCGCATACTGCGCCTCTGTCTCCTTCACCGTCGGCAGCTGGATCGAGATGCTGACCAAATACAGCGCCTAACCAACCGGTAAATCCGGACTGCCGGTTTTGCAAATGAAACAACCAAAAAGGTCCGGGGGGCGCGCCGCGCGCCCCGGGCCTTTGCCATACCCCTACTCTATTCGGAAAGGACCGATGTCAATGGTTACAGCGGTAATTTTTGATATGGGAAACATCTTGCTGGACTTTCACACCCGGGAACTGGCAGCAGCCTTTACCAGCCGCCCGGAGGACGCGGACCTTCTTTACCACACGATGTTTGAAGGCCCCGACTGGCTCACTCTGGACCGGGGCGGACTGGAAGAAACCGCCTTGGCTCACATGAAAGAACGCCTGCCCCAGCGGCTCTGGGCAGCGGCGGATCAGGCCATGGCCCATTGGGACGAGTTCCTCGTCCCTAATCCGGAGGTGAACCAATTGGCGCGGGAGCTGGACGGCCTGGGCCTGCCGCTGTACATCCTGTCCAATACCTCCCACCGCTTTTACCGCTTCCGGGAAAAAATCCCAGTACTCCCACAGATAAAAGGAACCTTGCTCTCCTTTGAAGAACATCTTCTCAAACCGGACCTGGATATTTACCGGCGGCTGTTCGCCCGGTTCGGCCTAACTCCCGGAGAGTGCTTTTTCATTGACGACTGCAATACCAACATTGAGGCCGCCCGGTGGTGCGGTATGCAGGCTTTCCACTACCAGAACAATATCTCCAAACTGCGCGCCGCCCTGCGTCAGGCTGGCGTTCCCGTGGCCGCAGACGACTGAGAGGAGCGATTTATGAATCCATCCACCACCCTTCGGGCGAACAGGAGCACAATCCTGTTCAATAAGGTGAAAACCTTCTTTTCCAAGCCCCACAACGTCATCTTGGTGCTGATGGGCATTGTGCTCACCTTCAGCACCGTGGCCCCCATCCTAGCCATCATTGAGGACACCTTTAAAATCCATCCCGGCACCATTGACGCCCACCTCACTGGACAGGCTGCGGGCTACACAGTGGTAAACTATGTAGACCTGTTTACCAGCCGTCTGGCAAAGACCAATCTATGGACCCCACTGCTGAATACCGTCTGGCTGGCGGCGGGCACCTGTGTGGTATCCATCCTCTTTGGCGGGCTGTTCGCCTTCCTCATCACCCGGACCAATCTGGCTTGGCGCAGCTACCTCAGTTCCATCTTTATCTTCCCTTATATCATGCCCCAGTGGACCTTGGCCGTAGTGTGGCAGAATCTCTTTAACTCCAACGCCGTCACCGGCACTTCCAACGGCCTGTTAGCCGCTACGCTGGGCATCAACATGCCGATCTGGTGGTGCCAGGGACTGTTCCCCAGTCTGGTGGTGCTGGGCCTGCACTACGCCCCCTTCGCCTACATCCTCATCGGCGGCATCTTCCGGAACATGGACGCCAACCTGGAGGAAGCGGCCACCATCCTGGACACCCCCAAGTGGCGGATCATGACCAAAATCACCCTGCCCATGGTCAAACCCGCCATTCTCTCCACCATTCTGCTGGTGTTCGGCAGTTCCATGGGCTCCTATCCGGTCCCTCACTACCTGGGGCTGACCACCTTATCCACCAAGTATGTGTCCATGAACTCTAAATACACCGGCGAGGCCAGCATTCTTGCCATCATTATGATGGTATTCGGCGTGGCTATCATGTTCCTGAATCAGCTCTCCCTCACCAGCCGCAAGAGCTACACCACCGTCACCGGAAAATCCGGCCAGATTTCCAAAATCAACCTGGGTAGAGTGGGCAAATATGTCATCGCTCTGGTGCTGGTGGTGGTCACCTTCTTCACCAGCATTTTCCCCATCGTCTCCTTCGCTTTTGAGACCTTCCTGCCCAACCCCGGCGACTACTCCTTCCTGTATACTGGCGACGCCAGCAACCTGACCACCAAATGGTGGGTCACCGACGAAAATGTCACCGAAAACGGGATGTACGGTCAGAAGGGCATCCTCCACAACGAGACCATCTGGCGCGCCTTTAAGGGTACCATCTGGGTTAGTGTGTGCTGTTCCCTGCTGGCGGGCACCATTGGTACGCTAATTGGCTACTCCGTATCGAAAAACCGGCGAAGTAAGTGGGCCAACTACGTCAACAGCGTCGCCTTTCTCCCCTACCTAATGCCCTCCATCGCGGTAGGCGTGGCCTTCTTTATCCTGTTCTCCAACGAGCATATCAACCTGTTCAACACCTACACTCTGCTTATCATCGTCGGCACAATCAAGTACATTCCCTTTGCCAGCCGCAGTTCCCTCAACTCCATGCTCCAGCTCTCCGGCGAGATTGAAGAGGCGGCCATCATCCAAGATATCCCCTGGATCAAGCGGATGACCCGCATTATCATCCCCATTCAGAAGTCGTCCATCATCAGCGGCTATCTGCTCCCCTTCATGACCTGCCTGCGCGAGCTGTCCCTGTTCATGCTGCTGTGCGTTCAAGGCTTCATCCTGTCTACCACCCTGGACTACTTTGATGAAATGGGCCTTTACGCCTTCTCCAGCGGCATCAACCTCATTTTAATTGTTACCATTCTGGTGTGCAACACACTGGTCAACAAGGTCACCGGCGCCAGCCTTGACAAGGGAATAGGAGGATAACATATGCCTGAAATCAGATTAGAGCAC
>JAAWIE010000004.1 GCA_022796195.1 Lawsonibacter sp. | reverse complement strand
CAGACTTTCTGTGTCCACCATTTCTATAACCCCTCGCTCATTTTTCCCTCGCTCCAACATATTCCTCACCCCTTACTCCCTATTTTATCATCTTTACATAAAAAAGTCTGCCAGTAGGCAGACTTTTTCGACAAGCTGAGCCCTGACATGATCAAATGTCAGGGCTGTTTTTTGATAAGAGGAGGGGATCGTCTCAGGGAGGCAGTGTTATCTTCGTTTCAGCTCAACTTCTGGCATCAGTTCCTGGCTGACAATTTGAAGCATCCGGTCCAGCTGAGCAGCTTCTTCCTGGGTAAAACGTCCCTTTACCCGGTCCATGACCGATTTCAGATAGGAGGAGCTGACATTATAATAGTCCAAATACTTTTGCGTAGGCCGCAGATGATACTCCCGGCGGTCGTTGGGGGATTGGATTTTTTCTACATAACCCTTTTGAATCAGGCTGTTGATCTTGTAGGCCGCATTTGGGGATGAGATACGCACAAAGGAGGCGAACTCGTTTACGGTGGGCTCCTTCAAAGCCAGTATGACTTCCATACAGAAGGTCTCTACGGCGGTCAGGCTGGCTTCCCGGTCCTGAAAGGTGGAAAAAATTTCTTGATAAAAATGGAGCTTAAACTTGCCGTAAACCTGGGCAAAGCTGTCATCCAGCACCTGAGTCCCCTCCCTTTTTCTCCGGATTGAGGACATTATACCAGAGAACCCTCCGTTTCGCAAGGGGTGGCGGGCCGGGCGGTAAGGGCGAAGGTCAGCTCAGCCTTACAGGCCAGCTTGCCGCCCACCCTGGCCTCCGCCGTGCCGAAGCCAACGGGCCCCTGACGGGCCGTGAGCCGGCAGGACAGCTCTAACACATCGCCAGGGCGGACCTGTTGTTTGAAGCGGGCGTTTTTGATTCCGCCAAACAGGGCCAGCTTGCCCCGGTTTTCTTCCTCGGTCAGAATGGCCACCGCCCCAACCTGGGCCAGAGCTTCGATTATCAGCACGCCGGGCATTACCTTGAATCCGGGAAAGTGCCCCGGGAAGAACGGCTCGTTTGCAGTGACACACTTAATTCCCTGGGCGCTCTCGCCAGGGACGCACTGGGTGATTTTATCCACCAGTAGGAAGGGATAGCGGTGGGGCAGAAGCGCCTCGATCTGGTCAATATTCAGCTCCATTGCGTTAGCCCTCCCATTTTTTCAGTACAATAGCCGCGTTGTGTCCGCCGAAACCCAGAGAGTTGGACAGCGCGGTTTTGATCTCGGCCTGACGGCCCTGATTGGGCACAACGTCCAAATCGCAGTCCGGGTCCGGAAGCTGATAGCCGATGGTGGCGGGGACGAAGCCCTCTTTCAATGCCAGAGCGGTGAAGATGGCTTCCACCGCGCCGGCGGCGCCCAGCAAATGACCGGTCATGGACTTGGTAGAACTGACCATCAGCTTTTTTGCGTGTTCCCCAAAGACGGTGTGGATGGCGGCGGTCTCACTGCTGTCGTTCAAAGGGGTGGAGGTGCCATGGGCGTTGATATAGTCCACCGTCTCGGGGGCGGTGCCAGCGTCGGCCAGAGCTAGAGACATGCAGGCGGCGCCCCCCGCCCCGCCGGGAGCGGGGGCCGTAATGTGATGGGCGTCGCAGTTAGCGCCGTAACCGGTTATCTCGGCATAGATGGATGCGCCCCGAGCCTGCGCGTGGCCCAGCTCCTCCAACAGGAGCGCACCCGCTCCCTCACCCATGACGAAACCGGAACGTTCCGCATCAAAGGGGATGGAGGCGCGCAGAGGATCCTGGCCCTCGTACAGGGCCTTCATGGCGGTGAATCCGCCCATGGCCAGGGGGGTGACCGCAGCCTCTGCGCCACCGCAGAGCATCACCTCGGCGTAACCGTCCCGGATGTGGCGGAAGGCGTCCCCTACGGCGTTGGTGCCTCCGGCGCAGGCGGTGACCACACAGGAACACATTCCTTGAAAGCCAAAACGGATTGCCATGTGGCCGGCGGCCATGTTGGAGATAATCATGGGGATCATAAAGGGGGACACTGTGTCAAAGCCCCGCTCGATTCCCCGCTGGTAGGCATCCCCCACCGACTCAAAGCCGCCGATTCCGCTGGAGAAGATGACGCCGCAGCGGCTTAAATCCACTTTTTCCCGGTTGAGGCCGGCGTTGTCCATGCACTCTCCGGCGGCGATGAGGGCCAGCTGAGTAAAGCGGTCCATTTTTTTGGCCTCGCGCCGGCCGAGCAGGGCGGCGGGCTCCAAGCCCTTTACCTCGCCGGCCAGTTTGACTTTCATGCTGGAGGTGTCATACCAAGTGATTGCGCCAATGCCGCAGGCTCCTGCCTTCACAGCGGCCCAGCTCTCCGCCACGGTGTTTCCCACTGGGTTCACTGTGCCCATTCCGGTAATTACAACTCTTCGCTTTTCCATATGCTTCACCTCATTAAACCGCCATGCCGCCGTCCACACACAGTACCTGGCCGGTGATGTAGGCGCACTCCGGCGCGGCGAAGAAGGCCACTGCCCGGGCCACATCCTCTGGAGAGCCGGGACGCCCTTTGGGGATGGTGGACAGCATAGCTGTTTTTGCTTTTTCGGGCAGGACGGCGGTCATGTCCGTATCAATGAACCCAGGCGCCACCGCATTCACGGTGATGTCCCGGCTGGCCAGCTCCTTGGCGGCGGCCTTGACCAGGCCCAGGATTCCCGCCTTGCTGGCGGCGTATGCGGTCTGTCCTGGGTTGCCCCGCAGACCCACGATGCTGGACAGGCAGATAATCCGCCCGTATTTTTGCCGCAGCATGACTTTGGAAGCCGCCTGGGTGCAGAAATAGGCCCCTTTCAAATTGGTGTCCAAGGTTTTAACAAAGTCTTCCTCTTTCGCGGTCATTAGCAGGCCGTCGCGGGTGATACCCGCGTTGTTCACCAGAACATCCACTCGCCCAAAGCGCGCCTTGACACACTGAATCAACTCTTCGCAGGCGGCGGGACTGGATATGTCGGCCTGAACAATCTCTGCTTCCACGCCAAGTTGGCGGCACAGCGCCGCCGTCTCTTCCGCCGCCGCGCTGTTCCCCGCATAGTTGATCGCCACTGAGGCCCCCTGCCGGGCCAGTTCTGCACAGACGGCCCGTCCGATCCCCCGGCTTCCTCCGGTGACCAGGGCAATATTTCCTTCTAAACGCATACCGCTGCTCCTTTCAGGGCGGATACCACGGCTTGGAAGTCTTCCACCGTGTCAATGTGCCAGGTTTTGATCTGGGGGGCGGTTTTTTTAAAGAAGCCGCACAGCGTCTTTCCGGGCCCAATCTCCACCACAGTGTCCACACCGTCTGCCGCCATGCGGCGAATGGTGTCCTCCCAGTAGACAGGGGACTGGACCTGCCGCTCCAGCAAGGCGGGGATGGTATCGCCCTCCTCCATTGGGCCGCCTTTGCAGTTGAAATAGACGGGCAGGGCCATGGGTTGAACATCAATCATAGCAAAACGGCCTGCCAGGGCGTCTCCAGCGGGCTTCATCAGCCGGGTGTGGAAGGGGCCGCTTACGTTCAGCGGCATACACCGCTTGGCGCCCAACTCCTTGGCCAGTTCTCTTGCACGGTCCACCGCCGCCTGTTCGCCCCCGATGACCAATTGGCCGGGGCAGTTGTAGTTGCAAATTTGGACCACGCCCAGTTCCGCCGCCCCCTCGCAGGCAGACTGGAGCTTTTCGCGGTCCAAGCCCAGTACGGCGGTCATGGAGCAGTTCAATCCGGCAGCGGCCTGTTCCATAGCCTGACCCCGGAATGCCACGAGGGAGATGACCGTACCCCGGCTGAACACGCTGGCGGCATACAGGGCGGAGTACTCCCCCAAAGAGAGGCCCGCCGCAGCTTGGGGCCGTATGCCCTCCTGGTACAGCAGATCGGTCACCCCCACGGCGAAAGCCGCCATACAGGGCTGTGTGAAGCGGGTTTGGGACAGCTGGTTCTCGGGTCCTGCAAAGCAGAGCTGCTTCAAGTCAAACGAGACCGGGGCATGGTCAAAGATGTTGGCGAATGGGGAATAGTTCTCATAGAAGTCCTTGCCCATTCCGACATGCTGACTGCCCTGTCCAGCATAAACAAAAGCCAGTTTCATCGCTCAGACCTCCCGAGCCAGCATCCGGACTGTCTCGTCACAGCCGGCGCACATGCCCTCCAGAATGGCCCGCAGGGGACGCAGCTCATGGAGCAGACCCGCATTCTGACCGCACATGAGCGAGCCGGTCTTTACGTCGCCATCAAAGACCGCGCGGCGCAGGGAACCCAGGGTAAACTGTTCCAGCTCCATCCGTCCGGCGCCTGCCCGCTCCCGCTTTAAATACTCTCGGGACATTTGGTTCTTTAAAATACGCACAGGAGCGTTTACCGACCGGCCGGTGACCGTGGTGTCGCTGTCTTTGGCCTTCAAAATGGCCTGTTTGTAGTTGTCGTGAATGGGGCACTCCTCGCTGACCAGCAGGCAGGTGCCCACCTGCGCTCCGCAGGCGCCCAGGGCGAAGGCCGCGGCCAACTGACGGCCAGAGGAAATGCCCCCTGCGGCGATGACGGGTAAATCGGTAGTTTCACAGACCTGGGGCACCAGAGCCATGGTGGTCAGCTCACCCACATGGCCGCCAGATTCGGTGCCCTCTGCGATGAAGCCGTCCACGCCTAGAGGTTCCAGACGTTTTACCAGAGTGGTGGCGGCAACCACAGGGAACACCTTGACTCCTGCCTCTTTCCAGGCGGGGACGAACTGGCTGGGCACGCCCGCGCCGGTGGTGACCACCTTGACGCCCTCGTCAATGACCACCTGAGCCATTTCCGGAGCGGCGGGATTCATCAGCATGATGTTTACCCCAAAGGGCTTTTCAGTCAGCTCCCGACAGCGGCGGATGTGCTGGCGGAGGGTCTCCGCATCCATCCCGCCCGCGCCGATGAGGCCCAAGGCCCCGGCGTTGGACACGGCGGCGGCAAACTCACCGGTGGCAATGTTGGCCATTCCGCCCTGGATAATGGGGAACTCAGTCCCCAAAATTTCGTTTAATTTCATGTTACTTCTCCTTTTGCGCACTCCTGTTCCGATGGCTTCCAGGTCAAGCGGGGCGAACGTTCTACCACCGCAGCAAGGCTCCAGCCCAGGTCAGTCCGCCGCCGAAGCCGACCGTCAAAATTCGCATACCGGGCCGCAGCCATCCCGCCTCGGCCAGCTCATCCAGAGCAATGGGGATACTGGCGGCGGAAGTGTTGCCAAGACGGTCCATATTCTTGAAAAACAGGCCCTCCCGGGTGTTCAGACGCTTGGCGACATAGTCGATGATCCGGGCGTTGGCCTGGTGGCAGACCACCAGGTCCAAGTCGTTGACGGAGGCCAGACCTTCCGCCTCCAGAAGCTGGCGGATGGACTGCTCTACCACTTCCACCGCAAAACGGAACACTGATTTTCCGTCCATGTGAATGGCGGAGGGGATGGGGCCCGGTCCTTGGACCCGGATGCTGGAGGGGTCGCCCCGGGAGCCGAAGACAGTGTGCCATTCGGCGTCCTCGTCCCTTCGGATTACCGCCGCTCCAGCTCCGTCGCCAAAGAGGACACAGGTGTTGCGGTCGGTCATGTCCATCATCCGGCTGATGACTTCGCTCCCTACCACCAGGGCGCAGGGCCGGGGAGCGTCGGCGAGGAGGGCGTGGGCTGTTTTCAAGCCGTATAAAAATCCGGCACAGGCTGCGTTTAAGTCAAAGCAAAGGGTATCCTCCTCAAGTCCCAGCTCCCGCTGGAGCAGGCAGGCGGTGGAGGGACTGGCAAAGTCGGGAGTAAAGGTGCCCACCAGACACACTCCGATGTCCGCCGCGCACACCCCCGCCCGCTCCATGGCCTGCCGGGCCGCGGCGGCGGCCAGACTGACTCCAGTCTCGTCCGTGCAGAAGTGCCGGCTGTGAATACCGGTACGGCTGTATACCCATTCGTCTGTGGTGTCCACCTGATGACTCAGCTCGTCGTTCGTGACCACCCGAACCGGCATACACCGGCCGGTGGCTAAGATGTGAGGCGCACTCATGAATCCTCCTTCCCCGCCAGGGGCAGATTCTGTCCCATGGCGCGGAACATGTCATATCTCTGCCGGACCAGGGCGGGTCCTTTCAGCTTATCCAGCAGGGCCAGTTCCTTGACCAGAGCGGCGTCCACCGTGCGAAAGGCGGCCTCCCAGTTGGTGTGGGCGCCCTCCTCCGGTTCCCGAAGGACTCCCTGCACAATTCCGCCCCGGCGCAGGTCCTGCGCGGTGAGCTTCATCACCGCGCAAGCCTCTCCGGCCCGGCTGGAGTCCTTCCACAAAATAGAGGCAAAGCCCTCGGGGGAGAGGACGGAGTATACCGCGTGTTCCAGCATGAGCACCCGGTTAGCCACGGCCAGGGCCAAGGCCCCGCCGCTTCCGCCCTCGCCGGTGATGACGGAGAGGATGGGGACCTCAAGGGAACTCATCAGGGCCAGACACTGGGCGATGGCCTCCCCCTGGCCCCGTTCTTCCGCTTCTTTGCCAGGGTAGGCCCCTGGGGTGTCTACAAAGGTAAAAATAGGCCGGCCAAATTTTTCCGCCTGCCGCATCAGCCGCTGGGCCTTGCGGTAGCCCTCGGGGGAGGGCATGCCAAAGTTGCAGCGAAGGTTTTCTGCCAGATTTTTCCCCTTTCGGTGGCCGATTACGGTGACCGGACGGCCATGGAACCGAGCGATGCCGCCCAGGATGCTGGCATCTTCACCGCACAGACGATCCCCGCGCTGTTCAAAAAAATCGGTAAACAGATGTTCAATGAAGTCCGCCGTCCCGGGACGCTCCGGGTGGCGGGCGATTTTTACTTTTTCTTCCGGAGAATAGCGGCTCATGTACGTCCCCCCTTCTCGTGGAGGGCCAGCAGCTGGGCCAGAACGGTGCGCCACTGGCTCCGGGGGACAATTTGGTCTAGAAAGCCGTGGTCCAGCAGATATTCAGCACGCTGGAATCCCTCGGGCAGCTGTTCCTTGATGGTCTGCTCAATCACACGAGGACCAGCAAAGCCGATCAGAGCGCCCGGTTCCGCCAGCATGATGTCACCTAAAGAGCCGAAGCTGGCGGTTACCCCGCCGGTGGTAGGATGGGTGAGGCAGGAGATGTAGAGTCCGCCCCCGCTCTGGAACCGCTGAATGGCGGCGGCGGTTTTGGCCATCTGCATCAGGGAAAAAATTCCCTCCTGCATCCGCGCCCCGCCGCTGGCGGAAAAAATGACCAGAGGTAATTTCTTTTTTGCGGCAAATTCTGCGGCACGCGTAACCTTTTCCCCTACTGCCGTGCCCATACTCCCCATAAGGAAGCGGCTGTCCAGCGCTGCAAAGACGGCCCGGTGATTTTCAATCTTTCCCAGGGCGGATACTGCCGCATCTTTTAGGCCAGTCTTGGTCTCCAGTTCAGCCAGTTTGGCCGGGTAGCCAGGGAAGGAGAGCGGGTCGGCGGGGGATAATTTATCCTCCAGTTCCTGGAAAGAACCAGGATCCAAAATATTGGATAGCCGGTAGTAGGCCCCTACCGGGGCGTGGAAGCCGCATTTGGGACAGACCTGTAACTTGCGCTCCCACTCCAAATTGGGGCTTTCCGCCCCGCAGGCGGGGCATTTGGTCCGCCGGGAGGAGGTAATTTTACCCTCCCGCATGGCGCGGTAGGTCAACAGCCGGTCCCGGCGCTGAGAAAATGTTCGGTTCACGGTGTCTCCTCCTCATCCATCAGGCGGTCGCAGGTCCGGGCTAGTTCCAGCAGGCGGTCCAGATTTTTGTCCAGAAAACTGGTGTCGTACTGTCCCCGGACAAACTCGGGGTCGTGCATAATCAGGTGGGCCAAAGAGGCGTTGGTGGGGTAGCCTTCGATAATCAGTTCTTCTAGGGCGCGGCGCATCCGGCGGATGGCCTCCAGTCGGGTGGGGGCGTGAACCAGCACCTTGGCCGCAAGAGAGTCATAGTAGGGGGGCACCTCATAGCCGGTGTATAGAGCGGTGTCCACCCGTACCCCCGGCCCGCCGGGGAGATGGAGAAACGTGGTGGTCCCAGGACAGGGCAAAAAATCCCGTTCCGGGTCCTCCGCGTTGATCCGGCACTCGATGGCGTGGCCGGAGACCTTCAGAGCATCCTGAGTGAAGGACAGGGGCAGGCCGGAGGCCACCCGGAGCTGTTCCTTGACTAGGTCCACCCCGGTGACTAGTTCAGTCACCGGATGTTCTACCTGAATCCGGGTGTTCATCTCAATAAAGTAGAACTGGCCGTCAGGCGACAAGACGAATTCCACCGTTCCCGCCCCCACATAGCCAGCCGCCTGGGCGGCGGTTCTGGCGGCACGGCCCATCTCCTCCCGCAGAGCGGGGGTGAGCGCCTTGGAGGGAGATTCCTCCACCAGCTTTTGGCGGCGGCGCTGGATGGAGCAGTCCCGCTCGCCCAAGTGGACCACATGGCCGTGCTGATCCGCCATGATTTGAAACTCGATGTGCCGGGGACTGAGAACCAGCTTTTCCAGATACAGTTCCCCGTCGCCAAAACAGGCCACGGCCTCCGCTCTGGCCTCCTGAAAAGCACGCTCCAGGTCTTCCGGTCCGCTGGCCTGACGCATGCCCCGGCCCCCGCCGCCGGCGGAAGCCTTTAACAGGACGGGATAGCCCACCTGTTGGGCCAGCGCCTTGGCTTGGCGGACATTTTTAACCGCACCGTCAGACCCGGGCACGACCGGAACCCCGGCGTTTTGTGCCAGCGTACGGGCGGCGGACTTACTGCCCAGCTTACGGATCACGTCTCCGGAGGGGCCGATATACTTCAGTCCGGATTGGATGCAGCGGTCGGCAAAATCCGGATTTTCGGACAGGAAGCCATATCCGGGGTGGATGGCGTCGCAGTGGGTGGCCAGGGCGGCGGAGAGGATGGCGTCCTGATTCAGATAGCTGTCCGCCGCCCGGGCGGGACCAATACACAAAGAGCGGGTAGCCAGCTGAGCGGCCAGCGAACTTTCGTCGGCCTCAGACCAGACGGCCACCGTCTCAATGTCCAGTTCCCGGCAGGCCCGGATGATCCGCAGGGCAATTTCGCCCCGGTTTGCGATCAACACACGTTTCAGCATGGTTTTACACCCTCCGGATACGGAACAGGGGAGTGCCGACCCCCACCGCCTCGCCATTTCGGACCAGCACCTCTTCCACCACACAGCTGGCGGGAGCGGGTACCTCACTCATCATCTTCATTGCCTCAATCAGGCAGAGCGGGTCTCCCTTGTTTACCTGGGCCCCAGGCGTGACATAGGGTGCGCTCTCCGGGGTCGGGGCGGCATAAAATACGCCTACCAGGGGGGCGGTGACCAAGTCTTCCGGTTCTGGTTCTGGGGCGGAAACAGGGGGCGGAAGGGGAGCAGCGGCGGGAGACTCCTTTTTTAGTGCCAACCGTGTTCCATCCTGCTCCCACTCCAGGCTGGTCAGGCCGGTGGCGCTGAAGCGGTCCATCAGGGCATAAAGCTCCTGCAATTCCATACTCAGTCTCCTTTGGCGTTACGCCTGCTTGCTCTTGATGTAGTCCAGAATATCCTGAACGGTATGAATCTTTTCCAGGTCCTCATCGTCAATCCCGGCGCCCAGTTTCTCCTGGAGCGCCATGGACAGCTCCACGATTTCCAGGGAGTCGGCCTCCAGGTCGTCGATCAGGTTGGTGTCCGGGGTGATGTCCCCAGCGTCGCAGCTCAGAGTATCCACAATAATATCACGTACATTCTCAAAGGTAATTTCCATTTGATTGAACCATCCTTTCAAAGTCAGACGGGCGGCGCCCGCTGTGAATCTCAAGTATTTTATCTAAAAAAATTTAACTAAAATACTTGAGTAACATTATATGGCAAGTCCGCCAAAAGTCAAGAAGAATTTTCCGGTCCGGTTCGCTTTTCGATTTCCTACAAAAGCGGTCCATTTTGTTTGGCGCTTTCTGCTAATTCTACCGGAAACAGGAAAAAAGACGGCACAGCCTAAAACTGTACCGTCTAATATCGACCGATTTTAATTTCATCCGGCGGAGGCTTTACACTCCCGGCCCTCTTTCAACAGATTGTGGAGCCGCAGAGCATCGCCCGCCTCCAGGGCTTCGCGGTATTCCTCCAGGTGGCGAATGAGAATTCCAAGTTCTTGAGTGAGAAAGTCTGCATCAGCCAGAAACAATTCGGTCCACATATCCTCATCCAATCGGGCCACCCGAGTCATATCCCGGAAGCTCCCTGCAGAGAAGCCCCGGCGGCGCTGCGCTTCAGGGGACTTGACATAGGCGCTGGAGACAATGTGGGCCAGCTGAGAGGTAAAGGCGATGATGCGGTCGTGTTCCTCTGGCTGGGAGAGGGTCAGTTTCGCAAAGCCCAAATCCAGAAAAAAGGTCCGCAGAGTATCCAGAAACGTCTCGTCCACCGTTTCATCCGGGGTGAGAATCATAGAGGCGCCTACATACAGATCCTCGGTGGAGGAGGTGAAGCCGCCTCGCTCCCGGCCCGCCATGGGGTGGCCGCCCACATAGATAAAGCCGTGTTGGCGGGCCAGTGGGGTGATCTGTTCCACCACCGTCCGCTTGACGCCGCATAGGTCCACAACGGCTGCGCCGATTTGCGCCCCGTGGTCCCGCACCCAGTCCACCGCTGCTTGGGGACGTACAGCTAAGAGAACCAGGTCGCAGACCGGCAGCGTGTCTTCGTCCAGCGGGCCGTCGATGGCCCCGCACAGCCGGGCCAAGAGCATGGTTTCCTGATCCAAATCAATTCCGTATACCGTGTGGCCTGTGCGGCTTTTGATGCTCTTTGCCATAGAGCCGCCGATCAACCCTAGACCAACAATCCCAATCTTCATTTGCGGTCCCTCCAAGCACCCCAGAAATGGGCTTATTCTGCTATCAGGATACCACTTTATTACAGAAAAGTGAATGGTGGGTTTTGCTCAAATCCGCCTGAATTTTCGGTTCTGCTTCGTTTATTTTCCTTGAAGCGGACGGCGGCAGGGAGCAAATAGCAAACGCCGCCGCCCTGTTCTCCGTCTGCGTTGAGGTTGAATTCCGGCCTGCCATGCAGTATAATGAGCTGAAATTGGGTATGACCAGTCCAAAATATGAAGCAGTGAGAGGAAACGCTATGGCATGCAATAAAGATTCATTCGAACGGATGTCAGACTCTGTTCTCGTTATGATCCCCCTTACGTTATCCGGCGGGCTCCAGGACGCATATTCCTATTTTGTAAGGGACAGGGTGTTTGCCAACGCACAGACTGGCAACATTATCCTGATGAGCCACGAACTGGTTTCGGGGAACTTTGGCGGGTGCCTGCGTTATTTGATTCCAGTTCTGGCCTTTGCCTTGGGCGTTTTAGCTGCCGGAGTGATCTGCTCGTTTCATCCTGGGGGCAGTAGAATTCACTGGAGGCAGATGGTATTGGCGGGAGAGGTGATCCTGCTGGCAATGGTGGGGCTGATGCCGGGGGAATGGAACTGGCTGGCCAATGCACTGACCTCCTTTTCCTGTGCGATGCAGGTGCAGAGCTTCCGCTCTGTGGAGGGGAGTGCGTATGCCAGTACCATGTGCATTGGAAATCTGCGCAGCGGTATGGCGCACCTCAGCGCGGCCCTCTGCGGGCGAGACCGCACCCAGCTTTTGGAGGCAGGAAAGTATGGCGCGATTATTCTGCTGTTTGCAATTGGCGGTGGAATGGGCAGTGTGCTGACCCGGTATATGGGCCTGCGGACCATATGGGTTTCCTGCGGCCTGCTGATGGCCGGCTGTCTGCTGATGGGACTAGGCGGAGGCCCTGCGGACCGCGTTTCCCGTCCTTGAAGCCGGAACCGGATACATGAAAAACGCCGGTGGTAAATGCAGGCTGGAAGGGAATGTTTGGGGCGAAGCGGAATTAAATATGGGTTGCTTTTTCCATGGTAATATGTTAAAGTGTGGGTGTATTTTTTCCGGGCTGGGAAGCATTGATACACGACCGCCCTCAAAAATCCGATCTATCTTAACAAGGAGGCATCCCTTATGTACAAAGTTGATCTGAACAGCGATTTGGGCGAGAGCTTCGGCGCATATACCATCGGTATGGACGAAGCGGTAATTGCCCATGTCTCATCCGCCAATGTGGCCTGCGGCTACCACGCCGGAGACCCTCTGGTGATGGACAAGACTGTGGCCGCCTGCAAGGCTGCCGGTGTGGCGGTAGGGGCGCATCCCGGCTTCCCTGACCTGATGGGATTTGGGCGCCGGAATATGGTCTGCTCCCCGAAGGAGGCCAAAGCCTACATTCAGTATCAAGTAGGTGCTCTGCTGGCCTTTACTGCCGCAAATGGGGTCAAGCTCCAGCATGTGAAGCCCCACGGTGCCCTGTACAACATGGCCGGTAAGGACATGGACCTGGCCCTGGCAATTGCGGAAGGGATTGCCAGTGTGGACAAAGAGGTAATCCTGCTGGGGCTGGCCGGAAGCAAAATGCTGGAGGCCGGCAAACAGGTGGGCCTGCGGGTAGCCAGCGAGGTGTTTGCGGACCGGGCCTACCAGGCAGATGGTTCCCTGGTGCCCCGCTCGAAGCCTGGCGCGGTGATCCACGACAAGGATGAGGCCATTGCCCGCACCATCCGTATGGTCACCGAGGGCAAGGTGACCGCAATTACCGGCGAAGAGGTGTCCATTGATGCCCACTCGATCTGCGTCCATGGCGACAACCCCTCCGCAGTGGAGTTCGTCAAAAACATCCGGGCCCGCCTGGAGGCCGAGGGGGTTGTCATTGCTCCCATTGCGGATATTGTGTAAGACGGGCGATAAGGATGAAAAGGGAGATATTTCGCTGCAAAAGTTGTGTATAGTAAAGAGAGCGAAACTGACAATTTGGAGGTACTTCAATGAGTAACAATCCCGCCGCCAGCGGCGCAAAGCCCAGCCGCTCCGTCTTGTTCGGAGCCGCTTTTCTGATGGCGACATCCGCCATCGGTCCCGGATTTCTAACGCAAACCTCTACTTTTACTGCCAAGCACGGGGCCTCTCTGGCCCTGGTGATCGTGTTGGTTATCCTTATGGACATCACCGCACAGATGAACATTTGGTCTGTGATTTCGGTGTCCGGTATGCGCGCACAGGATGTGGCAAACAAACTGCTGCCCGGCCTTGGCGTAATCATCGCCATTCTGGTGGCAATCGGCGGTCTGGCCTTTAATGTGGGCAACGTAGGCGGTGTGGCGCTGGGCTTCAACGCCATGCTGGGTCTGGATCAGAAGATTGGCGCGGTTATTGCCGGCTGTTTGGGCATCTTGATTTTTGTCAACAAAAATGCCAAGACCATCATGGACAAGGTCGCTACTGTGCTGGCCACTGTAATTCTGGTTACCGTGCTGGCGGTGGCCATTAAGTCCCAGCCCCCTATGGGCGAGGTCGCCAAGGGCTTGGGCAGCTTTGGGCAGCTGTTTGACAAGGAAACCGATATGTTCACCGCCCTGACCACCATCCTGGGCGGCTCCTGCGGCGGTTACATCGCCTTTTCCGGAGCGCACCGCCTGCTGGATGCAGGCATCTCCGGCGCCGAAAACGTGGGTCATGTGCGCCGCAGTGTCATTCAGGGGTGCGGTACTTCCGGCATGGTCCGTATTCTCCTGTTCCTGGCCGTGCTGGGCACCTGCACGGTGGGCACCACCTGGGTGGCTGAGAATGCTCAGATTATTACCGACGCTGCCAAGGGCGGCAACCCCGCCGCAGAGGCGTTCCGTCTGGCCGCCGGCGATTTGGGCTACCGGCTGTTCGGCCTGTGCCTGTTCTCCGCAGGTGTGTCCTCCGTGGTGGGCGCGGCCTTTACTTCGGTCTCCTTCCTGAAAACCCTGCATCCCATGATTGCAAAATATGAACGGCAGTGCGTCATCGGCTTTATCGCGTTCTCCACGCTGATGATGGTTGTCGTGGGCAACGCGGCTCAGCTGCTCATCGTGGCTGGCGCATTCAATGGTCTGATCCTGCCTATCACCCTGGGCGTGATGCTGCTGGCCTGCCGCAGCAAGCGGATTGTGGGCGAAAATTACAAGCACCCCATGTGGATGATCGTTTTGGGTGTGATTGTGGTGGCGATTGCGCTGTACTCCGGCATTCAGTCCGTACCCAAGATCATGGACCTGTTTGGCTGATACCTCTGATATTATGATACAGGCCGGGCCGGCGTTTGGTCCGGCCTGTCCTGGAAAGGAGACGCCTATGGCTGACGTAAAATTTTTGTTGACAGGCGATACCTCTGTCTGCGTAGAGTTTGGCAATGAGATCAGCGAGTCCATCAACCTCCAGATCCGCGCCTTTAAAATCGCCCTGGAAAACAGTGGAATTTCTGGCATTGTGGAGACTGTACCCACCTATCGCTCCCTGATGGTCCACTACGATCCAGAGGTGATTCGGTACGCCCCCCTGATGGAACAGCTCAAAGGGCTGCTGGGCCAGCTGGACCAAATTACCATTCCGCCCAGCGAGGTTTTGGAAATTCCCGTTCTTTACGGCGGGGAGGAGATGGGCCCCGACCTGAAATTTGTGGCGGAACACGCAGGCAAGACCGAGAAAGAGGTAATCAAAATTCACACCTCAACCGAGTATCTCATTTATATGCTGGGCTTTACCCCTGGCTTTACCTACTTGGGCGGTATGAGCGAGGCAATCGCCACGCCCCGCCTCAAGACCCCGCGTGTGAAAATTCCGGCTGGTTCGGTGGGCATTGCCGGTTCCCAGACTGGCGTGTATCCCATCGACTCCCCGGGCGGTTGGCAGCTGATCGGCCGTACCCCGGTGCGCATGTATGACCACGACCGGGAAACCCCAATCCTGCCCCAGGCGGGACAATACATCAAGTTCTATTCCATAACAAAGGCGGAGTATGACAAAATTGCCGCGCAGGAGGCGGCGGGAAAATATGTCTGCAAACGTCATCCCAGAAAGGAGACGGGCAAATGAGCATCACGGTATTGAATCCCGGCCTGCTTACCACGGTCCAGGACATGGGCCGGGTGGGCTATCAGCAGTTCGGCGTGTCCGTGTCCGGGGTGATGGACCCCCGGTCTGCCGCGCTGGCTAACATCATTGCGGGAAACGACCAGGGGGAGGCGGTGCTGGAATGTACCATGATGGGTCCCCAGCTCCAATTTGACAGGGCGAATGTAATCGCTCTGGCGGGAGGAGACCTGGGGCCGGCCCTGGACGGAAAACCCATCCCCAACTATCAGGCTGTGGCGGTCAAGGCGGGGCAGGTTCTCCGCTTTACCGCTCCCAAGACGGGCTGCCGGACCTTTATCGCATTTGCTGGAGGACTGGATATCCCGCTGACTATGGGGAGCCGGTCCACCTATATGAAGGCCAAAATCGGCGGCTACCAAGGGCGCAAACTGGAAAAGGGCGACAAAATTGGGTTCCGGGCCCCAAAGGACACGCTCAAGCATATGGAAGACCGAAAGCTGTCCCCCGAGTTTGCTCCAAAGCCGGTCTACACCTTGCGGGTCGTTATGGGACCCCAAGATGACGCCTTTACCGATGCCGGAATCTCCACCTTCTTGTCCGGGACCTACACGGTTACCCCGGAGTTTGACCGTATGGGATGCCGTTTGGACGGCCCGGTGATTGCGCACAAAGAGAGCGGCGACATCATCTCGGACGGGATTGCGTTCGGCGCCATTCAGGTACCTTCGGCGGGGACGCCGATTATCATGCTGGGCGACCGCCAGACCACTGGAGGCTATACCAAGATTGCTGCTGTGATTACCGCCGATTTCCGGATTCTGGCCCAGCTGAAAGCGGGAGACAAGGTGCAATTTCAAAAGGTCCCGGTGGAATTTGCCCAAAACCTTCTGTTGGCTCAGCGCGCCGCCTTGAAAGCTCTAAGCAAAATTAACGCTTAAACCTACGGCCGCCCTGCAATGGGGCGGAAAAGGAAGGAGTACCAGCTATGGCATTTGACATTACCCCCTATATTGATCAGAAGCCGTCCGAGGTGCGCAAACTCATCCGGGAGGGCGTAATTGACTTTCCTACTGCTGGAATGTGCCGGGGTTACGCCCAGGCCAATCTGGTTATTTTGCCTCCGGAGTATGCCGCCGATTTTGAGGAATACGCCAAAAAGAATCCTTTTCCCTGCCCGATTTTGGAGGTAATCAAGGGTACGCCCGAGACCCACGACATGGGTGAGGGAGGAAATATTATCACCGATATCCCACGGTACCGGGTGTACGAAAACGGGGTGTTCACCAAGGAACTGCCAGACGCTTCGGAGTACTGGAAGGAGGGCTATGTAGGCTTTCTCATCGGCTGTTCGTTCTCCTTCGAAGAGGCCCTGATTCGGGAGGGGATTGAGGTCCGGCATATCGCCCAGGGCCGCAATGTGCCGATGTACAAAACCAACATCCAAACGGTGAAAGCGGGACCTTTTGAGGGACCTATGGTATGCTCTATGCGTCCCATGTCCCCGGAAAACGCCAAAAAGGCGTACGATATTACCGTGAAAATGCCCAATGTGCATGGTGCGCCTGTCCACATGGGCGACCCGGCAGAGGTGGGGGTGGCCGATGCGATGAAGCCCGACTATGGTGAGGCGGTGGACATTTATCCCGGCGAGATTACTGTATTTTGGCCTTGCGGCGTTACCCCCCAGGCCGCTGTGGAGAATGCCAAGCCTCCGATTGTTATCACACATGCCCCTGGACATATGTTTATCACAGATGTTCTGAACACGGAGTTGAATGACTACTTAGAGGCAAAAAAGCAGCGTTAATGGGAAAGCGTTCTTTTCCTTTGATAAGCTGAAAAACAGCAGGGATGATTTCCCTGCTGTTTTTATTAAAGTGCGGTTAGAAACATATTCAGCGGCAAAAGCTAGTCTCTTGGCCGGCGGTAGAACTTACCCACCACGCGCTCGGTGCGCAGTACATTGACAAAAGCCTTGGGGTCAGAGTGGCGGATTTTTCGGGCCAGGGACCGCACTTCGCTGTCGGCCACCACGGAGTAGATCATAACGCAGGGGTCGCCGTTGTACAGGCCAACCCCTTCAATCAAGGTGGCGGTGTGGTTGGTTTCCTGAATCTGGGCGCAGACGCCGCCGGCGCTCTCCCGCCCGGTTACGATAAACAGAGTCGCCCGCCGCCCATCCGGGTCCAGCGTTTTGATGACCTGTGTGGTGGCATATTGGAACAGCATAGAATACAGCGCCTTGTCCCAGCCGAACAGATACCCGGCGATTGCCAGCAGAACCACATTGCCGCAGAAAATATAATTCCAGGCGTCCACATTTTTCCGTTCAGATAGGGCGATGGCGATAAAATCGGTGCCGCCGCTAGTGACCCGCACGCCCAGACACAGGCTGAGCGCAAAGCCGTTAATAATCCCGCCAAAAATGCAGATGAGAAGGGTATCCTCGGTGATGTCCAGCGCGGGCATCAGATCTGTGAAAATACTGGTAAGCACGATGGACAGGCAGGAGTACAGGGTAAACCGCTTGCCGACCAGCTTATAGCTGACTGCGGCGGGAATGGCGTTTAAGGCCAAATTGATCGGGGCGAAGGGCAGCTCTACCCCGGCATAGGCCAAGGAGCAACGCTGAACCAGGCGGGTGATACCTGTAAAACCGCCGGGGAATAGGTCGCCCGCAGACACAAAACTTTTAAAGTTCAGCGCGATAATGAAGGAGGACAACGTAATCATCGCCACACGAGTGGCGAACTCCTTCAGCTGCGCCTGTTGGTTTGCAGTTATCATGAACCTTCTCCTTACTTTACCTCGGCCAGAATGTCCGCGTTTTTCATAAAGTATTCCACACCGGAGTAAATTGTGGTCAGGACAATCACTGCGGTGCAAATCTGGCTGACAATGGCCGGCAGGGGCAGAAGCATGAGGATAATGCACACCATAGAGGCGGCAGTTTTCACTTTGCCCGACCAGCCGGCGGCAATGACCCGTCCGCTGTCAGCGGCCACCATCCGCAGGCCGGATACGGCGAACTCCCGGACGATTACGATCAGAAGAGCCCAAGCCGGCATCTGGCCGGCCTCCACAAACCACAGCATAGCGGCGGTGACCAGACATTTGTCTGCCAAGGGATCCATAAATTTGCCGAAATCGGTGATCTGGTTATAGTGCCGGGCGATGTAGCCGTCCAGAGTATCGGTAATGCTGGCGGCGGCAAAGATGACCAGGGCCCAATAGTTGGCATGGGGCACGTTTAGGTACAGCACCAGCAGAAAAGCGGGAATCATCACCACCCGCAGGATGGTAAGCTTGTTAGCGGTATTCATGGTCATTCACTCCTCAATCTCGCCGGTCAAGTCCCCGTCGGAGACGCCGGTAATGCGCACCTGAACAAACTCTCCTGCGGGGACCAGCCCGGCGGCGGTAAACAGCACACGCCCGTCGATGTCCACCGAGTCAGCATAGGTGCGTCCCACATAGCAGCCTTCGTTGCGGTCAAAGCCCTCGCACAGCACCTCCATCACGGACCCCAACCGTTCTTCATGGTACGCATCCATAATACGGGACTGGAGGTCCACCAAAAGCTCCACCCGGCGGGCGGCGGTGTCGGGGTCCACCTGGTCCTCCATGGCGGCGGCTAGAGTGCCCGCTTCCGGGGAGAACTGGAACACGCCCACCCGCTGGAGCTTCTGTTCCCGCAGGAACTGGCACAGCTCTTCGAACTCCGCCTCCCCCTCGCCGGGGAGTCCGCAGATCAGCGAAGTCCGCAGTACCACATCGGACATGGCGTCTCTCAGTTTCTGAAACAGGGAGATCAGTTCTGATTTTGTGTTCCGCCGGCGCATTCGAGCCAAAATGCCATCGTTGCAGTGCTGGATGGGGATATCCAAATAGTGGAGTACTTTCGGTTCGGAGGCGATCACCCCAATCAGTTCATCGGTAATCGCTTCCGGGTAGAGGTAGTGCAGACGAATCCAGTGGAAGTCCAGTTTGCACAGTTCCCGCACCAGCTGGGCCAGAGAGGTTGGTTCCTCCAGGTCAAGGCCGTACCGGGTGATGTCCTGAGCAATGACAATCAATTCCTTAACCCCGGAAGCGGCCAGCTGTTTGGCTTCGTCCAGCAAAGCAGCCAGAGAGCGGCTGCGGTATTTGCCCCGCAGTTTGGGGATAATACAGAAGGCACAGCCATTGCTGCACCCTTCGGCGATTTTCAAGTAGGCGGTGTAGGGCGGAGTGGTCACCAGCCGCTCACCGTCTTCATAGGTACGGTGGATGTCGCCGAAATATTCCGGATTTTCTCCCGCCATCAGCTGTTCTACGGCGGAAACGACTTCCGTGTAGCTCCCGGTACCCAGAAGGCCGTCCACCTCGGGCAGTTCTTTCGGGATTTCTTCGGGGTAACGCTGACTGAGACAGCCGGCTACCAGCAGTTTTTTCAGTGTTCCGGCCTTTTTCAGCTCTCCCAGCTCAATGATGTTGTCGATGGCCTCGCTCTGAGCCGATTCGATAAACCCGCAGGTGTTCAATACCGCCACATCGGCCCCCGAAGCCTCGCCGGTGACAATATGCCCGGCCTTTTGGCAAAGCGCCATCATTTGTTCGGTGTTTACCAAATTCTTGGCACAGCCAAGGGAGATAAACGCAACTTTATATGCCATGCTATCGCTCCATTTTCAAAAAGTTTTTTGTTTACAGTGCAATGGACTGCCCTTCCCCGGCGGTATAGGTGGGCCAATCGGGCTCATACTCCTCGTTGGCTTGATTGCCCCAGAGGGTCCACCCTTCCCGCGCCCCCCGGGCGAACAGCTCCAGGTAGGGCCCCGGACTGCATGCCTCAATCAAGTCAATCATTTCATCCGGCTTGCGGGAATGTTCTCGTTTTTGTGCGCGCACAAGATTCACCTGCGTTCGCGCAGGGGCCAGCGTTCGGATGTTGCCTCCTCTCACGCCAAAGAGCAGTATTTCCGTCACATTTCGGAAATAGAAGCCCACACCGCGTCCATCCGGGCCGCCATCCTTTCGGACTTTTTCCCAAATAAGATTGGTTTTGTACTGAAATCCCCAAGATTTCATGACTTCCAGGCCCTCTGGAAGCAGGGCGTTGGGTACCCACAGATATAGGTGGCTGTGCTCCTGGGCTACCTCGCTTACAGGCAGCTGTTTGATTTCGTCCAGTTTCATTGTGGGGTAGCGATTCAGCCGTTTGTGTTCAGGGGCCATTTTTCCGGTGCGGTTCTGAAATTGCCACGGGGGATCCGCCAGAATCGTTTTGAACTGTTTTCCGGCACAAAACTGAATTAAATCATGTGTTTTGTGGTAGGCGGTGTCCTTTATTGTCATGATATCTCACCTTTCCAGTCAGACACCGTATCTGGCGTCAGCCCCACGACCAGCAGCGGGCAGCCGCCATGCCGGCGGGCGTGAATACGGGGCAGGAGCTTGCCCATCCAAGTGGTGCTTGCTCCATATTTCTTTTTTACATGGTTTCCCAAGGCGGAAAATATCCGGTTCATGGATTCGCTGCGGGTAATAATCACACCGCAGGTAATCACGCCGCACTCATAAAATGTGCGGAAGGCGTATAAATCCCGGTCGAAGGTCTGGTCTTTGCTGTTCCACTCCATATCAATTGCCACATCGCCTTTGACGTAGTCGATTTTATGGCCGCTGATAAATTCCTTCAGGGCAAACTCTCGGTAAACTTCCTTCCGTTTTTTCCCCTCCAGAAGCCGGACGACCAGGTCTCCTGCGATTTCAATTTCTTTCCAGCCCAGCGGCCGGAGCAGTTCGTTCAGTTTCTTTGGGATATTGGATTCATTGCCGCCTTTTTCCAGAATATCGTCCAATTTTATCTCAAAGCTCTCCAAAGTCCGAACGATTTCGCCAAACTCTTCCGGATAGCTCTGGGTTAGAATTTCTAGTGCGCTGTTGAAGTTGTAAAACTCATATTTACAGGCAATGTTGTCAGGAATCCGGTTTCGCCATTGGTCCATGGCTGTTGTCTCCTTCCCTCGTCCCCCCGCAGGACAAAGCCTTCCCCTTTGGGGAAGGTGGCACGGCGGAGCCGTGACGGATGAGGGATCTGGGTTTTCTGGTGCTGCGGTATCCCTCATCCGCCCCAGTGTGCGCACTGGGGCACCTTCCCCCAAAGGGGGAAGGCTTGGTTAGTCCTCCGTCGTTCCCCGCCAGGAGGGGTCGTCGGTGATGCCGAGGAGGTAGTCGGTTGAAACACGAAAAGTGTATGCCAATTCTACCAGCTTATCAAGGCTGGTGCTTCGTCTTCCGCTCTCAATGGTGCTGATCGCTTTGTGTGTAAGACCAATTTTAGCACCAAGTTCTTCCTGGCTCAACCTAATTTTCTTTCTCTGTTCCAGGACACGAGTTCCAAAAACATGTTTATTTTCCATAATACCTCTTGACATGTACCTTATAGTAGAGTTATAATTCTACTATAAGGTACAAAATAAGGGGGTGCACTATGAAACGATTATTGTCTGAACTTTACAATTACATCGCAGAACATACACCAAACATACAAAACGACCCCGAATATGAGCAGGCATTCCAGCTGTACATAGAACTAGAGGAAAAGGTGAAAGAGAAGATCGGGGAAGAGCTTCTGTACCAGTATCAGTGTGCGGAAGCGGATGTCTTTCACCGGCAGGACGTTGCAGTGTTTGCCCAAACATTGCGGATCGGCCATCGTTTTATGACAGAGGTGCTGGGCAGCTAATCCCAGATCTCCATGCCGTAACGCCGGAGGGCGTCGCTGATTTCAGACCAGGAAAAACCCCGGCGGGCCAGAGCGTCGGACGCTTTTTTGATATCCTTTGGGTCGTGGCTGCCCTTCAATTTTTTCTCAAGAAAGGCGTCAATAGCGGGGGAATTATCCTCAATTTGGGCCATAGCCTCATCCCAAAGTTCCCGAGGAATTCCCCGGCGGTAGAGTTCGTCCCGAATTTTCCGTGCCCCGAACCCCTTCTGAGCATAGTGGCGGACAATGCGGCTTGCGTATTCTGGCTCATTCAGGTAGCCCAGTTCCTCCATCCGGTCGCAAATGGCCTCCGCCTCTTCCGGAGCTGCCTCCCACTCCGCCAGCTTCCGCCCCAGTTCCTTTCGGGACTGGGGTTTTCGCATCAGCAGTTCAATGGCTTTCGTCTTCAAACCGCTGCGGCGGGCGGACGCCTGGAGAAGGTCTGCCTCGTCTTCCGACAGCTCTTTTCCGCTGTAAAGAGCAAAGTTTACTACCTCGCTCTCGCCGATGCGCAGGATCGAACCGTCCTCCAGCACCGCCAGCCACCGGCCCTCCACATGTTTGGAGGGCTTCAATTCTTCAATTACCATTTATGCCTCGTCCACCGGGGCCTTTGCATCCTCCGGAATCTCGCCGCCGTCGTCAAAATCGTCAGCAGACACGTCCACCGCACGGCCTGCGGCCTTGGCGGCAATTTGGGACTGCTTGCTCATCAGCTTGAAGGCATTGGCCCGGATTTGGGCCTCTATCTCAGCGGCGGCCTCGGGGTTGTCCTTTAAAAACTGTTTGGCGGAGTCCCGGCCCTGGCCGATACGGGTTTCACCCATGGAGAACCAGGAGCCGGATTTCTGGATGACGTCCAGCTTGACAGCCAAGTCCACCATCTCGCCCCATTTGGAGATGCCCTCGCCATAGAGAATCTCAAATTCGGCCTCTCGGAAGGGGGGCGCAACCTTATTTTTGACAACTTTGGCACGGGTACGGCTGCCGATGATCTCTGTGCCCGATTTGATGGTGTCCACCTTGCGGATGTCAATCCGAACAGAGGCATAGAATTTCAGCGCGCGTCCGCCCGTGGTGACCTCAGGATTGCCATACATCACACCCACCTTTTCCCGGAGCTGGTTGATAAAGATGACAATGCAGTTGGTCTTTGCAATAGAACCGGCCAGCTTGCGCAGCGCCTGGCTCATCAGCCGGGCCAGCAGACCCACATGGCTGTCGCCCATGTCGCCCTCGATCTCTGCCCGGGGGGTGAGGGCGGCCACCGAGTCCACCACGACCACATCAAGCGCGCCGGAACGAACCAGAGCCTCGCAGATTTCCAATCCCTGCTCGCCGGTGTCCGGCTGGGAGATAAGCATGGAGTCAATATTTACCCCCAGAGCCCGCGCGTAACTGGGATCCAGGGCGTGTTCTGCGTCGATGAAGGCCACTTCGCCCCCCCGTTTCTGGGCCTCGGCCACGATATGGAGCGCCAGGGTAGTTTTACCGGAGGACTCCGGGCCATAGATCTCAATAATGCGGCCTTTGGGTATGCCGCCGATGCCAAGCGCGATATCTAGAGACAGGGAGCCGGTGGGAATGGAGTCCACCACGACGCCGGTGTTCTCCCCTAGACGCATGACGGTGCCCTTTCCATAGGTCTTGTCCAGCTGAGCCAGACAGGTTTCCAGCGCCTTTTTTTTATCTGCGGCCGGACTGGCCGGCTCGATCATGGGTTTCTTCTGTGCCATGTCAAACATCCTTTCCTGCCGGAAGGCTGTCGCCCCGGCCTCTTACTGTCCCATATATTACGCTTTGACCTGTCCGATAAAACGGACTTTTGCAGGACTCAGTTATTAACCGTCCCCTCCACTACCCGCAAGATGTTCTGGGTATCGGGGAGAACCTTGATGTCCTCGTAGCCGTTTTGGTCCAAGATTTTCTCCACGGCGGCGGCCTGTCCTAACCCTACCTCGAAGATTAGGGTACCACCAAGCCGGAGGGCGGATTTCCACTTAGCGGCCACCGCATGGTAGTAATCCAATCCATCGCTGCCGCCATCCAGAGCCATGTGCGGTTCGTAGTCTTTCACGGAAATATCCAAGCCGTCGATATCCCGGCTGGGGATGTAGGGCGGGTTGCACACAATCGCGTCAAAATCCCACAGGGTAGAGCTGGGGGCCTCTAAAGCGTTGACTGCAAGGCAGGTAACCCGGGCGTTCAGCTCGTTGCGGCGGACATTCTGCTTGCACACCCGCAAGGCGCCTTCAGACAGCTCGCCCAGCACCACCCGGCACTCGGGTGCGTTGGCGGCAATCGCCAGACCGACGCACCCGCTTCCGGCGCACAGATCCAGCACACGGGCGCCGTCCCCGGACTCCCGTGCTTTGAGGATGCCCCGTTCTGCCAGCAGCTCCGTGTCCAGCCGGGGGATGAGTACATCGCGGGAAATATCCAGCGACAGGCCGTAGAACTCCCATTCGCCAATGATGTAGGCCACCGGTTCCCCCGACAGACGGCGCTGGACCAGTTCCTCCACCCGGCGCTCCATCTCAGCGGAGACGTAGAGCGCCATATCCCGGTAAAACTGCTCCCGGCTCTTGTCTGCGGCAAAGCAAATAATTTCCCGGGCCTCCAGCTGGGCGGACTCCACCCCAGCTTTTTTCAGTCGGGACCGGGTATCCAAAAATAGGTTGTTGTAGGTGGTTGCCATGGAATCACCTTCCTGTTATTTTTAAAGGAACATTCACCATTTGTAATGCCTGGACGCCCCGCAGAGCAAGCGTCACCATGCGTCCTCGCCCTTTTTCTCCGGCAGTACCAGTTCCAGGGCTTTAATTCCAACCTCAATCATGGAGTCGTCCGGTTCAAAGGTGGTAAAGTTTTGCAGCCACAGTCCCGGTGCGATGAACAAGCGGGTAAACAGGCCGTCGTGACGGCCGGCCCAGCGGTTTATTTCATAGCTGACCCCTACAATGAGAGGAAGCATGGCCAGATGCGCTAAAAAGCGCAAAAAGGCGTTATAAACCGGCCAGACAGCAAAGATTACAGTGGATACGACAATCGAAATGGCAATGACCATGAACAGAAAGCTGGTCCCGCACCGGGGGTGGTGCCGGGGCTGTCTGCGCACGTTTTCCACCGTCAGAGGCAGTCCGGCCTCGTAGCAAAAGATGGTCTTGTGTTCTGCGCCGTGGTAGGAAAAAACCCGCCGCATCTCTCCCATTCGGGAGCAGATGGCCAGATAAGTGACAAAAATCAGGATTTTTAAGAGGCTTTCGGCCAGGTTGCGGGCTAGCATGGATGGGGTCAGAACGGTTACCGCCGTTCCCAGCAGAGTGGGCAGGAGGAAAAACAGCCCAATGGACATAGCCATCCCCAGGATAACCGCCAGTGTAGTAAAAAACGCAGCGGCCTTCTCGCTCCCTAGGCGGCGGTCAAGCCATGCCTCAAATTTGGAGGGTTCTTCCTCCTCGCCTTCCTCGGGTGCAAACTGGGCGGAAAACATCAGCGCCGTAACCCCGTTGTACATCGAGTCGGTGAAGTTGACCACCCCCCGTATGAGGGGCCAGCCCAGCATGGGATGTTTGTCCTTGACTAAGTTCAGCTCTTTTTCTTCAATTTCCAGCTCGCCATCCGGCTTGCGCACCACCACCGCCTGTTTTTTGGGGCCGCGCATCATAATGCCCTCAATCAGGGCTTGTCCGCCGCACATGGTTTTAAATTTCTGCTCTTGCTTTGGCATTTGGTACTCCTTTGGTATGTGGTTAATTCTCTGGTTCTGCGGGCCTGTTGTTTGAGTGTTTCGACATGATTCATGCAGGACTTAGTCTATTGTAACAGAGTAAGACTCAAATTTCAACCGGCAGACGGATGGTGACCAGAAAGCCGCCTCCCTCAGCGTTGCTCACGTCCAGGCGGCCCTCGTGGCGGGTGACGATTTCCTCGCACACCGCCAGGCCGATCCCGGAACCGCGGGCCTTGGAACTGCCCTTGTAGAATTTGTTCTTCAGATAAGGAAGTTCTCCCTCCGGAACGCCGTGTCCGTAGTCTCGGATCCGGATGACCGCCTCGTCTCCCTCCTGGCGGATTGAGACGTCGATGCGTTTGCCTGCGCCGCCGTGCTTGCCTGCATTGTCCAGCAGATTGCAGAACACCTGCCGCAGCCGTTCCGGGTCGCCGGAAATGGGGATCAGTTCTTCTGGGCCGTCAAAGTAGGTGAGGGCGATGCCCTCCTTCCGGAAGAACTCGGTATAGGTGTAAACTGCGTCCTCCAGTTCCGCTTTCAGGTCCAGCGGTTCCACCGACAAGGTGAACCGTCCATCTTCAATGCGGGAAAACTCCAGCAGCTCTTCCACCATGTTAGTCAGCCTTCGGGCCTCGGATACGATGATGTTCATCCCTTTGCGGATATCGTCGGCAGAACGGGCCTCGCCGTTTTGGATGGTCTCCGCCCAGCCGGTGATGGCGGTGAGCGGGGTGCGCAGTTCGTGGGAGACAGAGGAGATAAATTCGCTCTGCGTCTTTTCTGACTGCCGGATTTTTAGGGACATGTCGTTAATAGCGTCGGTCAGTTCACCAATTTCGTCGTCGTATTTCTTCTCGATCTGAACGCCGTAGCTGCCGTCGGCAATGACTTGAGCGATTTCAGTAATTTTGGCCAGCGGTTCCACAATGGATCGGACAAAATATAGGTTGGAAAAGTAGACCATAGCGAAGATTCCCAGCCCAATGGCCGCGATGACCACCATGGAGAAGGTAAACTGCCGGTCGATGCTTGAGAGAGAGGTAACATAGCGGATGACGCCTACGACCTCTCCTTGGTAGATGACTGGGCTGGAGGCGGCCATAATTCGTTCGCCGGTAGAGGGGTCCCGTCCTCTCCAGGGTCGGGCGATCCGCTCGTTCAGGGCCTGCTGAATGTCCGGGGTGCCGGGAGTGCTGCCTGCGGTCAGATCGTTGCCGGAAAACAGCACTGCCCCTGTGGTATCCAAAAATTGCAGCTCCAACCGGCCCTTATCCTCGTAGCTGCTCACCGTCTGCTGAGCCGCGGCCCGATAGTCTGACCGGGTGTACATCCGAAAACCGTTGGCGGAGGAGGTAGCCTTGCGGGTCAGGTCGTCCGCCGTTCCGCTGTAGTAGTAACTGCCCAGCATGGCGGCAAAAGCGCCCACTGCCAGCCCCAGAATCAACAGCACAATCGCAACGCTGTTCACCAGCCACCGGCGGCGGATGCCCCGAATTTTTACCTGATCTTGTATGCGTGTGGTTTTTGCCATGGGTCCACCTCCTTCTTGGCGTCTGTCCGGCCGCTCCCAACCGAAAGGAGCTTCCTGCGCGGAGAGGGGCTAACTGCCCCACTTGTATCCGTAGCCCCAAACGGTATTGACGAATGTGGGCTTCTGGGCGTTGTCCTCAATTTTGATACGCAGGCGGCGGATATTCACGTCCACGATTTTCAATTCACCGAAGTAGTCCTTGCCCCAAACGGTATCCAGAATCTCCTCTCGGGACAGAGCCTTGCCGGGGTTTTCCATAAACAGCTTAACGATGGAATACTCCACTTGGGTGAGCTTGACCCTCTGGCCGTTTTTTTCCAGCGTTCGGTTGCGGGTGTTCAGAAGGAAGGGCGGGTCGCTGAGTTCGTCGGGGGAAATGGGGGCCTCGTCCCCGCCGGTGCGGCGGAAGAGGGCGTCCACCCGAGCGGTCAGTTCAGCGGGGGAGAAGGGCTTGGTCACATAGTCGTCCGCGCCGGTCATCAGGCCGGTCACTTTATCCATCTCCTGGGTCCGGGCGGTGAGCATGATAATTCCGATTTTGTTGTCCATAGCCCGCAGGCGGCGGCAGACTTCAAAGCCGTCGATCCCAGGCAGCATGATGTCCAGCAGGGCAACTTTGATGTCCGGGTTTTCCCGCACTGCCTCCAGGGCATCCTCTCCGGTGCCTGCCTCCACGGTCTGATAGCCCGCGCGCTTTAAATTGATGACAACAAAACTGCGGATGTTTTCCTCGTCCTCCAGGACCAGTACCTTGCGCATGTTCTTCCCTCACTTTATTTACAAAAATCTTCTGCCGCCCCGGAAGCACAGGGGCATATTATTCGTTGTACCAGCTTCTTTGGATGGTGTTGAACCGTTCCAGAAGGTCTATGCTGTCCAGCCCGCAGTCCCAAACGCTGACATGGAACCGGGCGGCATAGGTAATATTCTCCTCCTCCCGGAGAACGGTCCAGCCGTCTTCCTCCAATTCCGAGGTGCGGCTGCTTGCCATACGGTAGATACTTAAAAACGGGGCCGGTTCCCGGTTCTCACCCTGCCAGTGGGAGAAGACCACCTCGCGGCGGCCGGTAACCTGATCGTTACGGGAGATGGTAATTTGGTCCCGCCAGCTCTCGGGAATTTCCAGATACCAACCGTCGCTCATGTTGTGGTAAGTGGTAAGTACATGGTTGCGATTGCCCCGCTGGTCGTACTGCCCCCAGTCGATCAGCCAGAAGTTGCTGGAGGTGCTCTCTCCATAGCTGGGCAGCTGATAGGGAGAGGGCAGTTCTGCCACCAAGTCCCGGTTGATGTCGGTGGGATTGATCTCCGTGTAGCCCTGGATGACCTCCCGGCTGATGCCGGAGCTGTCCAGAGCCACATTGGTCAGCACGCCGTTCACATAGGCCACCACATCGATGGCACGCCGCCCGTCGGCCAGAGTGCTGGTGACGTAGAGGGCCGGCTGATCGTATTCCCCGGCCAGATAGTTGGTGCGGATCCGGTTTATTGCGGCAATTCCGGTGGACAATTCGGCGATGGACAAAGAGGCCATTACCCCGTCCTGCCAGCCGTAGATCTCCACCTGATTGCCCAGGCCGCTGGCGTCCATACGGGTTACCAGCACCTCAAGGCGGGTGTCCCGGTCCATGTCCAGCAGGCGGCAGCCGCTGGAACCATCTCCGGCCACACTGCACCGGGTCAGCAAACGTTCTGTGCCCATCAGGTCGGCCCGGGTCATACCTTGGATAGCGGACAGACGCTCCGCCTCATCCAGTTCTTCACCGGGCAGGTTGATATCGTCCAGGGTGTATACCCCCAGCTGATAGGCGCCGGTGCTGATCTGCCAGTTTACGGCCAGTTCCTTGCGCCCCTCGCCGTTGATCTGGGCGTAGGCCATGGCATAAATGGCGGTTCCTTCCCCCTCTACCACGCCAGTAACTACGTACTCCCCATTGATTTCATTAAAAATAAAAATTTTTATGGGTTTTTCAATTCCAGGTACCCGGAGTACTGTGACCGCGCTCTCCCGCACCGCGTCGCCGTCCAGGTCCTGAAGCTGGATGCTGGCGGTGTTGTCACCCGACATGATGGTAACATCTTCCACTCGGGTTCCAAATTCCGCCTCCAGTCCGGTGCGCACCGCCCGGATGGCGGCATTGAGCTGTTCATAGCCGGGAGACTTCTCAGGCGGGCGGTACAGGTCGTCTGGGGAGCGGAACAAACAGCCGCTCAACAACAGCATAACGGCCAGCGTCAACGCTGAAAACCAACCCTTTCGTCCCACGGTCCCCGCCTCCCTGTTGAGATAAGATCTACTTCATACTAGTGGTACCTATCATCATATCACAAATTCAGAAAAAATCCTATAGGTATTTTACAAATTTTCCGATATGGAAGTGCAGCCCACATTTCTCTGGACTTTTTCTTCCATTTGCGTTACACTGTCCCAAGATTCTATTATGAATAGGGAGAACACTATGGACACAATCATACAGACGCTGGCGCAGGAGCTGGGCCGTACAGAAGAGCACATAAACAATGTGGTTGCCCTGATTGACGAGGGCGCTACCATTCCCTTTATTGCCCGCTACCGGAAAGAGCTTCACGGTTCTATGGATGACCAGCTGCTGCGTCAGTTGGCGGACCGTCTGCAATACCTGCGTAATCTGGACGCCCGGAAAGGGGAGGTTAAAACCTCCATTGAGAACCAAGGCAAGCTCACACAGGAGCTGTCTGCCGCAATTGATACCGCCGCTACCCTAGCCGAGGTGGAGGACTTGTACCGCCCCTACAAGCAGAAGCGGCGCACCCGAGCCACCATCGCCCGGGAAAAGGGTTTGGAGCCGCTGGCACAGCTGGCGTTTGCCTTCGGCCCCGCTGTGGATATGGCCGCTGCTGCGGTGGAATACATCGACCCGGAAAAGGGTGTGGAAACCGTTGAGGATGCGCTCCAGGGGGCCAATGACATTATCGCGGAACAGATCTCCGACGATGCGGACATCCGTAAGGAACTGCGTGCCCTCTACCTCCGGCGGGCCATGCTGGTGTCCAAGGCGGCGGACAAGGAGCCGGAGGATACGGTCTACCGGCTGTATTACGACTTCAAGCAGCCGGTGGGCCGGGTTCAGGGCTATCAGGTTCTGGCCGTCAACCGGGGGGAACGGGAGAATATCTTAAAGGTGTCTGTAGAGCTGGACTCGGAAACCGCCCACATCGCGGTACGCCGGATGGCGGTGCCCAACCGCGCGGCGATGGACTTTGTCCGGGCGGCGGCGGACGATGCCTATGACCGCTTGATTCAGCCCTCAATGGAACGGGAAATCCGCAATACGCTTACCGACCAAGCCAACGAGGGGGCTATCCATATGTTTGCCCTCAACCTCAAGCCCCTGCTTATGCAGCCGCCCGTCAAGGGCCGGGTGACCATGGGGCTGGACCCGGGCTACCGGATGGGCTGCAAGGTGGCGGTGGTGGATGGCACCGGCAAGGTGCTGGATACCGCAGTGGTCTACCCCACCTACGGCGAGCGGCAAAAACAGGAGTGTATTGCCAAGCTGGCGGAGCTGATTCAAACGTATGGCGTAGAGCATATTGCCATTGGAAACGGCACCGCCAGCCGGGAGACCGAACAGATGACCGTGGAACTGATTAAAACGGTAGGGGGCGGGGTGTCCTACATGATTGTCAGCGAGGCGGGAGCTTCGGTCTACTCCGCCTCCAAGCTGGCTGCGGAGGAGTTCCCCCAGTTCGATGTGAACCTAAGAAGCGCGGTGTCCATCGCCCGCCGCCTCCAGGACCCTCTGGCGGAGCTGGTGAAGATCGATCCCAAGGCGATCGGGGTGGGCCAATACCAGCACGATATGCCCCAGGCCCGTCTGGGCGAGACCCTGGACGGTGTGGTGGAGGACTGCGTGAATGCCGTGGGGGTGGATGCCAACACCGCTTCTCCCTCCCTGCTTCAGCGGGTGTCCGGTCTCACCGCCGCTACCGCAAAGAATTTGGTGAAATATCGGGAGGAAAACGGGATATTTACCACCCGAAAGCAGCTGCTCAAAGTGCCCAAGCTGGGCCCCAAAGCGTTTGAACAGTGCGCCGGGTTTATTCGGGTGCCGGAGAGCAAATCCGTATTGGACAACACAGGGGTTCATCCGGAGAGCTACGGTGCGGCGGAGAAGCTCCTTACCGCCTGCGGCTGTACGCTGGAAGACGTAAAAGAGGGGAACATAGCCGGATTGAAGGCCCAGGCGGAGGCCATCGGCTATGAAACTCTGTCTGAGACCTGCGGCGCAGGCGCACCCACCCTGGCCGATATCGTCAAGGAGCTGTCCAAGCCGGGCCGCGACCCTCGGGACGAGCTTCCGCCTCCCATCCTACGCACCGACGTAATGGAGGCCAAAGACTTGAAGTCTGGGATGGAACTTCAGGGCACTGTGCGCAATGTTATTGACTTCGGCGTGTTTGTGGACATTGGCGTTCATCAAGATGGACTTGTTCATATCTCCAAGCTTCCCCGCCGGGTGAAACATCCCTCAGAACTGCTTTCCGTTGGAGATGTGATCACAGTTTGGGTGGTAGAGGTAGACGAAAAAAAGAAACGCATCTCGCTGACCATGAAGAAACCGTAACCATTCAAGATCAATTGTGTAAAGGAGTGTTTTTTATGAATCCCTATGCCCTGATTGACCTGCATTGCGACACCCTCATCGCCCTGACCGACGAGGACTTTCATCTGCTGACTGCTATCCAAGACCCAGCACGGCGGGAGGCGGCGCTGGCCTCGCTGAGCAGCCGGGTTCGGGGGACGGACACGTTGGACCTTCCCGGGCGGCACTTCTCCCTGTCCGCCATCCCGCAAGACGTCCACTGGTGCCAGTGCTGTGCTATTTTTGTCCCGGACGGACTGTCTCAGGAGGAAGCGGCCAGCTACTATGATATGCACCAGCGCAGTTTCCACCGGCAGATGGAGACGTTGGCGGACCGGGTCCGTCCCTGCCGGACTGCGGCCGAAATAGAAGCTGCCTGGGAACAGGGCAGGGCGGCGGCCATACTCACGGTGGAAAACGGTTCCGCTCTGGCCGGGCAGCTGGCCCGGATTGAAACGCTGGCCCGGGATGGAGTGCGGATGATGACCCTTACCTGGAACGGGGAAAACGAGATTGCCTCGGGAAATGTGACGGACCATGGCCTGTCCTCCTTCGGCAGGGAGGCGATTCGGGAACTGGAGCGGCACAAGATCGTGGTGGATGTATCCCACCTGAATGACAGGAGCTTCTTTGATGTGCTGGACATCGCCCAAAAGCCCTTCGCCGCCAGCCACTCCAATGCCCGGAGCGTATGCGGACACCGGCGCAACCTCACCGACGAACAGGTCCGGGAGATGGTTGACCGGAAATGTCTCATCGGACTGAATTACTCCCACGACTTTCTGCGTACGGGAGAGCGTCCCGCCGGATTGGAGGACCTGTACCGGCATGTGGAGCACTTTTTAGAACTGGGCGCGGAACACTGTCTGGCCCTTGGCTCCGACGCGGATGGGGCAGATGTGCCGGATACTCTCAATAGTCCGGCCAAAACAGCCGGCCTGTACCAATATTTTCTGGACCGGGGACTTTCACAGGAACAGGCGGAGGGAATTCTTTGGAAAAATGCCCTGAATTTTGTAACAGAGATGGAATAATTCAGAGTATCATCTTGCGGTTGAATAAATTTTCTGCTATAATTGGGCAAGAGATTCTAAACAACCGAACGGCGATTCAGCCGCTTCAAAAGGAGTATGGTTATGTCAAAACGTTGTCCTGAATGCAACTTTGCCAACGATGATTCTCGCATTTTTTGCGGCGCCTGCGGCGCTCCGCTGGACGCGAATATCCGTCTGATCCAGGACTTTGAAAAGCAGACCAAGGTCCCTGCCGCGCCGAAGGAGGCCCCGCGCAAAAAAGACGATGACGACGATTATGTCCCCCCGAAAGTGGAGCAGAAACAGGGAATGGGCGCGCTGCCCTGGATCATTCTGGGTGTGGTGGCTGTGGCCGCAGTGGCGCTGTGGATTTTCCTTTCCTGACAGCGGGGAGTTTTGGGCAGATTCGGGAACGATTCCTGAAGGCTAATGTGAAGGAGAACAGACATGTCAAAACGCTGCCCCAAGTGTCTCCACACCAATGAGGACGCGCGTATTTTTTGTACTTACTGCGGCACCGCGCTGGATGCCGAGCTTCGCCTGATACAGGAGCTGGAGCGGCAGTCCAGCCTGCGCCGGGAGGAAAAACCCGAAAAGCAGAACGACCTGAAATTTTACGTTCCCCGCAGTCCTCCACCACAAAAGAAGAGCAGTGCGGGCGGCTGGATCTTTTTTCTGCTGCTGGCCGCCGCCGCTGCATGGTTCTTTTTAAAAGGGTAATAGACACAGGCCGGAAGGGAGTGCTCCCCTTCCGGCCTGTGTTTTGCTGTCTGTAAAGGTGTTCTCCTTTGGAACGCCTTTTTATACGCGCTTCCAGCTGGCTCCGCCAGGCACGTCGGTGATTTCAATCCCCTGCTGTTTCAACTCGTCTCGGATGCGGTCGGCCTCGGCAAAGTTTTTCGCTTTCTTGGCCTCGTAACGCTGGAGGACCAGCGCGTCTACGGCGGGGTCACCCTCGCCGGTGATGGTATATCCGCCTTGAGAGCTGGCTTTCTGTTTCTTTTGCTCTTCCCGCACCGTGGCGGCTTTGTCCAGCAGAGAAAGGGAGAGCACTTGGTCAAAGCTGTCCAGCACAGCCAGCCGGGTGGCGCCGTTGGTTTTGGCTTTCAGTACGTCATACAAAGCGGTGATCCCCAATGCGGTGTTTAGGTCGTTGCCCACTTGGGTGCAGAATTTTTCCCGATATTCAGCGGAGACTGCCTCGTCCACGGGGCCATCGGCGGGCTCCAGGGCGGCAATCTTAGCGATGAGCTTTTGGAAGGCGGCGGCGGCGTTGTCCAGATTTTCCCAGGAAAAGACCAGCCCCTTGCGGTAGTGGCTCTGGAGGCAGAAGAAACGGTAGACAATGGGGTCGTAGCCCTTCTCCTCCAGCAGTGAGACGGTTAAAAACTCGCCTTTGGATTTCGACATTTTGCCGCTGTTTGTGTTCAAGTGGTGGACATGGAACCAATGTTTGCACCAGGGGTGGCCGATATAGCTCTCTGACTGGGCGATTTCATTGGTGTGGTGGGGGAAGGCATTGTCCACCCCGCCGCAGTGAAGGTCCAAATATTCTCCGTTGTATTTCAAGGAGATGCCGGAACATTCGATGTGCCAGCCGGGGTAGCCGACCCCCCAGGGGGAATCCCACTTGAGGGCCTGGTCTTCAAATTTGGATTTGGTGAACCAGAGAACAAAGTCATTTTTGTTCCGCTTGTTTGCGTCCTCCTCCACGCCTTCCCGAACGCCCACCGCCAAATCCTCTTCGTCGTGGGCGTTGAAGATATAATACTGTTTCAATTTGGAGGTGTCGAAGTACACATTGCCTCCGGCCACATAGGCATAGCCCTTGTCCAGCAGGCCGGAAACCAGGGTAATAAATTCGTCGATGAGTCCGGTGGCAGGCTGGACCACATCGGGGGTCTTGATGTTCAGCTTACGGCAGTCGTCAAAGAATGCGTCGGTGTAATACTGGGCAATTTCCATCACGGTCTTATGCTCCCGTTTGGCGCCCTTGAGCATTTTATCCTCGCCAGTGTCGGCGTCGCTGGACAGATGGCCTACGTCGGTGATGTTCATGACCCGGTTGACGTCATAGCCGTCGTAGCGCAGAAACTTCTCCAACACATCCTCCATGATGTAGGACCGCAGATTGCCGATGTGGGCGAAGTGATACACAGTGGGTCCGCAGGTGTACATCTCCACGCGGCCGGGGGTGTGGGTGGTGAATTCTTCCTTCTTGTGGGTTGCGGAATTGTAAAGCAGCATTTTCGTATCCTCCATGTTGTAAGTTTTCTCCAAATACAATCCTCCGCCCCCTTTGGGGGCACCTTCTTTCAAAAGGAGGCTTTTCCTTGCGGGGGATGGGGGTTAAATCGGCTCACCCAGACCATCCATGACCTCCAGCAGGGCGTCATATTCCTCCAGCCACTTCCATTTTGTGTAATGTGCTGGAAAAACCCAGTCGTCCTGACCGTAGTTCAGTTCCTTGGTGTGTCCGAAGGTGCGCCAAAATTCCTCCACCACCGCCGGGATCGCGCCGAATCGCTCCTTCATGGCAGCGATTTCTTCACCCATACAGCCCTGGGGTTGGTCCACGCCGTAGAGGACGCGGACTATTTCTTGCAGTTTCATGGGTGTGTTTCCTCCAAATATTTTTCATCCAGCAGCTTTTCCACCATCTCCAGGCGGGCGGAAATTGCAGTCAGCTTTTCCAACGTGGGGTTGTTGACGCTGGTCTGGTCCACATCGTCGGCATAGTGGGTGGAACGGCCGGCGATGCGGACAATCTGCGCGGGAATACCCACGGCGGTGGCGTTCTCCGGGACCTCGGACAGGACCACGGCGTTGGCGGCAATGCGGGCGTTATCCCCCACCTTAAAGGGGCCCAGCACCTTAGCCCCGCAGGAAATCAAAACATTGTTGCCAATGGTGGGATGGCGTTTTCCCTGGTCTTTGCCGGTGCCCCCCAGGGTGACGCCGTGGTAGATCAGCACATCGTCGCCCACCTCGGCGGTCTCACCGATCACGATGCCCATCCCGTGGTCAATGACGAACCGGCGGCCGATCTTGGCTCCGGGATGGATTTCGATTCCGGTCCAGAACCGGGAGCACTGGGAGACCCAGCGGGCCAGAAACCTGCATTTGTGGCAGTACAGCCAGTGGGCCAGCCGGTGGTGCAGGGTGGCATGGACCCCTTGATACAGCAGGAAAATTTCCAACTTGGATCGGGCTGCGGGGTCCCGGCGTTGGTATGCCTCCAGCGTTTCAATTAAGGCTTTGAACATAGCAATTGAATCACCTTTCTATAGCGGCGGACATAGTCCGTTTGAAAACAACACTGCGAAAATGTGCGGGCGGATGATATTCGCCTGCGCATAAACGAAAAGCCCCTTATATCCCTGCGGATATAAGAGGCGATCTCTCGCGGTTCCACTCTCATTTTCACTCAATTGGCCGTTATCGGGGCCAAACCGGGCGGCATTACCCGCCGCGCTCCCGGACGCACTTCACGTCCCTCCAGCCCAAGCCCCCTTTCAGCCGGTGAGGGGCCCTCTCTGTTTGCCGGGTGAGACGCTACTTTTCCGTTCTTTGCGCTGATAATACAGTATATTAACATTCCGACGCGGTTGTGTCAAGGGCAGAACCGGATTTTTGGAAGGTTTTCCGCCCATTCATGCCTTGCGGTTATCCCGGCGGCGCCGGAAACAGGCGTCGCACAGCCGCCCTCTATGGTGCAGAGGCAGGGCCTTGCCGCAGCGGTCGCAAAACCGAATGTTGTTTCGCAGCCGGTGCAGAAGAATTTCGTTGATCTCGTCGGCCACCCGTTCCCGGCTGTCATACAGCTTGTCCTCGTCCACCGGGCAGTGGAAGGTTTTTGCAAAGGAAAAATAGAGATCCAGCTTGCGGTAATACAGTTCCAGTTCCGGCAGGGTGGGTTCCTCCTCCGGCAGACCGGGCTGTTCGATGGGTTCTTCCTCCTGCCAGCGGTGCAGGAGCAGGAAAAATAGATCACGCAGCGCCTCGTCCCGCTCATCAAAGGGGATGTTTGCCGCTCTCAGTTCCTGTTCTCGGGTGAGGACAAAACCCATCTCCCGCATTTTTGAGATGATGGTGATATACCGGGTAATATCCAGTTTGCGATAGGGCTCTACCGTAGGCATCTGGTTCCACTGGGTCAGTACCTCCAGCAGGTCAAAATCTACCTGTAGCACCAGGTCTGAAAAACCAGCCACAGCATATTGCAGGGGCGGCGTTACTGTATCCAGCCCTGCTCGAATCACGGATAAATTCTGTGTTGCCCCTACATAGCCCCGGTTATACATGCCGAAACGGCCGGCCCGCCCCGCAATCTGTTTGATTTCCTCCGGTTTCAGACTCCGGCGTTCCACGCCATCAAATTTCTCCGTCTCCATGAAAATAATGCGCCGGATGGGTAGGTTCAGGCCCATTCCGATGGCGTCGGTGGAGACGATATATTCCATCTTACCGGCCAAGAACCCGTCCATCTGTTTGCGCCGGGTGGAGTATGGCAGGGCGCCATAGATGATCGCCGGTTCCTTGCCGCTCTGACGCAGGTCTTCCGCCACGCTGAGCACTCCCACCTTGGAAAAGGTAATCAGAGCGTCTCCGGGCTGGACCCGCTGGTAATCTATGGTACGGCTCATGCAGATCAGCGGCGTAGTCCGTTGGTGGAGCTCGACAGCTGCGCTGTCGCCGCAGCTGTCAATCAGCCGTAAAAGCAGTTCCTTGGCCTCGGGTGCGGCGCACAGATGGACTTCCGGAGCCAGAACCCCTAGAATGGCCCGGGTCCAGGCATAACCCCGCTGGCTGTCCGCAATCATCTGGCACTCGTCAATCACCGCCACATCCCAGCGGCGTTTTAGGTCCAGTTTCTCCGCTGTAGCCGCGATATGGGTATCCTCCTCCCGAAGATCCTCTTCTTCGCCGGTGGACAGGCCGCACGCGACCCCCGAATCCAACAGCGTCTCCTGGGCTTCCAGGGCCAGCAGGCGCAGAGGAGCCAAATAGACCCCTGACCTCGCCTGTTTCAGACGCTGAAATCCGGCATAAGTTTTGCCAGTATTGGTGCCGCCCAGGTGCAGAACAAAGCGGCGGTGCATGGCCCGAGCCTCCGGGTACTCGTCCTTGGGATTGAGGGCGATCAACAGGGACAGGCTGGAACGAATGGCCTGGGGGACATACCATACCGACCACACGGTCGCCAGCCCCTCTTTGAACAGCTGGCAGAAGGGAAAGTCCATCTGCTGCAGCATTCCTTCTGTGTCGGCCTCGGGTTGGGCGGCGGTAAATTCCTCCAGTACCCGTTGGGCGGCGGTGTGGAGAACTTCTGGGTACCGGTCATAGACTTCGGTGGCCAGAGAGTGGCTGGAACATTCGCTGAGCCATGTCCCAGTGCGGATGAAATTTTTTAAAACATCGGGCAGGCGGGCAGGCTCACAGTTCTTCTCCAAAGCGAGAAACTCTTTCAGCCATGCTGAGACCTGAGCAGAACGCAGACCCACAGTTTTGTGCGCGGAGGACATCCGGTGCAAAATAGCATTGTGATAGTGCCCAGCCAGCCGCCAGGACAGGGTGTCTTCGTGAACCGCAGTCTGCCAAACCTGATTCAGTGCCAGCCCGGTGCGGCGGGGGCCGCCGGCATTTTGGAGCATCTGTTCTGCAAAGCGGGCTGTGCCCTCCGCTGCACGGACCGTCTCCTTTTTCCAGACACGGGCGGAATGCCCGTCCATCGGGATTACCCGAGGCTCTGGCAGAAGCTCTTTGATCAGTGCCTTGCTCCAGCCCCGCCGGTTCAGTGCCGCTGCGGTCCAGTACTTCCCTAACCTGTGGCTTGCCATCGCTGTCCCTACCTTTCAAGCATTGATTTCCCGTCATATGCGGCCGTGCGGCAATATATGGTTTGATGTGCTGCTCTTGAATTCGGAATTTAGCTATAGTATAGCCCAGATTTACAAAATCTTCAATGGGGGATTTTTGAGGAGCGATCAAGGTGCCTTTGCCTGGATACCGTTTTTGACCAATAAAAAGCCCGGAACGTAAGTTCCGGGCTTTGGTACTTAATACATACCCATATCGGGGGCGGGAGCGGCGGGAGCCGCAGGGGGCTGGGGCTTGTCGGCCACCAGAGATTCGGTCGTCAGCAGAACGGAGGCAATGGAAGCGGCATTCTCCAGCGCGGAGCGGGATACCTTGGTGGGGTCGACGATTCCAGCGGGGATCATGTCGCAGTAGGTCTCCTTATAGGCATCGAAGCCGTAGCCCACCTTGCCGGACTCCTGAATCTTGGACAGGACCACAGCACCGTCGATACCAGCGTTGGCGGCGATCTGCTTTACGGGAGCGGTGAGGGCGCGGGCGACAATCTGCACGCCGGTCTTCTCGTCGCCTTCCACCTCGGACAGCAGTTTTTCCACGGCGGGGATGGCGTTGAGATAAGCGGTGCCGCCGCCGGCCACAATGCCTTCTTCCACAGCGGCGCGGGTGGCGTTGAGGGCGTCCTCAATGCGCAGTTTCTTCTCCTTCATCTCTACCTCAGTGGCCGCGCCGACCTTGATGACAGCCACGCCGCCGGCCAGCTTGGCCAGCCGCTCCTGGAGCTTCTCTTTGTCGTAGTCGGAGGTGGTCACCTCGATTTGGCTCTTGATCTGGCCGATGCGGGCCTTGATCTCCTCGGAGGAACCGGCGCCGTTCACGATGGTGGTATTCTCCTTGGTAACCTTCACCTGACGGGCGGAGCCCAGCATATCCATCTGAGCCTCTTTCAGTTCCAGACCCACGTCGGCAGAAATCACCTCGCCGCCGGTGAGGATGGCGATGTCCTGAAGCATCTCCTTGCGGCGGTCGCCGAAGCCGGGGGCCTTTACGCATACCACGTTCAGGGTGCCGCGGAGCCGGTTGACAATCAGGGTGGACAGGGCGTCGCCCTCCACATCCTCGGCGATAATCAGCAGCTTCTTACCGGACTGGACCACCTGCTCCAAAATGGGCAGCAGCTCCTGAATGTTAGAAATCTTCTTGTCGGTGATGAGAATCAGGGCGTCATCCATCTCGGCTACCATCTTCTCGGTGTCGGTGACCATATAGGGGGTGATGTAGCCCCGGTCGAACTGCATACCCTCAACAACCTCAGAGGAAGTCTCGGCGGTCTTAGACTCCTCAATGGTAATCACACCGTCGTGGCCCACCTTCTCCATGGCCTCGGCAATCAGTTTGCCGATGGTCTCGTCGCCGGAAGAGACGGTGCCCACCCGGGCGATGTCGTCAGAACCGTTGACCTTCTGGCTGTTGGCCTTCATGGCGTCGATGGCGGCGGCAGCGGCCTTGGCAATCCCCTTCTTCATCACCATGGGGTTGGCCCCAGCAGCCAGATTTTTCAGCCCCTCGCTAACAATCGCCTGAGCCAGCAGAGTGGCGGTGGTGGTGCCGTCGCCGGCCACGTCGTTGGTCTTGGTCGAGACCTCTTTTACCAGCTGAGCGCCCATGTTCTCAAAGGGGTCCTCCAACTCAATCTCCTTGGCGATGGTCACGCCGTCGTTGGTGATGAGAGGTGCGCCGAACTTCTTGTCCAGAACCACATTCCGGCCCTTGGGGCCCAGCGTGATTTTCACGGTGTCAGCCAGCTGGTTGACGCCTTTCTCCAGAGCCTTCCGGGCCTCTTCGCCATAGCAAATAATTTTAGCCATAAAGCATTACCTCCAATAATTAAGATTTGATTTACTCCACAACGGCCAGGATGTCGTTCTGACGGACGATGGTAACTTCCTCGCCGTCCAGCTTCACCTGGGTGCCGGAATACTTGCTGGTGATAACTTTGTCGCCCACGTTCACGGTCATAACGACCTCTTTTCCGTCCACCATGCCGCCGGGACCGACTGCGATTACTTCGGCGACCTCGGGCTTCTCCTTGGCTGCACCGGTGAGGATGATGCCGCCCTTGGTGGTCTCTTCGGCCTCCACCAGTTTCACAATGACGCGGTCGGCCAGGGGTTTGAGTTTCATAACAGGTTCCTCCTTATATAACTTAATGTTTCGGATCAACTAATGTCGTGTTAGCACTTAATTCTGTCGAGTGCTAAGTACAGATAAGATAATAACCGCTTCCGGCAAAAAAATCAACCCCCAATTTCAAAAAATCGGGGGTCAAGCGGTAAGGATTTACATTTCGTTCACAAACAGATGTGCGGAGTGCTAAAGTGGAGAACAAAACCCCTTGGCGGGTCCATATTCGGTTGGCGTCAGTGGTTGTAAAAATTTTACAGGTACATGAACAAATCACATTTCAACATTCCGTTGTAAAGTTTGCGTTTTTTGTCGGCACGCTTACCAAAGGTGCGCTCAAATTCGGTGTGGGAGGACAGCAGGTATAATTTCCAGCTCTCCGGAAATTTATTCCAGGCCCGGCCGAAGGCTCGGTACAGTTCTTCGGCCTCTTTCCGCTCCATCACACGCTCGCCGTAGGGCGGATTGGTCACCACCCGGCCGTATAGTCCGCCCCAATGGAACTGGGTTGCGTCGGAGGTCTCAAAGCGGACAAGATCATCCACTTCGGCCAAAGCGGCGTTGTGCTTTGCCAGAGCTACCGCCTCCGGGTCGATGTCGCCGCCCCAGATTTCATAACTGCCGTCAAATTCCCGGTCCATCGCCTCATCGGCGGCGCGCAGCCAGAGTTCCTTCTCCAGCCAGCTCCATTTTTGGGCAGAAAAGGACCGGTTTAGTCCTGGGGCACGGTTCCGGGCGATCAGCGCGGCCTCAATGGGAATGGTCCCTGAACCACAAAAGGGGTCGCACAGGGGGTCCCGGCCCTTGTATCGGGACAACAGAACCATCCCGGCGGCCAAGGTCTCCCGCAGGGGCGCGGCTACACCCTGTGCCCGGTAGCCCCGCTTGTGGAGGCCGGGGCCGGAGGTGTCCAGCATCAACACCGCCTCGTCGCCCATGATAGAAAATTGCACCTGATACAGCGCCCCCGTCTCCGGAAGGGTGCTCAGACCGTATTTGCCGCCCAGCCGGGCGGCAATTGCCTTTTTCACAATGGATTGGCAGGCGGGGACTGAGTGCAGGGCGGAGTTCAGGCAGTGGCCTTTTACTGGGAACTGCCCATCCCGGGGGATGAACCGTTCCCAAGGCAGGGCGCGTACCCCCTCAAAAAGGGCGTCAAAGTCTCGGGCAAGGAAGTTTCCCAGCGCCAACAGTACCCGTTCCCCGGTGCGGACATTCAGGTTGAGCCGGGGCAGATCCTGTTCAGAGCCGGTACACAGCACCCGCCCGTTTTCCGCTGTTACCTTGGGCAGGTTCAGGCGGCGGACCTCGTCGGCGCAGACACCTTCCAGACCAAAGAGGGTGGGAATGGTAAATTGTAATTCTGACATAAACATTCGCTCTTTCTCTCATTGATAGAAACACATCGCAGATGCGTCCATTTTTGTTAGGTGGGGAGAGTTATTAGAACACCCGGGTCACCCCGCCGGTCACGGTGTCCAGCTGGTAGGCCCCGGTATCGGTGGTCACCCTCCATACCGGAGTGAGGACCGTAGGTCCGGACAGAGAGGCGGCGGTGACAAAACCCTCTTCAATGCCATCAATCCGGTTGCACACGTCGCCCAGGGCGCTCACGCCGTTCACAAATTCGATGAGGGCGGTGGCGATGGAGATTGTGTGCCGCGTGGGATCCTCTTGGGGCCGCCCTACCAGCTGACGACCTGCGGTAATCGAGGCCAGTCCGCCTTCCCGGCAAACCATCGTGACTTGTTGGGAAAACAGCGGTTTGCCCTCCCAGGTCTGCCGGAAGAGCAGAGCATCCTCTGTCTCGTCCAGAATTACCCCCTTCAGTCCCATGTTCTCCATCAGCTCCAAGCAGCCCTGCCGGCGGTCTTCCCCCAAGGGAAAATCGGAAGGGTTCAGCTGTGCGGAAAATGCGCCGTCGCTGTGAAATTGGACATAGCCCTTGGGATTGAAATAGCGGTAGACTTCACCGCCCCGGGATTCGGCAACCACCGGAGTGCCCAGGAGGGCGGCGGCGGTACGCTCTTCCCAATCCAAGTCCCGCTGTACCGTTTGGGGCCGCAGAGTCATGGATTGGGGGATGAGGTTCTCTTCCACCTGGACGCCCCGGCCCCGAATCAGCTGGATGGTGTCCTCTCTGGCCCGGCTTTTCAGCCGGCTGTTTTGAAGCTCCTGCCCCCCCACCAGAACCAGCAGGCAAAGGTTCGTAACCAGCAGGATCATCAAGATGATATTTTTCAGCTTTGACCAAGGCACGCCTCATCCCTCCCCGGCAGTGTTGTCTCTGGCCGACCAACCGGCAGATACCGTGTCGCCGCCGCTGTCGGAATAGGTGAGCAGCAGTTCCGAGCCCTCCAGCCCCCGGGCAGCCAAAGCCGCCGCCCCCTGTTTTGGAGGAAGTACCAGCGCTGTGGTTCCGGCATCGGTATAACTGCGCAGACACAGGGAAAATTGGACGATACGTTCTCCCTTCACCAGGAAGCGGGCCGCATAGCCCCGCTCCAGTAGAACGGGAACGCCGTTCAGGCTGTATCCGAAGTCAATTTCCCAGCCGCCCTCGACCTCGATTACCGAGATCAGGTAGAGCCTTGCCTCGCCGCACCGGGGGCCCAGGGCGGACAGCGCCAACTGGCGGCAGGTTTCCACTGCATCGAACATCGCTCCAGCCTCTCCCTGACGCAGAACGGGAAACATTCCGCCTCCCTCGTTGCCCTCATACTGCGCCACACCCTGCGCGGATAGGCGCACGCTGTTGTCTCCGCTGCGGGCCACCTGTTCATCGGTGGAATAGAAGCTGGTGGAGTTGAGGGAGAACCCCAGGTCCTGGACCAACGCTTCCAGAGCCGCTTTTCCCCCAGTGACCGGGTTGGAGACGGAGTAGGTCCGGGGGACGGGAGCACTGGGCATCAGCAGGGTGTCTGGGTCCAGCTTTCGATAGAGGTCGGATTCAAACGCATAAAAGGCCCCGTTGTCCGTCAGTCCGGACAGGGCTTCGGCCAGCAAATAGGGGTCGGCAACCTGGTCCCGGCAGCGGTAGCACTGTCCATCGCGCTCGTCCCGGTAATACAGCTCCACACCGTCTTCACCCACCGTAAGAACCAGACGGCGGACGGTGGCGGTCAGTCTGGTATCCCCACCGGACAGCCAACCCGCCAGTACCGGCAGGGGCACTTCCCCCTGAAAGTCCATGTACACGCCCAATGCGGTGGTTAATGCCCGTTCCCACTGGCGGCGGCTCACTGGTTCCGGTGTTCCGGCGCTGGACAGAGCTTCCGACAGCGGTCCCGCCACCCGCTGGAATAATTCTTGGCAGGCAGTTTGGTCGTACAGAAGGCCGCAGCGCACGCTCTCCGCCGGTTCCGGCATATTTTTGCCGCCGGGCAGACCGCTTTCGCCGGGCAGATTGACCACCATAGCCAAAGGCAAAGCGCCGGAGCTCCGTTCTGCGCTGTGTCCCCGGCCGGGAAGCGCCGGGTTTCCTTCCTCTCGGAATAATTCGCCCAGTGGGGCAGCCAGCGGCGTCTGGGCCGCCAGATAGAGGGCCGAACAGGTGAGCAGAAGGATCAGTACATCCTTAATCAGCTCCACGACCCGGATGGTTTCACTCTTTTTCATATCCTGGTCCCTCAATATTCAGTTCCAGCCGGATGGCAAGGCCGGGGCCCTCTTTGCTGAGCAGGGTAAGCCGGCCGCGGTGCCGGTCTACAATCTCTTTGGCGATGGATAGGCCCAGCCCAGTGCCGCCGGACTGCCGGGAACGGGCCTTGTCCACGCGGTAGAAGCGTTCGAAAATCCGGGGGCGGTCCTCTTCCGGGATTCCGATGCCGTCGTCGTCCACAATCATCCAAACCTGTTCCCGGCGTTTTCCGGCGTAAATATCGATGTGGCCCCCGTCGGGGGTGTACTTGATGGAGTTGGATACAATATTCATCATCACTTGGATCACCCGTTCCCGGTCGGCCAGAATGTCGGGCATATCGGGTTCGATGTCCAGCGTGAGGGTATGGCTGTGTTTCTGGGCATCCATATAGACGGCGTTGTAAATGTCCTTCACCGCCTCTCCGAAGGGGAAACGGGCGAGTTTCAATTCGTCCCGTTCCGAGTCGAACCGGGACAGGGTGAGCAGGTCCTGAACGATGTGGGTCATACGGTCGCTCTCATTGAGAATCACGCCCAAAAACTTCTTCTCCATGGCCGGCGGCATTTCTCCCGCGTTGTCGGTGAGCGTTTCGGCATAAGAGCGAATGTTGGTCAGGGGGGTGCGGAGTTCATGAGAGACGTTGGCGACAAACTCCCGGCGCATCTCCTCGTTTTTCCGCTGTTCAGTGACATCGTGGAGCACCACCAGCACGCCGCCGCCGGAACGGCCCCGGTCGAAGGGGGCCATCAGCAGCTGAAGGTAGCTGTCCCGGACCTGCAAGTCCCACTCCAGATGGTCGGGGACATTCAGCACCTGTTCCAGAGCGGCCACCTCGCCGAAGAGCGCGTCATAGGAGGCGTCCGGCCCCAGGGAGCGGCGAAGCATCCGGGCGGCGGCGGGGTTGGAGTGGATGACCCTTCCGCTTCGGGAGAAGGCTACTACGCCATCGGTCATGTGGAGGAAGAGGGTGTCCAGCTTGTTGCGTTCGTTCTCCACTTGGCGCAGGGTGTCCTGGAGCTGTCCCGCCATATCGTTAAAAGTGTCGGTAAGCACTCCGATCTCGTCTTGAGAGGCCACCTCGATTTTTCGGGAAAAATCTCCCTTCGCTACCCGCATGGCCCCCTCTGTCAAGCTCTGGATGGGGGTGACCATGGTTTTGGACAGTAAAAAAGACAACAAAATGGAGGTCACCAGTCCGAACACCAGCGACTCGATAATCAAGACAAGCATCTGGTCGGTCAGGTCGTTGGAGGTGGCCTTGTTGTCCAGAATATAGATGATATAGTCCTCGCCGCCCCGGTTGATGGGGATGGCTACATCCATGTAGTCCAGAGCCAGGTTGCTTTCGTCTCCAGATTCGCCGGTCTCCAGGCCGGTGTTCAAGGCGAACACCAGATTTTCCGTGTACTCCAACCGGACGTTCTCTCCGTCGGGAGAGACCCGGCACACCCCGCCGCCGTCCAGAATGTACAGCTTGCGGTTACGGTTGTCCACCCCCAGCTCACCGGCGTAGGCGTCCAACACAAGCGAGAGCTGAACCGCCCCGTCCTCTTCCCCCTCCGAGGGGGTGGTCAGGTCGTGGGCCAGCAGAGGGTCGTTGAACACATCACTCATCTGACTGTAGAAGTCGTTGAGGTAAAAGGCGGTCACGGAGTTGATCAGAAAGGCCCCCACCACCATCATGAGGGACAGAATCAGCAGGACCATGATCATGACCAGCTTCATATGCAGACTGCGGAGCATGGGAAAGCGAGCCTCCTTTCGCTTGACGAAATCCTTCCGGAGCCGATGAACGGATTGGTTCCTGTACCTATAGGGGGACCCTCATCCGTCACGGGCTTTGCCCGTGCCACTTTCCCCCTGAGAGGGGGAAGGTTTATTACTGCCGTTCTCTCACGTCGGAGCGGCCCACAAGGTAATCCAAGCTGACATCGATGAGGGGGGAAGAAGGGGGCGGCAAAGAGAGGACAAAACAGAACAAGCGGTCACTCTCCGAAGAAGTACCCCATACCCCGTTTGGTTTTAATAAAAGCGGGGTTGGCGGGGTCGTCCTCAATTTTCTCCCGCAGACGGCGGATCGCCACATCCACCGCCCGAACGTCGCCTACATAGCCCTCGTAATTCCAGACATGTTCCATTAGGGCCTCGCGGGAATATATCTTCCCAGGCTGAGCGGCCAGAAAACGAATCAAGTCATATTCACGCTGGGTCAAATCCAGGGGGATGCCGTCTTTGTAAATGGTGGCGCGTTCCTCGTCCACCCGCATCCGCTCATCCAGGGGCGTTCCGGTGTCCGACACGGGCACGGGTGCGCCGGGAGCCATCGCCACCCGGCGGATGTTGGCCTTCACCCGGGCCATCAGCTCCCGGTTTTTAAAGGGCTTGGTGATGTAGTCGTCTGCGCCCAGCTCCAAACCCAGCACCTTGTCGTCTTCTTCCTCCCGGGCGGTGAGCATAACAATGGGCACGGCACTGCCCGCCTCCCGGATTTTTTTGCATACGTCAAAGCCGCTCATTTTTGGCAGCATCAAATCCAGCAGAACCAAGTCCGGGTTCTGCTCCAACGCCAGCTGAAGCCCTGTGGGCCCGTCTAGGGCTTCCAGGGTGTTATAGCCCTCTTTCGTTAGATTGAAGGACAGAATATCGACGATGCTCTGTTCGTCTTCTACAATCAAGATGGTCTTTCCCATAGGACCGGCCTCCTTTTCCTTACAGGCCCAACAGGACCTTTACCTTTAGGGTGGTGGACACTGTTTTTCCATCGGTAATTGTGCCGTCCATCACCTGCTTTACCAGTTCGTCAAAAGGCATGGTTACCACATCCAAAAACTCGTCCGCATCCAAGTGCTGTTTATTTCGGGTCAGTCCCTGAGCCAAGTACATATGCAAAGCCTCGTTACAGAAGCCCGGAGAGGCCAGCGAGTAGCCCAAATAGGTCCAATCCGACGCCTCTAAGCCGGTCTCCTCGCTCAGTTCCCGCTTTGCCCCAAGAAGCCGGTCCTCTTCCGCCCCATGGTCCAGCTTTCCGGCGGGCAGTTCCAGCAAAAGCTGCTGGATGGGATAGCGGTACTGCTGGACCAGATAGACCGTTTTGTCCTCGTCCAGCGCCAGTACCGCCACTCCGCCGGGGTGGTAGACTACCTCGCGGGCGGCCAAACTTCCGTCGGGCAGACGGGCCTGGTCCAGGGTTACTTTGATGATTTTGCCCTCAAAAAGGGTCTGGCTGCTCACCATCTGTTCGTTCAGGTCCATAATACATTCCTCCCGGTTTGTATAGTAATTTATCTTAGTATACCACAAATCTGCAATTGGGTAAAGATGTAAGGAACATTTTGCAAAAACCCCCGCCTCTTCCTTCCGGAACAGGCGGGGGCCGGGTTAGATTGCTTTCAAATACAGCAGCGTGGGCTGGTAATCGTCCTGGAAGAGGGGCAGGGGCCATCCTGCTTCCATCAGCGCGTCGCCGGGATAGGAGCCCTCGCCGTTGACCTGATAAGTGAGTGCGGGGTCCAGGCCCTTCAGCCGCAGGACGTGGAAGGGGGCGGAGGCGTGTACGGTGCCGGATACCAGTGAGACCAGGGCCTCGCGCTGGTCGGTGGAAACCTGCGCCCAAGCGTGAAAGTCAGGATTGTGGAAGGGGTCGGTCAGGCGGTAGTAATCGCCCTTCTGAATAAGATCATAATGTTCCTTAAAGAAAGCTACCTGCTGCATGATGATTTCTTTTTCCTCCTGAGTTGTTTCGTTTAAATCCATTTCGTAGCCGAAGGTGCCCGACAGCGCCACTACACCCCGCGTCTCGATGGGCACACTGCGGCCGGTCAGGCCGTTGGGTACGGCGGAGACATGGGCCCCCATGGTGGAGACCGGATAGCAGAAGGAGGTGCCGTACTGAATGCGTATGCGGTCGATGGCATCGGTGTTGTCGCTGCACCAGATCTGCGGGGTGTAGTAGAGCATTCCCGCGTCGAAGCGTCCGCCGCCGCCGGTGCAGCCCTCAATCAGGATGTGAGGGTAGTCCCGGCGCATCCGGTCCAGCAGTTCATAGACGCCCAGAATGTAACGGTGGAAGACCTCGCCCTGCCGGTTGGCGGGCAAAGCGGCGGACCATACGTCGGTAAGACTGCGGTTCATGTCCCACTTGACATAGGTGATCTCGGCGCAGTCCAGCACCTTTTTGATGGCCGTGTAAATGTGGTCCCGGACCTCTTGACGGGAGAAATCCAGGGTCAGCTGGCTCCGGCCCCGGGTGTGGGGACGGCCTGGAACCCCCAATGCCCAGTCGGGGTGGGCACGGTAGAGGTCGCTGTCCTCGCTGATCATTTCCGGTTCCACCCAGATGCCAAAGTCCATACCCAGCTTTTTTACCCGGGGAACCAGAGCCTCCAGTCCGCCGGGGAGCTTTTTCTGGTTGACGGTCCAGTCGCCCAGGCTGCTGGTGTCGGTGTCTCGTACGCCAAACCAGCCGTCGTCCATGACGAACAGTTCCAGTCCCAGTGGGGCCGCAGATTGAGCAATACTTACCAGCTTTTCCGCGTCGAAAGTGAACTCGGTGGCCTCCCAATTGTTAATCAGTACCGGGCGGCGTTTGCCCTGAAGGGGATCATGGATCAGGTTTTCCCGGATGGCGCGGTGGAACTGACGGCTCATCTGGCCCAGCCCGGAGGGGGAACAGACCATTGCCGCTTCCGGGGCGGTGAAGGACTCGCCGGGGGCGAGGGTCCAGCAGAAATGGTAGGGGTTGATGCCCAGCAAAAGGCGGTTGTGTTCCAGATGGATGCGTTCCACTGCGGCCAGGAAATTGCCGCTGTAGAGCAGAGCTGTGCCGTAGCACAGGCCGTAGTCCTCGTTGGCGTTGTGGTCGCAGAGGATTACAAAGGGGTTGTGGTGATGGCTGGAGGTGCCCCGTACACTCTCTACACTCTGTACCCCCTGACGCAGCGGAGCGCGGTTCAGATTGCGCTCTTGGGCGTGACAGCCGTCGAAGGTGATGAAGTCGAAGTCTCCCCGCTGGAGGTCCAGACACAGGGAGGCGCAGCGGCGGAGCTGAACGGGGGCCGTCCCCCGGTTGGTCACCCGGACGGCCCGGGTGATCAGGTCGTATTTTTCCAACACGCCATAGTACAGGTCGACCGACATGTGGGTCGAAGCGTCTTCCATGTGGAGGACCAGCGTTTCCCACTCCTCACCGCCCCAAAAGGCAGGCAGGCCCTCCAGGGTGTATTTACCCGCTTGGAGCTCATGGCCTGCATAGCGCAGGTCGGCCAGACGGCTTCCGTCCTCCGGTTCAAACTCGATGGAGGGCAGACGGAAATCCCCCACCCCGCAGGTGGAATACTCCTGGGGCAGGGTGTCCAGGGAGTAGTCCCGGCGGTGGCCCGCCTCATTGGGGTTGGGGGAGGACCCCCGGTCTGCGTATTGAATCAGATAGGACAGGTCGCCGCCGCTGACACGGGGGCCATAGTAGGTGTGGAGCAGCACGTTGTACTCGTCGGCCTTCATTTGATAAGTGGTGTTTTGGGTGTGCAGAGTAAAGACTTTGTTTGCGTTGTCAAGTGTGATCATGAGGGATACCCCCTGAAAGAAATTTTATGGGCAGTATTGTACGAGATTTCTCGCCGGGAGGCAAGGCTTAATTGCTAAAATTTTCTACAAATTGCCGCCCCCGGTTCGGATGAAAAATTGTCGAGTTTTTAGGGGAACAGCCCCGGCAAGTGATTGCCGGGGCTGTTCGAAAGGGGGGAAAGAGAGAAAGGAGAACGCTTATTTACCGCCGGTGGAGGCGATTCCCTCGATGAACTGGCGCTGGAAGATCAAATAGAGAATGACCATGGGCAGCATTGCCAGCAGGGAGCCTGCCATCAGCACGGGGAAGTTGGTAGTGAACTGGCCGCGCAGGGTGGCCAGACCGGAGGAAAGGGTCATCATATTCAGGTCGGAATTGACCACCAGGGGCCACATCAGGTCGCTGTACGCGAACACGGCTGTGAAGATGGTCAGCGCGGCCACGGAAGTGCCGGTGAGGGGGAACATGACTTTGTAGAAGGTCTGCCACTGATTGCAGCCGTCTAAGTACGCGGCCTCACCCACCTCTTTGGGGATACCCATGTAGGTCTGCCGCAGGAAGAACACGCCGAAGGCGCTGACGATGCCGGGGAAGACCAGGGCGAAGATGCTGTTAGCCAGACCCATTTTGGCTACCATCTGATACTGAGGAATAATGAAAATCTGAGAGGGAAGGGACATCTGCACCAGCACGATGCCGAAGAGCAGCTTCTTGCCCCGGAACTCCAGCATGGCGAAGGCGTAACCCGCCATGGAGCTGAAGGCTACCGCGCAGATGACACGGAAGAAAATCATCAGGCCGGTGTTCAGATACAGCTTGAGGAAGGGCAGGCTCTTCATCGCGTCACCGAAGTTGCTGGTTACCACTTCCTGCGGGAAGATGGTGGGGGGCACCTTCATGCTCTCGGGGACGGTTTTGAGACTGGTCAGAATCATCCACACAAAGGGGAAGATCATGATGAGCGCGCCGATGATCAGGGCGGCGTAGGTGATAATGGTCATCCGCTTCTGAGCGGCTTCCAGAGAACGGTTTTTCATCTCAGCTTCCTCCTTACACGTCGTAATTGACCCACTTCTTCTGGCCGTAGAACTGGATCACCGTAATCATTCCGATGAGCAGAACCGTCCAGATGACAATGGCAGAACCGGTGCCGCGGCTGCCGGCGATGAAGGACTCGCGGTAGAACAGGTACATCAGGCTCTGTACGCTGGTAACGGCCGGGTTGGTCTCTTCTACCATCATGTAAATCAGGTCGTAGACCTTCACGGCGGACATCAGGCGCATAATCATGACCACAAACAGGGTGGGGGAGACCATGGGCAGAGTGATGGTGAAGAACTGCTTCACCTTGCCCGCGCCGTCGATGCTGTTAGCCTCGTAAAGGGTTTTGGGGATGTTTTGCAGGCCCGCCAGAAGCAGTACCGCATCATAGCCGATGTTGCTCCAGATAGCGACAACGGAGCAGGAGACCATAACAAATGTGGGGTCGGTGATCCAGCCCACATGGGCGCCCAGCACCTGGTTGAGAATACCGTACTCGCCGTTGAAAATCCAGCGCCACACCATAGTAACAGCGGCGGGGGCGCAGACCATGGGCAGGAAGAAGATGGTACGGAATCCGCCCTTGAACTTCACTTTGGCGTTGAGGAGCATGGCCACCAGCAGGGATAAGAACAGTCCCACAGGAACGGTGAGGATGCAAAACAGAATGGTATTCCAAGTGGCTTTCCAAAATTCAGGGGTTTGGAAAATCTCAGAGTAGTTGGCCAGACCCACGAACTTGTAGTGGCCGAAGCCCAGGTGTTCACAGAAGCTGGTGTAAATGGTCTGAACGAAGGGCCACAGGTTCAGCACCACCAGGCCGATGATGGTGGGGGCGACCATAATCCAGCCCCAATTTTCTTCCCGCCGGGCGGCGGGGGACAGTTTGTTGTTCACCAAAAGCCCTCCTCTCAGTCTCCCGCCAATTTCTTGGCGGTTTCTGTGTTTATGATGGTCTGAATGTTCGCTAATGCACTGTCCAGGTTCTGCTGGCCGTTGTAGAGCTTGTTCATCTCATCCAGCACCGGGCTCTTCCACTTAGGCTTGGCGGCATTGTTTACGTTCTGGACACCGTATTCAAACTGGTCCATCACAATTTCCACATTGATGTCGTAGCCGGCTTTGTCGAAGGCGTCGAAGTAAGGCTGCTCTGTACCGTTGTAGGCGGAGATAGCCGCACCGTAGGAACTGGCCAGCAGCTGCGCTTCCTCAGTGCCGAAGAACTTGATAACGTCCAGCGCGATATCTTTGGTTTTGCCGTGGGCGGCAGTGGCGTAGCACAGGCCGTTGGAGATGGTGGCCCGGCCGTCGCCGCTGACCGGGTCAGGGCACTTGGGCATGGGGGCGATATCCCACTTGCCCTTCATGTTGGGGAAGTTGATGCACTTGTTCATCAGTTCCCAGTTGCCCTCTATGTACATGGAACCCACTTCGGAGAAGAAGGCGGTGCCGGGTGCGGTTTCGGCAAAATATGCCTGTTTGGGGCACCAGTCGTTGTTCTGCATCCCCACATAAAACTCCATGCCCTTCTTGGTGCCGGGCTGGTCGAAACCGCCCTGGGTTTTGTCCTCGGTCAGGATGCAGCCGCCGGCCTGGTAGACAAAGCTCCAATAGCCCATCTGGTCGTCGTTATAAGCCATAAAACCATATTTGCCGGTTTTGTCGTAAATCTGAGCGGAAGCGGCAGTCAGGTCGTCCCAGGTCCAGGTGTCGTCGGGGTAGGCCACTCCAGCGGCATCGAACATCTCGCGGTTGTAAACCAGGAAGATGTTATCCTTGTCCTTGGGCACGCCGTACATCCGGCCATTGCTGCCCTGGGCGTTGCCAATGGAAATTTCGGAGAAATGGTTTTCGTAGTAGTTCGGCTCCACATCCTCATAGAGATCGGTCACATCGGCCAGCATCCCGAAGTCGGAGTAGTACAAAATCTGGTTGGTGTGCATCCAGAAGATGTCCGGCATGGTGTTGGATTCGGCGGCGGCTTCCAGCTTGGTCCAGTACTCGTTCCAGCTGGTGACCTGTACCTCAATGGTCACGTCAGGGTTTTTGGCGGTATAGGCGTCGCAGATGGCCTGCATACTGTCTCTCTGGGCCACATCCCAGATCTGTAATTTGAGATGGGTCTTGCCATCGGTCGCGCCGCACCCGGACAGGGACAGCAGCAGCGTTATGGTCAAGACAAAGGCCGTGATACGGGGTATCTTTTTCATAACTCCACTCCTCTGCTTTTGCTTTGATTTGGTTGTGACACACTCAGAAACGTACGTAACTTATGGGAAAATAATAATACTGTTTTTGCCTGCCTGTAAATGGACTGGATTTTACTAAATATACCCGAATGTTGGGAAACACTATGCGTGTGCATATCGGACAACATCTTGGTATGTTTTCTGAACATTTTATTAAAACTGCACAGTTTCAAGGCTTTTTGTTTATGCAAAACATAAAATGCGGTTTTCACTCTTGCGTCCGGCCTATCCATTATGATATATTCAGGGCAAATCAAATACAGGAGGGGGACTCCCATGCAAACCGCTTTTGACCGCCGCCTGGAACGGCATATCGGTGAATTAACATCGCTCTACGATTCTCTTTATCATGACAAAAGCGCGTTCCAATATTTTTTAGAAATGCTCCGACGCTGCTGGGCTGGACGGAAAGAGGCGCTGCGCCGCCGGGACAAGGCGCGGGAGGCCGAACCCAACTGGTACCGCGGCCGGGAGCTGCTGGGTATGATGCTCTACGTGGACGCCTTCGCCGGAACGTTGAAGGGTGTGGAGGAAAAACTGCCCTATCTTCGGGAATGCGGGGTCAATTACCTCCACCTGATGCCCCTGCTGGCTACCCCCAAGGGCCGCAGCGACGGGGGGTACGCCGTCTCCGATTTTCGGACCGTCCAGCCGGAACTTGGGACGATGAAGGACCTGGAAGGGCTGGCCGATGCCTGCCGGAAGCGGGGAATCAGCCTGTGTCTGGACTTTGTGATGAACCACACCAGCGAGGAGCATGAGTGGGCGAAAAAAGCCCGCTCCGGTGACCCGGAGTGCAGGGCGCGGTACTTTTTCTACGACTCATGGGACATCCCCTGGAAGTTTGAACAGACGGTCCCCCAGGTGTTCCCCACAACCGCCCCAGGCAGCTTTACCCAGCTGGAAAACGGGCAGATTGTCATGACCAGCTTTTATCCCTATCAGTGGGACCTGAACTATGCCAACCCGGTGGTCTTTAACGATATGACCGAAAACTTGCTGTTCCTGGCCAACCAGGGTATTGACGTCATTCGGCTGGACGCAGTCCCCTACATTTGGAAGGAACTGGGCACCGACTGCCGCAACCTGCCCCAGGTACATACTCTGACCCGGATGATGCGCATAGTCTGCGAAGTGGTCTGTCCCAGTGTTCTTCTGCTGGGAGAGGTGGTGATGGAACCGGCCAAGGTGGCCCCCTACTTCGGTTCTCCAGAAAAGCCTGAGTGTCATATGCTTTACAATGTTACCACAATGGCGACCACATGGCACACCTTGGCTACCGGAGACGTCTCGCTGCTGAGAAGGCAGATGGAGGCGGTATGCGCCCTGCCCAAGGACTTCCTGTTTTTGAACTATCTGCGGTGTCACGACGATATCGGCTGGGGGCTGGATTACCCCTGGCTGGGCCAGCACTTTGGAACCAGCGAAGTGGCCCATAAGCGGTATCTCAACAGCTGGTTTACCGGCCAGTATCCGGGCAGCGGGGCTCGGGGCGAGCTGTACAACGACGACCCCCGCTTGGGCGACGCGCGGCTGTGCGGCACCACCGCCTCTCTATGCGGCACGGAGGCCGCCGACTTTGAACAGGACCCCTTCAAGCTGGAGCGGGCCGTAGCCTGCGACCTCACCCTCCATGCCTGGATGCTGTCTCAGAGCGGGATTCCCGTCATCTACAGCGGGGACGAGATTGGTCAGCTCAACGATTATTCCTACCATGATAACCCGGACCGGCGGGAGGACAGCCGGTATATTCACCGGGGAAACTTCCAGTGGGACTTGGCCGAGTACCGCACCGACCCGAATACCCGCCAGGGCAAGCTGTTCCAGGGTCTGCGGCGGCTGGAGGAACTCCGGGCCGGAGAGCCCTGCTTTGATGGGGACGCGGAGGTTAGAGTGGAGGATAGCGGAGACTGCCGGGTGCTGGCAATCTCACGCAGAGCCGGAAACCGGGAACTGGTCTGTTTGTTTAATTTCAGCGGGGAGTTTGTCCGGGCTGGTGTGGACCGGACCGGCGGCTGGACTGAGCTGATGTACGGCGCCCAATATGACGGACTGCACTGTGTTGAGCTGTGGCCCAACGGCTTTGCATGGCTTTTGAGAGACGAATAATTTGACCCGCCCGCTCCTATTTGGAACGGGCGGGTTTTGGTATACGCTGTTTTCGGCGGGGAAGGTCCTTCGCTCATCCCCAGCCGCCGGTAAACTCCGGCAGGCAGTCGGTGTCCTGAACCACAAAAATCTCGTAGAGGTGGGACAATGCGTCCCAGGTAGCCTTATTCATACAGCCCGTTTCCGGCAGACCGGCGGCCTTTTGCAGCCACCGGACATTGGCCGCTGAGGCCGGACCGTGGTTTCCGTCTGCCTCGCATGGGGTAATCCCGTTAAAGTGCTTGGACAGTACATTGAACATGGTCTGCGGGATGATCATATACTCTTTGCTGTTTCCCTCGTGGACTTGAATCCCTTCTGAGGGAAAGATCCGGGTGGCCCGGGAGTAGCTCTCACGGCTCTCCTGCTCCAGCCAGCAGCTGCGTATGGCGTCCCAAGTGGCCTGGTCCACCGTTCCGGTGACAGGCAGTCCGGCCGCCCGCTGAAACTGCATCACTGCCTCCAGGGTTCGTTCGCCATAGAAGCCGTCTACCACCAGCTCGGGCAGCCATTGGTAGGTTTTGGACAACTGCCGCAGCATATATTGCAGACTGCTTACCGGGTTGGACAGCATATCCCGCTCCAGCAGCTCCCGGCCCGCCGCGCTGTCTCTCATACTTTCACTCCTTCCGGTTCGTTTGTTTGGTCCCTCTGGCCCAGTTCCAGAGGACGGCCCGGGTATTGACCCATCCGCGGGGTATCATCCCAACGCTCCACACCCGGCGCCGGGGTTGCGCTCTCCTGAAATAGGACGGGGACCGCATCCTGCCGCAGAGACTGAGCCCGCACCGTGTCCCGGCGGAGGAAATAGTCCGCCAAAGCAAAATTGCTGTAAATAGAGTTCCAAGTGGTCTCATCCACAGAGCCGTTGGGGGTGAGGCCCACCAGCTGCTGGTAGGTGCGTACCGCCTGGGTGGTTGCGGGGCCAAAATTGCCGTCCACGGTCATGGGGGGCAAGGAATTGTCGAACTGGGCCAGAAGGGCCAGCATATACTGGAGGATCCCTACCTCCGGTCCGCTGTCCCCCTCCTCCAGCGGACCGGCAAACTGGAACTCGACCGCCACAAACTGCTGCCCCTGGCTTACCAGTTCCGCCAGCTGCAAAATACCGGAGTACAGATAGACCATCTTGTACCAAGTGGCTTTGCCCACTACACCGTCCGGGACCAGATTAAATATCCGCTGGAAGGAAAGGACCGCGTCTCGGGTATCCTCTTCAAACACCCCGGTTACCGGAGATATTTTAGGAATGGCAGGGTAGTTTTGAGAAATCCGGTTAATCATAGCCTGTACAACGGTCACATTTTGGGCCACAGAACCCAGCCGCAGAGGCGTTCCCGGGTAGGAGGCGGTGATGTCTTGAATGGGCGCATCTACCACAAGTTCAATATCATTTCCGTAGTAGTGGCGCAGGATTTCCATAGAGTTAGCACCCTCCTGGGCCAGGTCCTGACTGCCCCACTGAGACAGACCGTCGCAGGTGGAGGTGGTGCCGTTGCAGAATTTGGCGGCCAGCGGTTCCACGTACCCCTGGCGGCGGATATAGTCGTTAAAAATCTCGTCTACCATCTGGCTGATGTTTTCAAAGATGTTCCGGCCACGGATAAATTTTTGGTCATACTGGGTAGTAGAGGTGATCTGGAAGTCATAGCCCCGGCTGGGATAAAATTCGGTATACACTCGGTTCAGGGCAAAGGAGATGATCGCCAGTATATTGGCCCGGATTGCCGCCGGTTCCCAAGTGGGGTATATCTCGCTGGAGGCCACATTTTTCACATAGTCCGGAAAGGAAACAGTTACATTTTCCGCCCACTGGTCGGGGAGTCCCAGGTGTACGGTAATGGTGCTGGGTACATATGGAATGATAATGGGCATAACTGCGCCTCCTACAGGCTTTGAGCTGGGATATCCCGCTCGTCCCGCTGCTGAAGACTGCAAAGTCCCTGGGGCAGCGGAATCAGCTCCATGTTCTGGACCGTTTCCACATCGGGAAATATCTGCACGTTTTCCACCTGGAGCATGGCATATCCCGGCTGTTCCGCCCACACGCTGCACAGGGTGCAGGGTTCGCCATTTCCGGGCAGTCCGCCGGGGGATGTACTTTCCCCCACTGCGGGGGCGTCTATGGACACAGTTTGGATTTTGCCGCTGCTGTCGGTACATTGTATGGAAATCAGGTTCCATTTATCGTCCGCCCCTGGCGCAGCCACCACTACCGTGGCCCCCTCCAGGGGTATCTGCGCCTGGGAGGTGTATACCCGGACGCTTAAAGTTCCTGTTGCTTGCATTGCAATACCTCCTAGAAAACGGCGGCACGCCGCGCCGTTTATCCCATCCTATGCGGAGCATACCCCCTGCGCCCCTGTCAGTTTTCCATTGAAAATTAAGACTCAAGTGTGGTATAATAAAAATGAGAAGGAGTGAGATGTATGGCGCCGCCAGCGGAAGTATTTTGCTTCCGCTCTTGCATTACCGGTCCATTTATAGTAAAATAAGCCGATTTTGGTCCACCTTTTGGGCGGACGGATGAAAGGGGCGTGTGTCATGAGTTTAACCGTTGTTCGCTCGGTGGAGCCCCGCAGTCCGGCTCAGCGGGCCGGTGTGCGAACTGGAGAAATTCTCACTCATATCAATGGGCATCCCATTGTGGATGTGTTGGACTACAAATTTTACAGCTACGACCCCCGGCTGGAACTGACGCTGAAAGCGCCGGACGGAGCGGTCCGGACTCTGCGTGTGCGCAAGGCTGAAGGGGAGGACCTGGGGCTGGAGTTTGAAACTTACCTGATGGACCGGGCCAGGTCCTGCGCCAACCACTGTATCTTCTGCTTTGTGGACCAGATGCCCCCCGGAATGAGACCTTCGCTCTATTTCAAGGACGACGACGCGCGGCTGTCGTTCCTGCTGGGCAACTACCTCACCCTCACCAACCTCTCTCCCCGAGAAGTTCAGCGGATTATTGATCTGCGCATCTCTCCCATCAACGTCTCGGTCCACACGACCGACCGGGAGCTTCGGGCCGAGATGCTGAAAAATCCCCGGGCAGGGGAGGGAATCAGTATTATGGAGCGATTTGCTCAAACTGGTATTACCATGAACTGCCAGATTGTTTCCTGTCCCGGCATCAACGATGGTCCGGCCCTGGACAAGACTCTGACGGAGCTAGCGGCGCTGTTTCCGGCGGTTAACAGTGTGTCGGTGGTTCCGGTCGGGGTAACCAAATATCGGGAGGGGCTCTACCCCCTGCAAACCTACACCCAAGAGACTGCCGCCGCCCTGATCGACCAAGTGGAAGCCTTCGCGGCAAATCACCTGAAGTCTGCGGGAACCCGCCTGGTTTGGTGCTCGGATGAGTTTTACCTGCTGGCTGGCCGGGACCTTCCGCCGGAGGACTATTTTGAGGACTTTACCCAGCTGGACAACGGGGTCGGAATGCTCACTCTGCTCACCCAGGAATTTTCCCGTGCCCTGGAGTGGATGGAACCCGAAGAACTGGCCGGGGCGGCTCCCTTTTCCATCGCTACTGGTGTGTCCGCTGCTCCATTTTTAGCAAAATTGGTGGACATGGCGAAGGAAAAATGTAGTACGATAGAGGGGGCAGTCTACCCCATCGTCAACCACTTTTTTGGCGAGACCATTACCGTGGCGGGGCTGGTCACCGGCGGCGACCTTATTGCCCAGCTCCGGGGAAAGTATTTGGGAAAACGTCTGCTGATCCCCGCCAATATGCTTCGTTCCGGGGAGAATGTGTTCTTGGACGATGTGTCCACAGAGGATGTGGAGCGGGAATTAGGGATTCCAGTCCAGCCCGTTGCTCCGGATGGCTATGAGCTGCTGGACGCGATCTGCGGCATTACCCTTACCCCGGACACCCAGAAAGCTGCCTGGGAAAATGAAGAATTTTACCGGTATAATCCGTAGAAGTCTTTCCCCTTTTAGGGAAATGAGAGTGAAAAAGGAAGTGACCATATGAAACCTTTAGTTGCGATTGTGGGCCGTCCCAATGTGGGCAAGTCCATGTTATTTAACAAATTGTGCGGACAGCGGCTCTCCATTGTGGAGGATACCCCGGGGGTAACGCGGGACCGGCTGTACGCCCAGTGCGAGTGGAGAAACCGGGTCTTTGACATCGTAGATACCGGCGGCATTGAGCCGGGGACTGACGACCAGATTTTGTCCTTCATGCGGGAACAAGCGGAGATTGCTATTCAGACCGCTACCGTGATTGTCTTTGTCTGCGACATCAAAACCGGTATGACCGCCTCCGATCAGGAGGTAGCCAATATGCTCCTGCGCTCCGGAAAGCCGGTGGTTCTGGCGGTGAACAAGGCCGACCAGACCGGCCGGGAAAATCCCGACATCTATGAGTTTTATAACCTGGGACTGGGCGACCCCATCGCTGTGTCTGCCGTCCACGGACACGGCACCGGCGACCTGCTGGACGCCTGTTTCCAGCACTTCCCTCCGGAGGAAGAGGCCGAAGAAGACGACGACGTAGTTAAGGTGGCGGTCATTGGCAAGCCCAATGTGGGCAAATCCTCTCTGGTGAACCGGATTTTGGGGGAAGAGAGGGTGATCGTCTCCAACGTGGCCGGGACCACCCGGGACGCTGTGGACAGCTTCTTCGAGAACGACAAGGGTAAGTTTCTCTTCATCGACACTGCCGGAATGCGGAAAAAATCCAGAGTCGATGACCGGATTGAAAAATTTTCCGTCCTCCGGGCTACCATGGCCATCGAACGCAGCGACGTGTGCCTCATCATGATCGACGCACAGGAGGGGGTCACGGAACAGGATACCAAAGTCGCCGGATTGGCCCATGAGGCCGGAAAAGCCTGCATTATTGTGGTCAATAAGTGGGACGCCATCGAAAAAGACGGCAAAACCATGGACAAAATGCGCCAGGACGTGATGCGGGACCTGTCCTACATGACCTATGCCCCCATCCTGTTTATCTCCGCCCTCACCGGCCAGCGGGTGGACCGGCTGTTTGAGCTTATCAACTATGTGAACAATCAGGCGGCCATGCGCATTACCACCGGTATGTTAAATTCCCTGCTGGCCGACGCCACCGCAAGAGTCCAGCCCCCCACCGACAAGGGCCGCAGGCTCAAGGTCTACTACATGACCCAGGTGGGCGTGAAACCGCCCCACTTCGTCTGCTTCTGCAACGACGCCCGGCTGTTCCACTTCTCCTATCAGCGGTATATTGAAAATCAGATCCGCTCCACCTTCGGCCTGGAGGGCACCCCGGTCCGCCTCACCGTCCGGGAGCGGAGCGAGAAGGAGGGGTGAGGGATGGGCGTATTTATGATTTATCTTACGATATACAGCGATTTTGTCTGGGTTGCCATCGCCGCCTATTTCTGCGGCTGCTTCAATGGTGCGGTCATTGTGTCGAAGTATATCCTGCGGAACGATATCCGCAATCATGGCAGCGGCAATGCCGGACTAACCAACTTTTACCGCACTTTTGGCGGCTTTTTGACCCTGGTGGTCATATTGTGCGATGTGCTGAAAGCGGTGATTGCGATCCGGATTGGCATCTGGGCTGCTGGGAACTTTGATCCCCGCGTTATGCCTGATTTCCCACTAACTGCGGAACAAACCTTCCACTACCTGAACCTGTTCAAATACTGGGCGGGCCTGTGGTGCCTGCTGGGGCATATGTTCCCCTGTATGTTCCACTTTAAGGGGGGCAAGGGGATTCTCTCCGGCGGAACCATCGCCATCATGATCGACTGGCGGATTGCCCTGGTGGTCTGGGGCGGTTTTCTGGTCCTGGCGGTGGTGACAAAGTATGTCTCCCTCGGCTCCTGCTGGGCCGGTGCCTCCTTCCCCTTCGCCACCTGGGTTGTCTACCACGATGCGGCTCTGCTGGCCCTGTCTATCGTTATTGGCGGGCTGATTCTGTATATGCACCGGGGGAATATCCACCGGCTGTTGACCGGCACGGAGAATAGATTTTCTCTGCACAAGAAGGCGTAAGGGCGGGAGTAGACCGCCCCTATAAAATAATCTGGGAGGTAAACGGTATGAAAATCACAGTCCTAGGCAGCGGCGCGTGGGGGACCGCGCTGGCCCTGCTGCTGCTGGAAAACGGCAATGATGTAACGCTTTGGTCCTATGCAGAGGAGGAATCCAAGGTCCTCCGCGAGACCCGGGAAAACCCCATGCTCAAAGGAATTCCCCTGCCCAAAGGTTTGAACTTTACCACCGACATGGCCGCAGTGAAGGGCTGCGGGCTGGTGGTGGTGGCTACCCCCTCCTTCGCCGTGCGTTCCACCGCAAAACAGCTCCGAGAGCTGGCCGACCCAGGAACCATTCTGGTCTCGGTATCCAAGGGCATTGAGAAAGATAGCTCTCTGCGGCTCAGCCAGGTCATTGAGGAGGAGGTTCAGGGCAAGTGCCCTGTAGTGGTGCTGTCCGGACCCTCCCATGCCGAAGAAGTGGGGCGCGGCATCCCCACCGGAGTGGTCGCGGCGGCGGATGATTTGGAAATTGCCGAAAAGGTTCAGGACCTGTTTATGAACCAGCGATTCCGGGTATACACCAGCGATGATAAAATTGGCACTGAAATTTGTGCCGCACTGAAAAATATCATCGCGCTCTGCGCTGGGTGCTGTGACGGCATGGGCTACGGGGACAACACCAAAGCTCTGCTTATGACCCGGGGTCTGGCCGAAATGGCCCGGCTGGGCGTGGCTCTAGGCGGCAGGAAAGACAGCTTTACAGGGCTTGCGGGCGTGGGCGATTTGATTGTAACCTGCTGCTCGATGCACTCCCGTAACCGCCGGTGCGGTATCCTCATTGGACAGGGAAAACCGGTGGATGAGGCGGTAAAAGAAATCGGCGCTGTGGTGGAGGGCTACTACGCCGCAAACAACGCCCGGACCCTGGCTCAGAAGGCCGGGGTGGAAATGCCCATCGCCCAGGCTGCTTACGAGGTCCTCTACGAGGGCCGGGATGTCCATGCCGTCATCATTGACCTGATGCAGCGGGCCAAACGTTCTGAAATGGACGAGAGTTATTTGTGAGCTGTGCAGAGGTACGCAATGTGCGTCCGAGAGGCAAGCAGATCAAAAACGGGCGGACAATGTCCGCCCTTGCTAATTAAAAGGTGTATTGAAATGGAGAAATTATACGAACAGGACTCGTTTCTGGTTAAGTTTGAAGCCCAAGTAGTAGCTTGCCAGAAGGGAAAAACGGGCTTCGACCTTGTGCTGGACCGCACCGCCTTCTATCCGGAGGGGGGCGGTCAGCCCTACGACACCGGGCGGCTGGAGGCGGTTGAAGGCAGAGCGCGGGTGAGGGTACTGGAGGTACATAATCGGGAAGGACAGGTGGTCCACACCTGTAACCACCCGCTGGAACCGGGAACAGCAGTCACCGGAATCATCGACTGGGACCGGCGGTTTGACCTGATGCAGCAGCACTCAGGGGAGCACATTGTCTCCGGTCTGGCCCACTATTTGTGGGGGTGTGAAAATGTGGGCTTCCACCTGGGAACGGAGGTGGTTACCATTGACTTTGACCGCCCCCTTACCGAGGAGCAATTTGCCCTTCTGGAGGCGGAGACCAACCGCTACATCTGGCAGCTGAGCCTGCCGGTGGAAATTACCTACCCCTCGCCTGAGGAGTTGAGCAAAATTGACTACCGAAGCAAAAAAGAGCTGACCGGACAGGTGCGCATTGTCACCTTCTCCGGTGCGGACTGCTGTGCCTGCTGCGGCACCCACGTAAAATCCGCCGGACAGGTGGGACTGGTAAAGCTGCTGTCCATGCAGAAGTTCCGGGAGGGCGTGCGCATTGAGCTGGTCTGCGGCGGACGGGCTCTGGAATACCTCGGCCGGACGCTGGAGCAAAATACCCAGGTTTCCCGCCTGCTGTCCGCCAAGGTGTTTGAGACTGGGACTGCGGTCCAACGCCTGATGGAGGAAAACAATGCGCTCAAATCCCGCCTGATGGCGCTGGAGGAGAGCCGCTTTGCCTCCCTGGCACAACAGTATGCCGGGGCCGGGGACGTGCTTCTCTTTGAGGACGGATTGTCCTCCGATTCCCTGCGGCGGCTGTGCAGCGCGGTTCTCCGCACCTGTGGCGGAAGGTGTGTCTGCTTTTCAGGCGATGATTTCAATGGGTATAAATACGCGGTCGGTCAACTAGGAGGAGACTTGCGGGACTTTACAAAAACCTTGAATCAAGGGTTGAACGGCCGGGGTGGAGGCAAGCCTGATTTTGTGCAGGGGTCGGTCCAGGCGGCACGGGATTCGATTGAGAGGTTTTTCCAATGAACGGCCGTTTTTTTGTGCTGGAGGGTATTGACGGCAGCGGAAAATCTACCCAGCTCCGTCTGCTGGCACAGCGGGTCCAGGCGGCGGGGATTCCTTGTCTGACCACCTGCGAACCTACCGGAGGTCCCATGGGAAAATTGCTGCGGCAGGTGCTCGCCGGTCAGGTGGAATGTGACAGCCGGGTGATTGCGCCGCTCTTTACCGCAGACCGGCTGGACCACCTTCTGCATCGGGAGCATGGGCTGCTCCGCGCGGTTGAGAGCGGTACGGTTGTGCTGTGCGACCGCTACTATTTCTCCTCTTACGCCTACCAGAGCGTGGATTTTCCTCTGGAGTGGGTCGTTGCGCTTAACCTCCCCTGCGCACAGCTTCTTCGGCCCACGGCCACGCTGTTTCTGGATGTGGACCCGGAACTGGCTTTGGAGCGTATCGCACAGAATCGGACCTGCATGGAATTGTTTGAGACGAAGGAGCGGCTTGCCCGTACAAGGGAGCAGTACCTTCGGGCGTTTGAACTGCAAAAGGATACAGAAACGGTGATCCTCATTCCGGGAGACCGGGAGATGAACGCCGTCGCAGAGGATATTTGGGCCGCAGTTGGCACCCTCCTGCCGTCCGGCGCATAGGATATCACGGATTCCAAATCCAACAGGAGGTGACTTCCATGGTGACTATGATTGCCACCGTTGTTCAGGCTTGGGGTACTCAGGTCCTGGTGACCGACAACGCGAACGGGCAGGAGGTTTTGGTCAATACCAATAACTCCACCGGTAATCTGATGGCTGGGGAACAGGTACGGATCGTCTTTGACGGCATTATGACCGCCAGCATCCCGCCCCAGATTTCTGCCCAGAGCATCTGTGTTTTGCGCGTATACTAATTTGTTCTAAAAACCGCCGCGAACCAGTTCGGTTCGCGGCGGTTTTTATGGAACAAAAAAATGTTCTAAACTATTTTTCAGAATGAAACCAAAAGGTCCTCAATTCCGTATTATAATCAGAAAGGGGGGAGGAGAATGGAGAACAAGCAGCATGACCCTGGCACACTGGCAAAGCGGTATGCTCCAGCGGTATACCGTCTGGCCTATGCCAGAACTGGGTGCAGGGCAGATGCAGAGGATGTGATGCAGGAGGTATTTCTACGGCTGATCAAAGCTCGCCCGACCTTTGACAGTGAGGCCCACGCCAAGGCATGGCTTTTGCGGGTTGCCGCCAACTGTGCCAACGACCTGTTCCGCCGGCCTTGGCGGAGCCGCGAAGTGGCGCTGAAAGAAAACCTGCCCGCGCCAGAGGCATCGGAGTCGGAGAACGTGACCCAGGCGGTGTTGTCTCTGCCTGCACGTTACCGAATTCCCATTCATCTGCATTATTATGAAGGGTTTTCTGTGGCGGAAATTGCTGGGATTATGGGAAAAAGTGAGGGAACCGTTAAAACCTGGCTGTTTCGAGCCCGCAATTTACTGCGGGACAAGCTAAAGGAGGGAACTTATCGTGAAGAATCGATACAGACATGAGATGGAGGAACTAGGGCCTAGTCCGGAAGAGTTGAGACGGCTCTACACCATGATTAGCATGGAAACGAAGCAGAAGCGTACCAGACAGTTGAGCTGGCGGGCGGCGGTAGCTTTAGCGTGCGCCGTTCTGATGGCCACTGTGGCAGCAGCGGCAGTTATCCCAGCTGTGAGGGAGACCCTTCAGAGGCAGCTTGGGGCCTTTGCCCCCTACGTTCAGCCTGTGGAAGGTGCGATGTGCCAGGACCAGGGGGTGGAGATTCAGGTGTTGGGTGCACTGTCCGATGATTTAGAGGCTAGGGTCTACTTCTCGGTGCAGGACATGGAGGGAGACCGCCTGGATGAGTGTCTGACCCTAAAGGGCCAGCTGATCACGGGGGAGAAAAAAGAGACGGAAGAGAGTTCGGAAATCTCTGTCAGCAGCGTTGGAACCAGCTACTTTCAACTGATTTCCTATGACCCAGAGACCAGAACCGCTCTGTTTTCTGCCAGCGTCTACTACGGGGAACAGGCTCAGCCCCGCCCAGACGCTCAGGTGTCCATCACGGGCATGACCACCCAGGAGGGAAAACTGTACGCAAACGCCTCTTGTTCCGCGGTAACCGGGAACACGCTGGAGAGCCTGCCCGCAGGGGCGAAAGACCGGGTCATATTCCGACCCAGTGATGTTGTAAACTCCCCTTGCACGGACGAAGTTCTGCCGCAGAACCTGGTGGTGTTGGCGCCGGACCAGAATCCCATGCCACTCGCGGACACCCAGGATATGTGGATCTCCTCCATGGGCTTTGCTAGCGATGGCTATTTCCATGTCCGTCTGGGCTTTGCGGAGGGGGTCACACCGGAGGAGGGCGGGTTTTTCTGCGACCTGTTCCAGTCGGGGAGCTGGGATGACCGGCTGTTCGTCTGCCAGCAGACCCTTGTGGAGGGCGGAATGGATATTCTTTTTCCCCTGATCCGCAGGGATGACCTGGCGCTGATTCAACGCTGTAAGGCCCGGTTCTATGGGCCGTATACCCGCCTGGGCCAGTCCATTGAAGGCTCCTGGACAGCATCGTTCCAGATGGAGCACTATCCCTCCGCCGTGCTGGACTGGACCGGTGAACTGTTGGGCAGACAGGTACGGAAGGTGACGGTCTCCCCCCTGTCGGTGACCATGTACAGCAACGATTCCGGCGGATTCCACAGCACCCCGCTGTACGCCGTCAGGAAAGACGGAACCACAGTGGCCGCTGAGCCGGACACAGGCCGTTACTCCGCTCCGGTTCTGGAGGGAGAATCGCTGGTCCAGGACGCCTTCAACACCTGGAAGTTTGAGGAACCGGTAAACGTGGCAGATATTGCCGGACTTCGATTGGAGGACGAGACAATCCCAGTCAATTAGGACATTAGCATTAAAACTTGGTGGTAAAAAATGTAGGAAAAAAACTGCACTCTATTGTTATCAGTGCGTCTACTGCTACATTATCAGGAATGATCTATCTTTCAATCGCAATTCAAAGCGGAAAAATCACACAACTTTCGGAAGAAAGGGCCGGCGCAGTTGCGCCGGCCTTTATGGGGGGTGGCAGATGCCGGCAAGCAAGTGCTGGATATATACCAGTACATTACTTGCTGCTGTTATCCAACGGATGGGTTACTTCATTGCGTTCCGGTACAGGAAGGTTACCGCCTGAGCACGGCTGCAAACGGCGTCAGGAGAAAAGCTGTTTCCGCCGGTGCCGCTGGTGATTCCCTTCTGCACCGCCCAGCTGATGGCGTTTGCATAGTAGGCGC
>JAAWIE010000042.1 GCA_022796195.1 Lawsonibacter sp. | reverse complement strand
GAGGCGAGCATTTTTTCAATCTCGTCCTGATTCATCTTGCCGCCGGAGGGCGCAGGCGCGGGAGCCGGTGCGGGTTCGGGAGCCGGCGCGGCCATGGAGGCGAGCATTTTTTCAATCTCGTCCTGATTCATCTTGCCGCCGGAGGGCGCAGGCGCGGGAACCGGTGCGGGTTCGGGATCTGGCGCGGCCATGGAGGCGAGCATTTTTTCAATCTCGTCCTGATTCATCTTGCCGCCGGAGGGCGCAGGCGCGGGAGCCGGTGCGGGTTCGGGTTCCGGCGGGGCCATAGCGGCGAGCATTTTTTCAATCTCGTCCTGATTCATCTTGCCGCCGGAGGGCGCAGGCGCGGGAGCCGGTGCGGGTTCGGGCAATGGAACCGGTTCAGGAATGGGGTCCGGTGTGAGTTCCTCTTCAAGCGCCTGTTGAATCTGTTGTGACAAATGGTCATCATTGGCCTGGGCTACCTCTAGGATAGGGGGGAGCAGGGGGCGGCTGGCGGCGGAGGGAGCCGTTTCAGGTGCGGTTTCTTCCACCTCCTCCTCTTCGTTGGGGGTGGAGGCAGCCTCCCCAGGGGCAGTGAGTAGATTCAAAACATGGGCGGTCTTATTGCCTTTGGCGCCCTTCTTGCCAGAAGCCATGACAGCCACTCTCCTTTCCAAAGTTTAGCATTGAGAACCTTTATCGAATGGGCGGGGCAGTAAATCTGCCGTATTCCCGGGTAATTTCATTTAAAAGCAGGCGGAAATCCCGGGCTACCTTGGTATTGGGGGCGTAGGTCAGCACGCTCTCTCCATGGGCGGGGGACTCAGCCACCGCGACGGCACTGCGGATGCGGGCCTGAAAGACCTTGCTGTCCAGCTGTTTGGCGATTTGCTCGGCCATGTCCAGCACATCGCGGTTGAGTACCAGGCGCAGGCTGAATTTGTTCAGCAGGATGCCCAGTACCCGGAGGCGGGAGTTATAACAGCGGCGGACGGTGTCGATGGTCTCACGAATCTGGGAGACGCCCAGCAGGCTGAGAATTTCCGGGGCCATGGGGACAATCAAGCCGTCAGCGGCCACATAGGCGTTTACCGTCAGCACGTTAAGGGCGGGCGGAGTATCGATAATGATATAGTCATAATCATCCTCCACCTCCATCAGGGCATTTTTCAGCAGGAATTCCCGGCCGGGCCGGTTGAACTCCAGTTCCGCGGCGGACAGCAGAATATTGGAGGGCAGTACATCCCCGCAGGAGTCCGACGGGGTGATGACGTCACGGATGGGGCGAGTGCCCTTTAAAACGTCATAAATGGTGGCGCAGTTTTCGATGTCCAGCCCAAGGCAGAAACCCAGACTGCCCTGGGGGTCCAAATCGACCCCAAGCACTCTGGCACCTCTCTGGCAAAGGCCATCCATCAGGGAACAGGCCGTGGTGGTTTTGCCCACGCCGCCCTTCTGATTGGTGATTGTAATAATAGCGGACACGTGATCTCCCCCTGAAAAACTTTCTCTCTGGAACTATTAACTTAATCATACTACATGCCGATAAAAAAGTACAGAGTATTTTTGCGCACATTTATAATTTCGACCTCTGGTAATTTCAGATAAAAAATGGAAGGAGCGAGTTATATGGCCTCTATCGGTGGAGTAAGCAGCAGTAACAGCATGAGCAGCCTCATGCGCAGCGCAAACATGATCAGCGGTCTGGCCAGCGGCCTGGACACAGAAAGCATGATCGAAAATCTGGTCAAGGGCTATCAGACCAAGATCCAGCAGATCAACCAGAAAATCACCAAGACGGAGTGGAAGCAGGAGGCGTACCGGAGCATTATCCAAAAAATGGTGGGTATTTCCAACAAGTACACCTCCTATTCTACGGGAAGCACCAACCTGATGTCCCCCAGCTTTTTCAACAACAGCGTGAAAATTGAGACCAATGGCAAGTACAAGGATTTGGTCACCGCTACCGGCAAGAGTGGCAGCGATATTTCCTTGGACGCGGTCAAGCAGCTGGCTACCGCCGCCCAGTACCGTACCAGCGGTAACCTGAATCACGGCGATAATCAAAACATTGACGGCAGCAGCGTTGACCTGACCGACCCCGACGCGTTTAAACTCAGCAGCCTCAATGGCAGCCTGAGCCTGAAATACGGCTCTAAGACCGTCAGCATTTCCTTCAATGAAGTGGACGACGCCAAGGCTTTGCAGGAAATCAAGGATAAGTTTAAGGCGGACCCCGAGAACGCCGGCAAGGAAATGAGCGAGGCAGAAGCCCTGGCTACCCTGATGAACAACAAGCTGAAGGGTCAGCAGATCACCTTTAACGGCGGCAATGTGGAGAGCGCAGACAAGCGCATCCAGTTCGAGGCGTCTGAGGATGGCAAGAGCATCAACATCAAGGAGCTGGGTACAGCCGGAAACGGCGTGAGCATCAGCGGGGCCAGCGGCAATGTTAAAAGCAAGCTGGGCCTGTCGGATGACGCCCTGAAAGAGATCAAGGATAAACCCATTACGTCCTTTAACATGAGCGGCGTGCTGGACTCCGATGGTAATCTGGTCCGCAATCTGAGCTCGTTTGAGTATCTGGCGGAAAAGGGCAAGACCAGCATGAACCTCACTCTGGATGGCGTTACCAAGCAGATTGCCCTGCCTGAGGTCAAAATGGTCAAGAAGGACAGCGGAAACGAGTATTATATCAATGGGGAACAGGTCGACGAAGATAAATTGGCCGATGTTTATACCAAAGCCTTGAATGACGAGGTTCAGAAGCAGTTCAAGGGCGGCAAGATTGAGGTTACCAATCAGGGTGAGAATGGAGAGCTGAAGCTCAACTTCAATCTGAAGGACGAGGGCTCTAACCTGGTGGTTAACACCGACGTGGGCGACGCTCTGGGTATTGGCCGGACGGCAACTTCGTACTTGAACACCAGCAAGACCCTGGGCGATTTGGTGGACCTGAAGGATGAAGACGCCCTGAAGGACAAAGACGGCAATTTCGTTCTGGACGACAAGGGCAACAAGCAGTATAAGTTTGAACTCAACGGCGTGACGATTGGCACCTACACCAAGGAGAGCAAGCTGTCTGACGTTATGAACGACATCAACAGCAACAAAGAGGCCAATGTGTCCGTCTCCTACTCCAAGGCTACCAACAACTTTACCTTTACCTCTAAGGAAACCGGCCTGGACAGCGAGGTAACCATGGGCGAGGGCCTGGCGGAGAGCATGTTTGGCTCCACCAAGGTTGCAGACGCCGGCGAAAGAAAGTTTACTGACTCCTATCTTGTGGCCGGAATGCAGGGCGGGACGGCAAATGTTTCCATCCAGGTGGACGGCCATGCGACGAAGCATAACATCAGCATCACTGAGAACACCACGATGGAGGATGTGGTCGATTCCCTGAACAGCGGACAGTATGCAGACCGCTATACCTTCCAGTACAACGAGTACTCGGGCAAGATCGAGGCGAAGGATAGGGATACCGGCAAACTGGTCAACCTCGATATGACCAGCAAGAAGCAGGATGGCACGGAAACGGCAGTCAGATTCGACAAAAACAATGCGCCCAGCCTGGACTACACCGCTGGTCAGGACGCCAAGTTTACGATTACTGTCAACGGTGAGACCAAAGAGATGACCCGCAGCAGTAACACTGTGGATATCGATGGGATGTCCATCACCATGAAAGGCACCTTCTCCGCAGCCAGTAATGACGAGAAGGTCACCTTCTCCAGCAAGACTGACTCGGATAAGATCATCAACGCCATTAAGGATTTTGCCAAGGACTACAACGAGATGATGGCGGAGATCAAGAAGACGTATGGCACCATGCCCTATCAGAAGTCCGACGGCAGTTTGGGCGGCTACCAGCCCCTGACCGACAAGGATAAGGAGGGCATGACCGAGAGCGCCATTAAGAATTATGAGGAAAAAGCCAAGCAGGGTATTCTGTTCGGAGACCAGACCTTGTCTACCCTGTACGACAAGATGAGCGAGGTATTCTCCTTCTCCAACACTGAGGACGTGGACGCGCTGAAAGATGCGGGCATTTCCCTGACCTACGACATCAGCACAGGCACCCAGAGTCTGGAGATCGATGAAGAAAAGCTCCGCGCCGTTCTGGACAGCGACCCCGACCGGATTGCCAACGTCTTTACCAAGACGGACGGCGTGATGGACCGGATGAAGACCCAGTTGGACGCCTATGCCAAGACCACCGGCGAGCCCAAGGGTATCCTCATCCAACAGGCCGGCAGTCCCCTCAGCTCCCTGTCTCTGCTGAACAACCAGTGGCAGAGCGAAATTGACAACTACAACACCCAGATTGAGAAGTGGCAGGATAAGCTGACCAGTCAGGTGGACCGCTACACCCAGCAGTTCAGCCGTCTGGAACAGCTGATCAACCAGATGAACTCCCAGAGCTCCGCTCTGGCGGGGATGATGGGCGGCTAACCGCCGCGGAAAGGACGTATCCCTATGGACGCAAGAGGGTATCAGCAATACAAACAGCAGTCCATCAATTCTATGACCGCAGGAGAGCTGCTGCTTCTGCTCTATGACGAGCTGGTCAAGCGCAGTACTCTGGCCTCTATCGCGCTGGACAAGGCGGATTGGCCCACTTTTGAGGCCACCATGGACCGCTGTATTGATATTGTCAACTACCTGGACGAGACGCTGGACCACAAATATCCCATCAGTCGGGATTTGAGCCGGATGTACGACTACTTTACCTATGAGATGGGACGCGTCAAAATTGGCAGGAACAAAGCGGTGCTGGAACAGCTGCGTCCCATGCTGGCCGACATGCGGGATACCTTCCGTGCCGCAGAAAAAAACAGCGGTAGTCAGGAGAAACGGGCATGACAAAAGGCGATTGGATGGACCTGACGGTTTTGGAGCGTAAGAAGTACAACTATCTGTCTGAGGTGATGGACATCAGCCGGCAGATGGGCGACGCTTTGGATCGCAATGACCAGGTTTCGATGCGAATGCTGATCGCTATGCGGCAAGACCCCATTTTGGGTCTGGAAGAGATTAAACAGGCCATCACCAGTAAGCGCGACAGCCTGCTCCCGGAGGACCGGGAGCGGGTGTCCGCGTTGGATGGCGGCGCCCCTCCACGGCAGGACGGCGAGAATTTCTACGCAGAGCAAATTACCAATGTGCGCCGCTTGCTGGAACGGGTGGTGGAACTGGACCGGACGTTAAGCCGCCGCCTGGCGGGAGGCAGCTCGTTTTATGCGAAAGAGAAGTAAAAAATTCCCCCTGTGCCTCAGGGGGAATTTTTAACTGCTGGCAGAAGCCTATTGTGAAAAGAAGCCGGGGTATACCGCCCAGAGGGGACCTCCGCTGTCGCGGCTGGCAGACAGTTCCTCTAGAATCAGGTCAAGGTCCCAGGTGGTCAGACTGCGTTCCAGGCTGGCCGGGTCGGCCACCAAAATGCTGTTGTCCATAGTGACGCCCCGCAGCAGAATGAAATGGCCGCCGTTGGTGAAATGCCCTGGACCCATCAGGGCTACAATCAGCTGCCCGGAGGACAGACATCGGTAGATCTGCTCCTTGTCGTCCAGGGCGAGGGATTCGCACTCCAGCCCGAAGTCCTCCGCTACTTTCTGGACAATGCTCCGGTAGGAGCCGTGCTTCTTAGCCCAGCAGCCGATGTCTACACAGTACTGTGCCATCTGAGCCGGGTCGGTGGGAGACTCCGTTACGGTATCCACCACCATGGCCATGGCCGTGGGACCGCAGCCGTAGCCGCCGATGTTGTCCGTGCCATAGAGCAGGTCCGCCCAGGGTTCAGCCGTTTGGTTGTAATAGACCAGTTCCTGTGCCCCACCAGTGAGATACTCCTGTCCGTCGCGCTCAATCAGGTCCGTTATGGTAAAGCTGGCTTTGGGCCTGGGCGGCGGAGCGACGGTTGTGTTATCCACCAGCTGGATATCGCCGTCCGGTTCCTTTGGCCCGAAGTGGGCGGAGAACTGCTCCCAGGTGTCCTCCAGGCGGACTGCGGCGGTGTCCAGCGCGTCGTTAACTGCGCCGCTTAGGTGGGTCCAGACACGCTGGTTGACCTCAGCCGCCTGACGCAGGCCCTCCCGAATGGGAGCCGTGATGCGCTGATAAAGTTCCGGTGACTGATAGAAGCATACCGCAAGTTCAACGGCGGCAACACAGGCCAGAGCCAGCAGAGTGAGGAGAATGTACTTGAACCATCGCAGGGGAGAGTTAAAATTTTTCACATGAACCACCAAAAATTTTTTATTTAGCTCTTTTCAACTGAGGCAAAAACGATTATACTACAGATAGCAGAATTTTTGAACCCATAAATTTTGTGGCGGTGGGCTCCGAACACTTGGAAGCTGCGCCGCCAGGCGAGGAGCCGCAGTACCATGCCGGAAATACGCTTGGAAAATGTATCAAAATTATATATTGCGGAGAACAAGCGTAAGCAATATGCAATACAGGATGTGAGTCTGAGTATCTCTCAGGGGGAATTTGTCTTTCTGATTGGCAGCAGCGGAGCGGGCAAAAGCACACTGCTAAAGCTGATCGGAGGGGAGATTCCCCCGAGTGAAGGAGCCGTTTACGTTGACGATGTCAATATTGCCCGTTTTTTCGGTCCCTGGAAAGCCCGGCTTATCCGGACATTTGGCGTGGTCAGCCAGCAAACTATGCTGATCCGCAAGCGCACTATCATGGAAAACCTGATGGTAGCGGGACGGGCCAGCGGATTGCAGCGCAAAAGCCGCGTGGCCGCAGAGAAAGCTCTGGGCCTGGTGGGTCTGCCCAATGTGGCGGACTGTTACCCGGCACAGCTTTCGATTGGTGAAGTCCGCCGCGTAGAGCTGGCGCGAGCAATGATTAGCAGCCCGCCTGTTTTGCTGCTGGATGAGCTGACCGCGAATCTGGATGATGACACCATTTGGGATACCATGCACCTGCTCAATGAGCTGAACAGCCGGGGAACCACCATCATTATGGCAACCCATGCCAGCCAGTTTGTGAATTATATGCGCCGCCGGGTCATCACCCTGGTGGACGGGAAACTGTTTGGCGATGTGAAAAACGGAAAATACGGCGATGTTGTGTAAATAAAAGACTAAGAGCAGCGAAATATGATGCAAGAGGTGAAGACATGAGGCGCACCAGCGGAACGGCCCGCGAACCAAACCAACGCGGACACCCAGATGAGGGCTCAGTCAGAGCGTAGAGGAATTATGAAAACAAATGTTTCTCACGCCCGAATCGAACAGCGGCGGAGAAGACCAGGAGGAGTTACATATGAATTTGAAAAATATGCCAATCAAGAAGACACTTTTGATTGGATTCGGGATTACCATTGGAATTTCTGTTTTAATTATTGGCGCAGTATTGCTGATGATCAACTCGCTAAGAGGCGCATATGAGGACATTGTTGACGAGTATGTGGGGACCAACCAGTTGATCTCAGAGTGCCGGATTGATTATAACATTGCGGCTCGTTATCTTCGAGATGTGGCGCTCTCTGGAGATATGAATGGACTTACCACCGTCACTGCGAAGCTGAGTGAGCTGGAAAAGCAGATTGCTGAAATGAAAGCCAGCTATCCGGATGCGTTCAAGGATCGTACTTTGCTGAATAATTTTGTAACCACGTTGAATGATTGGATGAAAGAGGCCAGAACCATTGCAGACGTTGTGCGTACGGATCGAAACCATGCGGCAGAGATGCTGGTGAATGAGTGTACGCCTGCGCTGAATGCCGCCGCTGACGCAGGCACAAAGCTGGCGGAATTTTTGCAGACAGAGCAGAACAAGATTATTGAAGAACAGAACCGGCGTGTGAACCTTGGTCTCATCATCATTATCGCAGCGATGGTGGTCTGCGCCACTGCCGTTATGACCATGGTGGTGCGAATTATCCAGCATATTACCGTGCCCGCCATGGAGGTACGGGATGCTCTGGTTGCGATGTCGGAGGGCAATCTGTCCAATCCTGTGAACTTTAAAGGAAAGAACGAACTGGGCCAGATGTGTGATTCTTTGCGCAGCTGCCAGAAGATCCTGAGCAATGTGGTGCGTGACATCTCCAGTGGAACTACACAGATGGCTCAGGGGAACTTTGATGTGGAGATGACCGCCAACTTCCCCGGCGAACTGGCTCCCATTCAGACCAGTATTAATGACTTTGTGATTCGCATGAGCGAGACCATCGCCAACATCACGCAGTCCGCCGACCAAGTGTCCGCCGGTTCCGACCAGGTGTCCAACAGTGCCCAGGCGCTGGCCCAGGGCGCCACCCAGCAGGCCAGCTCTGTGGAAGAGCTGTCTGCCACCATTACGGACATCTCCTCCAGCGCCAAGGAGACCGCTTCCGCTGCTGAGCAGGCCGGAGGTTCTCTGAATCAGGCTGGCAGCCAGCTGGCTACCAGCGTGGAGCACGTCAAGCAGCTCAATGTGGCAATGAACAATATTTCCAATTCTTCTCAGGAGATCAGCAAAATTATTGCCACCATTGAGAATATCGCGTTCCAGACCAACATTCTGGCCCTGAACGCCGCCGTTGAAGCCGCCCGGGCAGGTTCCGCAGGCAAGGGCTTTGCCGTGGTCGCCGACGAGGTGCGCAATCTGGCAACCAAGTCCGATGAGGCCGCTAAGGCTACCAAGGACTTGATTGACAACTCCATGACCGCTGTCCAGGAGGGCAGTGAGGCGGTGGTGAAGGTTACTACCTCTCTGGAGAAGACAGATGATTTGACCAAGCAGGTTGTGGCTATGATGCAGAATGTGGTGGGCGCGGTGGAGAGCCAGAACACCGCGATCGGCCAGGTAACCGAGGGAATCGATCAGATTTCCGCTGTGGTGCAGACTAACTCCGCCACCAGTGAAGAGTGCGCCGCAGCCAGCGAAGAGCTGTCCTCTCAGGCCAGCATCATGCACCAGCTGATGAGCGAATTTAAGGTCAGCTCTAAAGTCAACGGAGGCAGCTTCAGAAGTTCCAGCAGTGTGTTTGCACCGCCTGCCCCCAGCATTTCCTCCACCTCCAGTACTAGTACAAGCTGGAGTGAGGAAGACGACAGCTTCTCATCCTCCGCCAGTCCTTTCGGCAACAGCAAGTATTGAGAGAACAGGCGGGACGTTCCTGACCTGTAAGGTAATATGGCGTCCCGTATTCGGGACGCCATATTGCAACTACACCGTGGATAGAGAGGTGAATCCAGATGTCAAAGAGAGCACCCCAGGACAGTGAAATGATTTTCGCACTGGATATTGGTACCCGCAGCATTATCGGAATTGTCGGCCGGGTAGAGGACGAACGCTTTCGGGTGCTGGCAGTGGAGAAGGAAGAGCACGGCAAGAGGGCCATGCTGGACGGGCAGATTGAGGACATTGCCCAAGTAGCCAAGGTGGCCCGGAAGGTTACAGACCGGCTGGAGGAAAAGCTGGACTGCAAGCTCCAGCGAGTGTGTGTGGCTGCTGCTGGACGTGCCCTGCGCACAGAAAAAGGAAGTTTCAGCCTAGAATTTCCGGAAGTGACCCGAATCAACAACGATATCGTCAACCGCCTGGAGAGCGGAGCCGTTTCGGAAGCGGAGATGTGCCTGTCCCAGGGGCAGGACAGCCAGCGCCGGTTCTATCTGGTGGGTTACACCGTGTCCGGCTATCGTCTGGACCGCTATCCCATGACCACTCTGCGGGGACATAACGGACAGCTGCTGGAGGCCGATGTAGTGGCGACCTTCCTGCCCAGTGAGGTGGTGGAGAGCCTCTATTCTGTGATGGAGGCATCCGGCCTGGAGGTGGCCAGCCTGACGCTGGAGCCAATTGCGGCCCTGAATGCGGCCATTCCGGCCGATCTGCGCCTGCTTAACCTTGTGTTGGCCGACATCGGGGCGGGTACCACCGATATTGCGGTGTGCCGGGAAGGAGCCGTGGTGGGCTACACTATGGCGACCATTGCCGGAGATGAGGTTACCGAAGAGCTGATGCGCCGTTATCTGGTTCCCTTTGCAACTGCGGAGCGGATGAAGACCCAGATGGAGGAAAGCACAGTCAGCTACCGGGATGTGCTGGGTCTGGAACAGAATATTCCAGGTGCACAGATTCGGGAGGCGGTTCAGGCTCCGGCCAGAAATCTGGCGCAGGAGATCGCCCAGCGGGTGGTCGCCCTGAACGGTGCGGCGCCTTCCGCCCTGTTTTTGGCAGGGGGCGGCAGTAAGCTGGACGGTTTGCTGGACTTGGTGGCCGAGGCGCTGGATATGGATGAGAATCGGGTAGCTCTGGCGGGAAACAACTACGATATCACCGCCTTTTCCCAGGAGTATGAGCTGAATGACCCCGAATTGGCGACCCCGCTGGGGATTGCCGTTTCAGCAGGGCTGGGCCTGATCAGCGACAGCTACCGTATTATGCTCAATGGAAAACCGGCCAAGCTCTTCCGGAGCGGCGCAATGACCGTTTTGGAACTGCTGATGATGAATGGGTATACCACTGCCGATCTTCTGGGCCGGACGGGTAAGAACCTAAGCGTCACGGTGGATGGTCAACGCATGATTTTCCGTGGGCGGCCTGCCACCCCCTGTGTCCTGACCCTGAATGGGGCGGAGACAGCTCCTTCTGCCCTGGTATACGCTGGGGACAGCATCGAATTTACTCCCGCTGTCCCAGGAGAATCGGCGAAGAGAACCTTGAAAGATTTGCTGGGAGCAGATTTTGCTGGAGCGGTTACCATCAATGGACGGCTGGCGGACCTGGGAGCTCTGTTGTACACAGGCGATCAGGTGGCTACCTCAGACGGGACGATCCGTCCGGCCCCTCCGCCACCGCCAAAGCCGGAGCCAGAGCCGCCCAAGGCGGAAGCGCCTAAGGCGCCGGTTCCTCGGGTGGAAGCAGTCCGGACGGTGCCGCCGCAGGTGCCAGGAGCGGGTGGGACAGAGCCGGTGCGCCGGGGCGTGCCCGCAACAGAGTCAGTCCGGCCGGTTCCGACCGTTCCGCCTGCACCGAGACCAGAGAAGTCGATTCAAGTGCTGTTAAATGGACAGCCCCTGACCCTCCCGGAGAAGGAGGAAGGAACCCCCTACTATGTGATGGACCTGTTGGAACACTCGGACATTGATTTTGACAATCTGGACCGGGGAGTCGTGTTGCAGGTGAATGGAACCAATTGTTCCTTTATGCAGGAACTAAAGCCTCAGGATGATGTAGTGATCCGATATCTGGAGACGTAAGGGAGTGACTATGCTTTGAAAAAAGAAAAGGAACCCAATGAGGAAAATGAGGAGCAGCCCAAGAAGGGCGGTAAAAAGAAGCTCCTGATTCCCCTGATCGCCATAGTCGTGGTTGCGCTTGCGGCGGCTGTGGTGCTGTTGGTCCTGCCCCGCTTTGGCATCAATCTGCTGGGCGGCGGGGAGAAGAAGAACGACGCTCCGCCCAAAGATGAGTTGGAGGTCTATACCCTGGGTGAAGAGACGGCCGCTGCGCTGGACAGCGTGCTGGAGGAAGGTGACGGAGAACTGATTGCCGTTCGAAATCCTGATAAGAAAAAGGATAAAAAAGAGGACAAGGACGGCGATGCAAGCAGCAGTGGTTCGGGCAGCAGCGAAGCAAGTCCGGCTGAGGACGTGGATCGGTTTATCTACTTCTATGAGCTGAACAGTCCCTCTGATGTGGTGAACCGCTACTTGGATGTGATGTTGGGTGGAGAGCAGGGCTTTTCGCTGGTGGACGCAGAATACGTGATTCAGGAGGAACGTCCGGAACTGGAAGATGCTGCCGGTTCGCTGGTTCTGGCCCGCAACTCGACCGCTCAGGAGGGCTGTGTCTTCCAGGTGTCCGTGGGTTGGTCCGAGGCCAACGATAACCTGGCAATCCGTGTTTCCGCCCCTGCGGGAAAGGTACATAAACCAGAACCCAAGCCGAAGCCGGAGGCCGCCAGCCTGGACGAACATATGGACCAGCTGATGGCAATGAACCCCTCAGAGCTGGGCCTGTCTGGAACCTCCATGGATGAGTACGAGATCTATGCCATGGGCGGTTTTGTCAAAGTGGATGACTTGGACTGCCGCCGGTTTACCATCTATTCCAGAGAGAGTCCGGGGTCTATCGCGGGAATTTTCCTCATCAGCTCGGATAAAAAACACTTCTTCCAGCTGGACCAAGTGACTGGCGGCGTAACTGAACTGCGCTGAACACAGTCCAAAAATATTCTAAAAAACCTTTCATCGGCACTCTCTTATGAAATGGAGGGGAGAGGTCGATAACCTGAGTGGAACGAAATCCAATTTTAAACGGAAGGGAGGGGACATGAATGGATGGCGCTTTGAGTATGAGCATGAGTATGGCCCAGTTTCAGACCAACTATGCCTACGCCCTGATGAAGATGTCTATGGAGGACGCAGAAAGTCAGGCTGCGGCGATGATCGAAATGATGTCCGACGTGTCCGCACCCGCCCAGTATGGCTTTGATACATGGGCATAAGCGGAACAGCGTTCCAAACAGAACGGAGTGAGGCCAGCCGGGCTCACTCCGTTTTGTTGTTTTGAGAAGGAGGAAGGAGCGAATGGAAAATGAGAGACGAGATGCCCTGTTTGCGCAGTGGGAGTCGCCCATGGTGCGGGCCTGTTTACAAGGGGAGATGGGCCGCATTGTAAGCTGGGGAGAGGACAGCGCCCTAGCCGCCCTAGGCGACTTTTGTTTTCTGGCAGGAAAACCGGCCCCCGAATTGATTGGGCAGGCGGAAGGTCCTCTCCTTGTCCCGGGAAATGGAGGTTGGGTAGAGCTGATTGAAAAGAGTTGGGGAGAACGGGCGGTCGCCTTCACCCGATACGCTGTACGCAGGACGCAGGAGATTGGTTCAAACGACAGGCTTTTATCCTTTACAAATGCTCTGCCGGAGGGCTTTAAGCTGGCTCCCATTGGAAAAGGGCTGTACCCTGTATTGCTGTCCCAGGCGTGGTCCAGAGATTTGTGCGGAAACTTTCGGGATGAAGATGATTTTGTGGAACGGGGGATTGGCATTGCGGTTTTATGGCGGGGAGAACCAGTGGCCGGAGCCGCCTCCTACGCCGTCTGCGCAGGGGCGATTGAGATTGAAATTGACACCGCCCCAGATTTTCGCAGGCGGGGGCTGGCGTTGGCGTGTGGGGCGAAGCTGATTTTAGAGTGCCTGGAACGGGACCTTTACCCCGCCTGGGATGCCCATGACCTCCGTTCACTGGCGTTGGCGGAAAAGCTGGGTTACCAGCTGGACCACCCCTATCCTGCCTTTTGGGTTGAGGAAAAGGCGAAGAATAGGGGAGAGGCATCACGCGCAAACTCCACTTGACAAAGCCTCATCACTGAGGTATGATATAAGCACCCCACCCAGGGGGGGTGTTATTCTACCTTGAAAGTCAGGTGAACCAACATGGCAAAGCAAAAATTCAATATTTCTGGTATGACCTGCTCCGCCTGTTCCGCCCATGTGGAGAAAGCGGTCAATAAACTCGAGGGTGTGAAGACTGCCTCGGTCAATCTGCTGGCTAACTCGATGATGGCCGAATTTGATGAAAATATCCTCTCCAAAAAGGATATTATTGAAGCAGTAATACAATCCGGATATGGGGCATCCTTGCCGGAGCGGTCAGGAGACAAAACAGCCGCCGCGCCGCAGGAGGACCTGATAGCGCAGGAGCTGGCCGCCATGAAACGAAGGATGATTTGGTCCTTTGCGTTTCTGATTCCTCTGTTCTATATCTCCATGGGCCACATGATGGGAGCGCCTCTGCCTGGTTTTCTCCTGGGCCTGGAAAATGCGGTTGCGTTTGGATTGACCCAGCTGCTGCTCACCCTGCCCATCTTGTACCTAAACGATAAGTATTTCAAGGTGGGATTTAAAACTCTTTGGAATAGAGCGCCAAATATGGACAGCTTGATTGCAGTGGGGTCTACCGCCGCGGTGCTGTACGGTGTCTTTGCCATCTATCAGATGGGATATGGCTTGGGGCGGGGGGATATGGAACTGGTAGGCAAGTACCATATGGACTTATACTTCGAGTCGGCGGGTATGATCCTGGCGCTGATTACTTTGGGGAAATTTTTGGAGACCCGCTCCAAGGGGAAGACCGGCGAAGCCATCAGCCGTCTGATGGACTTGGCCCCTAAAACTGCTACCGTTCTTCGAGACGGCGCAGAGGTAGAGATTCCCGTGGAAGAGGTTCTGGTTGGAGATCGAGTGGTGGTCCGACCAGGACAGTCTATCCCTGTGGATGGTGTGATTGTGGAGGGCCAGTCGGCTGTGGACGAATCTGCTTTGACCGGAGAATCCCTCCCGGTGGACAAGGGACCAGGGGACAAGGTAGCTGCCGCCGCCATCAATAAGTCAGGGTTCTTTACCTTCGAGGCCAGCCGGGTAGGAGAGGACACCACTTTGGCGCAAATGATCCGGCTGGTTGAGGAAGCCTCCGCCTCCAAGGCCCCCATTGCCAAGCTGGCTGACCAAGTGGCTGGAGTCTTTGTCCCGGTGGTTATGGGGATTGCGCTGATTGCCGCCATCGCCTGGCTGGTTACTGGACACAACGCCACCCAGGCCCTGACCGCTGGAGTGGCCGTATTGGTCATTTCCTGCCCCTGTGCGCTGGGTCTGGCCACCCCTGTGGCTATTATGGTGGGGACCGGAAAAGGAGCGGAGAACGGCATTTTAATTAAATCTGCGGAGGCCCTGGAGACCCTCCACACCATCGACACCGTGGTGCTGGACAAGACGGGGACCCTCACCCAGGGCAAACCAGTGGTCACGGACCTGATTACGGCGGCTGGGATTACAGAAGAAGACCTGCTCGGGACGGCCTATTGCCTGGAAAAGCCTTCGGAACATCCCCTTGCGGCCGCTATTGTGGAAGAGGCGGAGCGTCGAAACCTCCGTCCGGCCTTGGTCAAGGATTTTGAGGCGGTCCATGGGCGGGGCGTTCGGGCGGAGCTGGGCGGCCATGTCAAAATCGGCGGCAACCGGGCCATGATGGAAGAAGCGGGCATCAGTCTGGGAACTTGGGCAGTTCAGGCGGATACTCTCGCCGCCCAGGGCAAGACCCCTCTATACTTTGCGGATGAACAAAAAAGAGAATTACTAGGTGTTATCGCTGTGGCCGATACTCCAAAGCCTTCCAGCAAGAGCGCCGTGTCCGCATTTCGGGAATTGGGACTGGAAGTGGTCATGCTCACCGGCGACAACCGGCGCACCGCCGAAGCCATTGGCAAAGAGTTGGGGGTTAGCCAGGTTATGGCTGAGGTTCTGCCCCAGGATAAGGAACGTAAAATTGCGTCCCTCCAGGCAGAGGGGAAAAAGGTTGCTATGGTGGGAGATGGCATTAACGACGCTCCCGCCCTGGCGCGGGCAGAAGTTGGCTTGGCGATCGGGGCGGGCACCGATGTGGCAATTGAGTCGGCAGATATCGTGCTGATGAAATCGGATCTGATGGACGTGGCCGCCGCTGTGGAGTTGTCCCGGGCTACCATTCGGAACATCAAGCAAAATCTGTTTTGGGCGTTTTTCTATAATTCGTTGGGGATTCCCTTGGCCGCTGGAGTGTTTTACTATGCGCTCCATTGGCAGCTCAATCCCATGTTTGCTGCTGCCGCTATGAGTCTCAGTTCGGTAACGGTAGTGACCAACGCTCTGCGCCTGCGGTTTTTCAAGAGTCGATTTCGGTCTGAAACTCCGGTGGAACCGGCCTGCAATGGGACTTGTCCGCTGGAGTTAAAGGATAAAACAAATCAAGGAGGAAACAAAACCATGAACAAGACAATGAAAATTGAGGGTATGATGTGTGCCCACTGCACTGGACGGGTGGAGAAGGCCCTGTCTGCCATTGACGGCGTGTCTGCTGTGGAGATGAGCTTGGAAGGCAAATCTGCCACTCTGACGCTCAGCAAAGATGTAGACAATCAGGTCCTCACCGCCGCTGTTACAGAGGCGGGCTATGAGGTGGTGTCCGTCCAGTGAAGGCCGACCACGCCCAGGTCAACCGTCTGCTGAAAACCGCACGGGGACAGATTGACGGCATTTTAAAGATGGTGGAAGAGGACCGCTACTGTCTGGATGTGTCCGGCCAGATCATGGCCGCTCAGTCCATCCTGAAAAAGGCGAACCGTATGGTTCTTCGAGCCCATATGGATTGCTGTGTTCGGGAAGCGGTGGCCTCTGGGTCCCCCGAAGCCAAGTTGGAAGAACTGGCTCTACTATTGGATAAGCTGGCAGAATAAAAAATCCGCCCGCCGGAGAGCATTCGCTTTTCGACGGGCGTTGTATGTTTTATATTTTATTCTGGACTTTCGTACTCCAGCAAGTCATCGATTTTACAGTTAAGAACATAACATACTTTTGCAATAAAATCCAGATCAACACGCTCAACATGATTCTGATAATACCGATCAATCACATCATATTTGACCCCTGTGAGAGTCTTTAGGCGATTTCTCGTAATGCCACGACGGTTCAGTACTTCTGCTAATTTCACTTTGACACTTCCGTATTCATCCATCCGATAAGTGATGATACTTCTTACACCGTCCATCGCCTGTTCCCCCTCCGTTAAAAAATATTTTACCACTGGATTCCCCTATTGACATTTACCACATTAAAAGATATCCCTATATAAGGTAAATTGAACAGATGAACAGAGAAGAAAATAAATAATATTTTTTATTCGCGTTTTTGTTTCGGGCGATGGTGGACCGGCTGTTGAAGGAATTTCATGATCTGAATACATAAACCGCTCTCTTTCAGGCAAGCTAACCGGAAAGGGGGCGGTTTTTTGCGCAAAAAATGGAACTATGCAGTGTCGGGCGGGCTGGCGGGGATAGCCAATGGCCTGTTTGGCGGCGGCGGCGGGTCTGTGCTTGTCCCCATGCTGACGGGCTATTGCAAGTTGGACCAGCGTAGAGCGTTTGCCACTTCTGTGGCGGTGATCCTGCCTCTGTGCGCCCTATCGGTGGTGATTTATTGGGTACGAGGCGGGCTGGACATCATGGCGGCTCTGCCCTACCTGATTGGCGGAGCAGCGGGCGGCTGGGCCGGAGGAAGATGGTTTAAGGGTGTGAAGATGCCTTGGCTGAAGCGGGCCTTCGGACTGCTGTTGATTTACGGAGGGGTGAAGAGTTTTCTGTGAAGGAGTGGATACTGCCGTTGGCAGTGGGGGCGGCGACCGGGGTGTTGTCTGGCTTCGGGGTAGGGGGAGGGACCCTGCTGCTTGTCTATATGACAGCCTTCGCCGGGGTGGAACAACACTTGGCCCAAGGAATCAATCTGCTGTACTTTCTCCCCGCCGGACTGCTGGCCTTGCCTGCCCATGTTAAAAACGGTTACGTCGAAAAAGAAGTGCTCCTGCCGGCCATTGGAGCGGGACTGTTCTGCGCGGCTCTGGCGGCTTGGGCCGCAACGGCCATGGATGTAGCGATACTAAAAAAGTTCTTTGGGGTTTTTCTGATTGTAGTGGGCTGGACAGAGCTTTTTGGGAAGAAAAAAGAGTAGGGCGGTCCAAATCGGACCGCCCTGTCAAATGGACGCATCTACCCAAAATAATCAGCCAAATCCTGTATGCCAGTTTTGTGGGACTGCTAAATCAGCGTGATATCATAGGGAGTCGTCTGATAGACATAATAGTTGAGCCAGTTGGTGTAGAAGAGCTGTGCGGCGGAGCGCCAGCGGACAACAGGGGGCTGGCTGGGGTCGTCGTTGGGAAAATAGTGCTTCGGGATATCGATGGGAAGTCCTTTGTCCACATCCCGGAAATACTCCCGGGCCAGGGTGTCTGGGTCGTATTCCGGATGTCCGGTAATAAAGAACCGGCGGTTGTCCTCACTTTTAACAGCAAAGACCCCGGCTTCTTCTGAGACAGCCAGCATCTCGAGTTCCGGGATTTTCCGGATGTCTGTTTCGTGATTTTCGGTATGCCGGGAGTGGGGAACATAGAATACATCATCAAACCCGCGGAATAGAGGCGACTGTTTTTTCAAGGCGGTGTGCGGGAAAACTCCAAATAGTTTTTTGGACAGGGAATATTTGGGGATCCCATAGTGATAAAATAGTCCGGCCTGCGCCCCCCAGCAGACGTGGAGGGTGGAGTGTACATGGGTTTTGGTCCACTCCATAATCCGGCATAGTTCCGGCCAGTAGTCTACATCTATAAAATCGTAGTTCTCCACCGGTGCGCCGGTGATGATCATACCGTCAAATTTTCGCTCCCGAATCTGGTCAAAGGTGGTGTAGAAAGAGGAGAGATGATCTGCGTCGGTATTTTGAGAGGTGTGGCTGGCCATTTGGAGCAGTTCTACCTGTACTTGCAGAGGGGAATTGGACAATTTGCGGAGCAGCTGCGTTTCGGTTACAATTTTTGTGGGCATTAAATTTAAGATAAGGAGTTTGAGTGGTCGCATATCCTGATGAATGGCTCGGTACTCGGTCATAACAAAGATATTTTCCCCCTCCAGCGTAGCTCTGGCCGGCAGGGAATCTGGGATTTTAATGGGCATTAAGGTCCCTCCTCCAAATCAGTTTTTCATATTGATAAGGGTATCATATGTGTTGTTGTTCCGCAAGGGGAAATCTGGCGGCCAAGTGTCCGTGCTGTGTGGACAAAATGAGTTGAAAGAACAAAAATAACAGCAGAAAATGGGAACGAAGGAAAAAATTAAAAAAATTTGAAAAACCTACTTGACAAAGGGAGATGGGGGTGGTATTATGTCGAAGCTGTCCGCGAGGACAAGGCATCGGAAACGAAGAAGCCCTGA
>JAAWIE010000041.1 GCA_022796195.1 Lawsonibacter sp. | reverse complement strand
TCAACATCTGTCTCTCGAAATTCTGTATCGTGATAAATGGAAAATGTATTGCCCGTTATTTCGATTTTTTGTGCTTCTGTAAAAGTAGAAAGTTCTTTCCATAAGTCGCCCTCGGAATAGTAATTCGGTACAATTTTCCGCAAGGATAGCACCTGATGCGCTGGGATTGACTTAACGGAGATGTTATAGTGCAGTTCTCCTTTACCACACTGTATTTCACTTTTGGCAAGTTCGATCTTCCGCAGTTTTTCTCGTTCGTTCTGTATTGCATTTTCTATCTCTATGCGCTTTTTGTCAAGTTGCGCAAGAAGTGATTGCTCATCCATCGTCAGGGCAAGCGCAATTTCCGAAACATTTAGTCCACTATCTCTCAGGTACAGAATTTTATTTAGGCGCGGTATTTGCTTTACTGAATACAATCGGTGTCCCGTCCACTTGTCAACCTCTTCTGGTGTCAGAAGTCCTACCTCGTCATAGTAGCGAAGCATACGAATAGATACCTGCGCCAGCTTTGAAAATTCACCTATTTTAAACATTTTATCACCACCTATTTATTATAACCATAGTTTTTGATACTTCAAGCAGAAATTCGCTTTAAGTAATATATCATTTATCTTGACTGGTATTATGGGTGTATCAACTAAGACCTTTTCAAACATTTTCAACACTATTAACTGGGAGGAACAGCTTCTTTGCTGATTTGTATTGCTTTGGAATTATGCCCCTCACGTCACCATCGAGTACACAAAATACTTGTTTCTCTACGCCTACCATACATCCAATAAAAAGTCCATCAAAATAAAAATCCCCGCCAGTCCATCAAGAACAGCGGGGATAGATGTTCCTCTATGCAGTTATCCCTCAATCTCCATCCCGTTCTGGAACGTGAACATCAATCGCCCATCGTGGTACGTTGTGGCCTTCAGCACCACCGCCAGCCAGAGGGCGTTGTCAAACTCAGTGACACCAGCCTCCCGTTCATGCAAGGCAAACATAAATCCTCCAATGATGTCGGCCTTGGCCTGCCGCTGTTTTTTCTGATTCTGGAGCGTATCCGCTTTGGTCTTGGCTTTCTCGTATCTCGCCACATAGCCATTGTAGCGTTCGGCGTACTCCTCCTGATTCTGTGCGCTCCGAGCGTTCTCCTGGATGCACCGTTGGGTCAGCTCCGTCACTACCGCAATCTCTCGGAACAATTCGTCCAACTCTGTATTAATAGCAGAGCAGTTGGTGAGGTAATCCTGCATGATACGGCAATCCTCCAGCAGAGTCTCCTTACCGTCCAGCAGTTGATTGAACGCTGCCAGGAACCGGGCTTTGATATCTTCCTCCAGTAAATGCGGGGTGCGGCACTTTTCCTCGTTGTTGAACTTGCCGTTGCACTGCCAGACAACGCGGCGGTACTTGCTGTTGGAGTGCCAGACTTTGGGACCGTAGTAGCTACCGCAATCGCCGCAGATCAGCCGGGAAGAGAATACCCCGCCACCGCTGTAGTGGAGGCCCATGCCTTTGCGCCGAGCGAACTCGGCCTGCACAACATCGAACTCATGGGGCTGGATGATAGGCTGGTGGCTTCGCTCGATCCAATACTGCTGGACTTCACCCTCGTTGACCTTCCGCTTTTTACTGAGGAAATCAACTGTATAGCATTTTTGAAGTAGTGCCGCCCCTTTATACTTCTCATTTGTGAGGATGCTCTCCACCACGCTGGCCCCCCATTTGCTTTTTCCAGATGGGGTGGGGATGCCATCAGCGGTGAGGGCCTTGGCGATGGCATAGCTGGTCTTGCCCTCCATGAAAAGGGCGTAGATGCGGCGGACGATCTTGGCCTCGTCCTTCACCACCTCCGGGAACCCGTCCGGCCCCTTTCGGTAGCCGAGGAATTGTTTGTAGGGGAGATTGACCTTGCCGTCAGAAAACCGTTTACGCTGGCCCCAAGTGATGTTTTCCGAAAGGGAGCGGCTCTCCTCCTGGGCTAATGAGGACATAATGGTAATGAGCAGCTCGCCCTTACTGTCGAAGGTCCAAATATTCTCCTTCTCGAAATAGACCTCCACGCCATGCTCCTTCAGCTTGCGGATTGTGGTCAGGCTGTCCACCGTGTTCCGGGCAAAGCGGCTCACAGACTTGGTGACAATGAGGTCAATCTTCCCCGCAAGGGCATCGGAAATCATCTGATTAAAACCTGCCCTGCGTTTTATATTCGTGCCGGAAATGCCCTCATCCGTATAGACTGACACAAATTCCCACTCGGCGTTGCCCTGGATGTACCGGGTGTAGTAGTCAACTTGGGCCTCATAGCTGGTAAACTGCTCATCGCTGTCGGTGGACACGCGAGCATACCCCGCCGTCCGGCGTTTTCCTGCCGCCACCGAAGGGGCGTGGGTGTGAAGGTTGATGGTGGCCGGAATGACCGTTACTGCTCTTGCCGCTGGCATAATCTCATCGCCCGTCCTTTCTTCGCAAATTCTCTGGCGGCGGCTCTCATTTCCGGTGTCCAACTTTCCGCCCTGGAGCGGTCTGCCCATCGTTTAACGGTTTGAGTACCGTCCTTAAACAGAAATACCAGAGTGTTGTTTCCCTCGGCCCGAATAGCCGTTATTTTATTGTGGAGGGCCTTTGCGTCAAAGGCGTTCAGCCCCAGCACCTCCGCCGCAACCTTTTCCAGCGTCCCCTCCGGTATCTGCTTGGAGGGACAGGCCGCTTTGCCGTAGACGTTGTAGGTGCTACAAATCCATACCGGCCCGGTGCGGGTCACCTTGCGCCGGTAGCCCTTGCCGCAGGTGCCGCAGACGATCATCGAAGTGAAAGGATACTTCACGGGGCCATGGGTGGTCTTATTGTGCTTGGCGGAGCGGCGGGCCATCTCAGCCTGCACCGCTTGGTAGTCCTCCATGCTGACGATGGCCTCGTGTGTGTTCTCTGCATGGTACATGGGCAGTTCACCACGGTTGGGGAGCGTCTTTTTCGTGATGTGGTTCTCTCGGAATGTGGTCTGAAGTAGCAGGTTGCCGGTGTAGGCGTAGTTGCCCAACACCTTCCTCACGCTGGAGCGGCACCAGGTGTGGTCGTTGCGAGAAGGCTTGCCTTGAGCATTCAGCTTTTTCATAATGGCCTCGATGCCCATACCGGAAAGGTAGTCGGCGAAAATCTCCCTCACGATCTCGGCCTCCTCCGGCTTGACGATGTAAACGCCATCCTCGTACCGATAGCCCAAAATCTGCCCTGACCAGGGCTTGCCATCCTCGAAGTTTTTCTTGATGCGCCATTTCTGGTTTTCGCTGGCGGAGAGACTTTCCTCTTGGGCGTAGGACGCCAGAATGGTGAGCATCAACTCACCGTCTGCGCTCATGGAGTGGATGTTCTGCTCCTCGAAGTACACATCCACCCCCATGGCTTTCAACTCCCGGACGGCCTGGAGCAGTACTACGGTGTTCCGGGCAAACCGGGAAATCGACTTTGTGACGATCAGGTCAATGTTTCCGGCGCGGCACTCGGCCAGCAGCCGCTGGAACTGCTCCCGGCTCTCTTTCGTGCCGGTCAGCGCCTCGTCAGCGTACACCCCGCAGTAGAGCCAGCCGGGATGGTTTTGGATGAAGTTGCTGTAGTAGCTGACCTGGGCCGAGAGTGAATGGAGCATGGCATCCTTGCCAGACGACACTCTGGCATAGGCTACGACCCGCTTTGCCTTGGGCTGGGAGGGAATGTTAAACCCTACCCGCTGAATGGCTCTGTCCAAAAAAACGCCTCCTTTCGGGTCACATATTCGCTCTAAACCCATGATTTATCAAGCGTTTGAACGAAAAATGCTATCCAAAGACAGGCCGTACTTTTTGGCCATAATTGTATCGATTTCAGCGTACTCACCCTCAGAGATGATGCCTTGCCGGAGCATGGCGGCAGCAATACTCATAGCGGCTTTATAGGCCGCAAGACGGTCGAAGAACTCCATCATTCCGCCCCCTTCCGCCGAGCATCGTCGTAACAGCGCCGAGAGCAATATTTTCGGCTCTTGTTCCCATAGCTGTCAAAGGGCTGGCCACAATGGGCGCAGTGGAGATGGTAAATAGCTTTTCGGTTTACCAACTCTTGGTGGGAGTTCCACCAGACCATGCGGCACTTATCGGAACAGAATTTTTTCGGTTTGCGATGAAGAACCCTCACCAGGATCGCGCCGCAAACTGGACAAACACCTTCTGCTGGCGGTTTGGCCGGGTGACGGCGGCAAAAAGATTTCACGCTGTTTACTGGCAGGCCCAATGCGGAGGCAATGCGTTTATAGCCCAGCCCCTGGCTCTGCAAATACGCGATCCGCTTCTTTTCCTCATTGGTCACTGTGGACACCTCATTTCTGAGGAGACAGCCTCCTCACAGGTAGGCCACGGGGAAAAGAAAAATTAAGGGTGCCAGCGCAAAAAAATAAAGCCCACCGGGGAAAAGAACTCCCCGGTGGGCTGATAATGTACGGTCAGATTTTCTGCGCGTAGTCCAGGGAAATCCAGCCCGCGCCGGATTTCAGCCTGCCCCAGCCTTTGACAGAGCCAGGGCCGCTCTTGACCTCGGTGATGGTGAACACCCCCGCCCCGGTGAACTTCCCGGTCTTGGCGGTATCGGTGCCGGAGCCGGTGCGGATGTTGAGGTCGGTGGCAGTCACCCTCACCCTAAAGGGAACCGCATCGGGAGCCGGAGCAGCGCCGCCATCGGTGGCAAGGATAGCTTTGAGGATAGCGTTGATTTTCTCCCCATAGCCCGCGCCGGTGGCCCAGCCTTTGCCCTGGGGATTTTCCTTTTGGCCCAGCCACTCCACCACCTCAGCACAGCCCCGCGCCACATACTTGAACCGAGGGTCAATGCACTCGTTCTTCAGCGGCTCGGTGGAGGCATAGGCTTTGAGGTGCTGCACCTGCGCCCGGATGCCAAGCTGGGCCGTGGAGAAGGAGTTGCCCTTCAGCCCATTGGCAGTGACGCCCATGCCGCAGAAGTTGTTCTGCTCCAGCGTGACAGCGGAGCCAGCGAAACCGAAGTTCCCCGTTTCCAGACAGGACTGCGCAAAGGCGACATCGCCCCGTACACCCTCTGCCGCTCCCTCGGACAGGTAGAACGGCACCATGTCCAGGACGCTCTGCGCCACCTGGGGATTTTTGGCCTTGAGGTAGGTGCGCATCTGGTCAGCGGTTGCCACCGCAGCGCCCATGATCCTGGTGCCGGACACACCGCCGGGAGCAGCAGCCCCGCCGCCCATCGCGGCCTTGACCGCCGCCCGGAAGGTGTCCATTGTGTAGGGCATCCCAAGCTGGCTCCACAGATGCTCCGGGTCGCCGTGGTTGGAGGCGATGCCCCGCTTGCAGCCCTCCTTATGGCTGACGATCACCCCGTCCCCCAGCGGGTCAAGGTCAAACTTCTGGCAGAGCATGGCGAACAGTTCTACCGCAGCCTGATAGGTGGTACGGGCCACAGCGCGGGCGGGAGTGAGGTCGGAACAGGTGAACGTGGCCCCACCTGTGTACTTGATGCAGGCCGGTTCGCACATCTCCACCCCGATATGGGTGTTGTTGCCGCTGGCTCCGCAGTGCCATCCCCTGTGGTTCCAGGGAAGGCACTGGTACACGGTGCCATCGCTGCCGTCAATGAAGGCATGGACGCAGGCCCGGTCATAGCTGGCCTTGTTCCAGTTGCGGACGAACACCTGGGCGCTGGGCTGGGGACAGCCGACCGAGTGGAGCATGAGCCCCTTGACCGTGATCTTCCGGCCTGCGGTGTAGCAGGGGTTCTTGCTGAGGATGGATTCAACCAGCTTCATTCCCCGTCACCGCCCTTCTCCGCCCGGTCGTGGAGCTGCTCCAATACGTCCTTCAGCGTCTGTGGAACGGGCAGGCCCAGGTGGGCGGCGTTCTCCAGCAGGGACACACCCTCGTTGGACAGGTAGAAGAAGATGATCGCGGTACGCAGGACGCTCCCGGCACCGATGACTTCCACATCCAGGATGTTGGCGACACCCACTAGGGAGAAGATCAGCACCTTCCGGCAGATGCCGCGAAAGCCCACCTCGCTGGACAGCTTCTGGTCGCTGATGGCGCACATGACCCCGGTGATGTAGTCCACCGCAGTAAACACCACCAGGGCGATGAGCAGGCCATCGCAGCCGCCCAGGAAGTAGCCCAGCCAGCCGCCCACGGCGGCGAACACCATCTGGATTGTGTTCCAAAATTCCTTCATTTCCATTTCCTCCTTCATTTGTTTGTGACAAACTAAATTGGTCACACGGCCCGCATAGTGATCGAACCGCTGATGCTGTAGGTAAAACCGGGGGTGTTATACACAAAACCCGCACTATAAATGCCGCCTGATACAGAGCTGTTTCTCGCTGTGATGGTGGACTGGCCATTTGAAACACACCATCCAAAAAATCCAGGGGAACTTGATGTGCAGCCATAGGCAATTCCACCACCCGCCGCTAATCCATTCCCCTTGTAGGTAAATGGAAGTCCAGAAATGACAGTTTGTGTCGTTGATGTCGTCGTACTGCTAAAGGTTCCGCTGACAGAAAAACCGAAGGACACAATCCCAGCGTTGTACTGAAAGTAGCCCTCCTGATAGGAGTACGATCCTGTTCCCGCAATACTCGGTGTCCAAGCTCCGGCAATTGAAAGGACCTCGTAATAGCTGCCTGTGAACATGACTGTCAACATACTCCCAGCCAGCCATCTGGTAGAGTCTGCTGGCGCACGGACACCATTGTAGGAGAGATAGTAGGCCCCGGTGCTGTTGATGTTGAGCTGCGGCAGTGAATTGGTATTGGCGTAAGTCATCCGAATCGTGCAAATCGCGCCAGCTTTCAAGTAGTAACCCGTAGAGGCAACCACCTTTGTGGCTGTAGATGCCGCTGTCGCACAGGTGCCGTATCCGGGGAGCGGAAGGCCCCACACTGTCGCGGAGTTTGTAACATTCAGCATGGTGCCGATGTTGACCACATCATCAAAAATGACGGTGGAGCGGAAATGGCTGGCAAATTTCACATCAAGACCGTCATCCTCGGCCACCTTTCCAATGGCGACTCCCTTGCCTCCACTTTTGAAGTCCATGATCACAGCGGCGGTGGAGATAAAATCAATGGCAGCGACTGTGTTGAAGGCATCCTGAATGACGTATTTGATGTCGTAGGAATAATCCGCAGCGAATTTGCCGCCCCCGAACACAAGAGGGTCGCCGGAGGAGAAGATAGCCCCAGCATTGAGCCACTCGGTGTCCGAGGATTTTTTGTAGTAAATGGAGCGGGTCACACGGTTCAGGTCATTGCAGGCCGCACGGTTATACAGAGCGTTGCCGAGGACATACGTTCCCTCATCCGAGAGTGCGCCCGTGCTGGTACATCGCCGGGAACTGTATCGTTCAAAGTACGGGGCAAAATACCGCACTACGGAGATGGTCACAGTTACGGGGTCCGATACCCTGCCACGGCTGTCGGTGACAGTTGCCGTAAAGGTGATATCCCCATAATTGTTCAGAAATCCCGTGGTGAAGACAGAGGCCGAACTGGTGAAACCGCCTCCTGCAATGGAAGAAGAGGATATCGTGGAGCCGTAACTCCCCGCTGCACCGTTGATGGTCAGCTTGGCCTTGGATTTTGTCTGAACATAAATACCCCAGCTTTCCGGCACAGTGCCATCGATCCGCTCTGCCGTTAGGTTTGCAATGGAAGGTTTGATGGAGGCGGGAACGGTTAGGGTCATGGTGCAGGTTTTGGAGCCGATATTCGTGCTTCCGCTGTAGGTGGTGCAGGTGATCGTGCAGATACCTGTGGTGGCATTGGGGATTTGGCTGGCCAACGTGAGCGGCGGTGTCCACCATAAAGTGGTCAGGGACGACTGCGTTGCAATCGTCCCTGACGCGGAGCCAAATTTATAGGTGATCGTGTGTGTGAACGCGGAGGAAGCCCTCGTGATATCAATCCGGGTCGCGGTTCCCATATTGATAGATACCGCCGACACGGAGGATGCCCTTGGGATGCTGTCCAGCGTGATGGTGGCGCTTGCTGTGATTCTGTCATAGTAGACCCCGCTGATTGTTGCACGGATGTAAAAGATGGCGCTGATCGTGATGGATTTCGTGCCATCACTGTCATGCGCCACTGTTTGGGAAACTGACCCGAATGAGTGTGTCCCGGTAGTCGTGACCGCCGGAGAGGAGAAGGTGGACTGCACCCCATTGATCGTGCAGGTGTTGGATGCCCGTCCGCTGATACTCAGGCTGTAGTCGTTGACCAGCGAGATATAGCAGGTGACCGTTGATGTGTTCGCCGACACGTTTTTTGCCTGACTCCAGTCAACGCGGAGCCTGTAATGCCCACTTACAATGGAGCCGGAAAAGCTGCCGCTTGATGCCATAGATGACCACTCTCCTTTATGTCACCGGGCCGCGCCATTTGATGGAGAGGTTCCCGTTCGCTCTGGGTATAAAATCAAACCATCCCCGGCTTTCGTTACCCAGGGACAGTTTATTCCTGATTTCCGCATTGGTAATAACGAGGATTTGATTGGAGATGTAGGCTATTTTTTGCCCGTTTTCCTTGAAAGCCAGCTCCACATTGGAAAGTTCCGCCGTGAATGCGTTCCCGACCTTGCCCAGCTCGATCAAAGCGCCCTTGAATCGAATGTACTCCTCCAGGAGCATCTGATTATTTGCCACGGTTCCCCGCAGTTCGCTGACCTCCTGCGTGAAATCCATGCGAATTTCCGTGCTGCTCTGGGTGATGCTGGTTTCAAAATCCGCCTGTATCGCAGCCAAGTCCGAACGGGTGATGTACTCCTCACGGACCGCCATACCGATCTGCTCGGATGTTTTTGTGATCTCGGAATAACATTCATGCAGATTCACTGCCAGGGAGGAAATGCTTCCGTTGATCTCCCTTGTGGTTCCAAGCAGTTCATCCTCCAGAGCGGATATGTTCTGCTCCTGCCGCACAGACGCAGAGGTGAGCCGCACACCGCTGGCCCCGATGGTGATAGTGTTGTTGGCAGGGTTGAGGTAGTCGGTGGTTTTGCTGACACACAGATACCGCCCATCAATACCGTGGGGCGGAGAGAGACAGTCTACATACTGTCTGGCGTGGATATCGCCAATATCAGCCCCCGTGTCGGATTCATCCACGATGGTCAGTTCCATGCTGACAATGCCCTTGCTCAATTCCGGCAGACGGGTCTGTGCTTTGCGGAGCAGGTTGGCAGGAAGGGTGACATCCTCCCATATCTCCGTGGCCCAAATCCAGCCGATTTCTTTGACCGCAGCATCATCGAAGATGTAGTTCTTGCCGTCATTGACCGCCGCGATGCCGACACGCTCGTCCGTTTCAACCTCGTTGCCCATTTCATCAATGGTCTTGATTTTCGCGCCCAGGGGAATCAAGGTCGTGGCACGTTCGGCATGATCCATAGAAAGGGCAACATTGAGCAGATTTCTGCCAAACTCCACTGTCTGCACGGAATACTCACTGAAATCCGCGAGGTAATCCAGGAGTCTGCCGTTCTCGGTGTATCTCACAGAGAGATAACCGCCATGGGTTTTCAGCAGCTTTGACCGAATGGCGTCCAGCGTAACGGAGAAGTCGGTGCTGCTGTAGTGTACATAGTCGTTATCATCGGTGACCGTCACATTCCCCACGGTAAATTTTTTCTTGTCCTCTACATTTTTGTTGTGTTCGGACACGAAGTATTCCAACAGCCCCTTCAGCGTCCCCTGGTAGTCGTAGGGTGGCTGGATGGTATCTTTCAGATAGGCAAGGCAGGATTCGCACACCCATGTGTGGGTGTTGTAGAGATCACTGCCTTCATCCAGCGCCCTGCCCTCAAACACGATCCTGTCATCCTTTTTACAGACAATGGTGGACGCCATGGGCCGGACCAGGGACAGGTAAGGGTGGCTGAAGGGTGCGGAAAGGGCGAGACTGTCGATGTTCTCTGCGTCCTCCTTCACCTGTGCTTTTGTGATGGTGAGTTGCGACAACTGCGGATGGTAAAAGAGCTGGCCGTCCACAAATACACGAAATAAGCTCATAGCCGTCCCTCCCGGTATCGGAATGTCACCGTTCCGGCGGTGGTGATCTGAATGGTGTTTTCGCCGTGAACCAGCTCCAGTTCCGGGAAGGTCCACATACCCGCACTTACTGTCTTGTTGAATTCATCCGCCCCGACATACCATTTGAGGGTGGTTTCTTCTGTAATGACAACCAGGGGAATGACTGGCATATAGTCGTTGGCCAGCACAGCGGTGCCGCTGCCCACCGTGGCCACAGTCACCTCCGTATGGTAGCGGTAGGCATCTCCGTCTTTGCAGGAGATGGACAGCGTCCCTTTCCCTGTTCGAGGGTCGTAGGCGGGCGCAAGCTGGACGGTGCCGATACAGTACAGTTCCGGTTCCTCGCTGAGTACCACCTCGGCAAGCCGACCCGCCAGTTGATTTGCAGTGCCGCTCACTGCCCGGTTGAACTCCGGCCTGCTGCCCAGCATGGACAGCGTGATTTGAAAGTTCCGGGGCTGATAGGACACACGGCCCAGCGCCTCGGTGTATCGGATAGGCGAGTTCCTACCGGGGACGATGATCGTATTGGTCTGCGGCTCCGGGGTGGGGAAAGAGATGCTCTCCCGGAGCCACCCCAGACTGCTCATGGACAGGCCGTTCAGCGTTACGTCAGGTTTCACAGGCTCAGCCTCCTTTGCAGTTTCTCCGACTGGCCCAGACCACCGTCAATGGCTGGGAGCAGATGGCCCACCAGCGTACCGTCCTCCAGATAGATACCCTTGCTGCTGTTGTCCGCGATGACTGCCAGATACCGCTCCATAGCGGAGGTGTTCAGCCGGGTGGACAGAATATTCTCCAGTTGGTCATAAAAGCCTTTTAGCGGGAGGATAGCCTCCTTACCCGCTTCACCGCCCGCCATCAGGGAGGAACCGTTCATACCGAAGATGGTGGGCTTTGCCATGATGCCGCCCTCCTTATACCATTCGATGGACAGCCTTGGGACGCTGGGCGGCGATATGGACAGCTTGCCAGTCACCTTGAAGTGGGGCAGTTTGATGTGCGGCAGGGAGATCTTCATACCAGAGAAAAAACCCTTGATTGCGTCCACAACACTTTTGACCTTGTTTTTGGCGGCTTCGATTGGCGTGATAATGGCATTTTTTATCCCGTTCCAGACCGAGGTGGCTGTGGATTTGATGCCGTTGAACACCGTGGAGGCGGTGTTTCGTACCGAATTAAACACAGAGGATACCTTGCTGCTGATCCCGTCCACCACAGTGGAAATCGCGGTCTTGATTCCATTCCAGACGGTGGAGGCAACGGATTTTATAGCGTTGAACACAGTGGTGACCGTTGCGCTCATGGCGTTGACCACCGCAGACACCTTGGCATGAATGGCGTCCCACACCGAATGGATCACGGTTTGGATGGCAGTCATTGCCGTGGAGATCACAGAGGAAACCGCATTGATAGCTGTAGAAATTGTGCTTTTGATGTTCTCCCAGGCCCCGGTGATGGTTTCTTTACAGTTTTCCCAGATGAGGCGGAAGGGCAGCGTGATAATGTCAAAGGCAGCTTGCAGGATGGAGCCGATCAGCATAATCGCCGTCTGCACCGTATTGCACAGGCCGTCCCAAACGTTGGTGAAGAAGGATGTGATGCCGTTCCAAATGTTTTCAAAAAATGTTTTTACATTCGTCCAGACTTCATTCCAGCTTGTACCGAACCAGCCCAGCGCCACATCCGCAACGCCCCGGATAGTGTCCAGAATGTTTTTGAAGAACGAGGATATCCCATCCCAGATGGAGGAGAAGATTTCCTGCACACCTGTCCATGCCTGAGACCAGTTCCCGGTAAAGATGCCGATGAACACATCCAGGATGCCGGTGATAACGCCCGTCACTGTGGAGAGGATGTTGGCAATGTGATTGAACACACCTTCAAACAGCGGGGCCAGCACCGAGCAGAAGGCGTCCCAGGCGGCTTTCAGTACGTCCAGAATGTCGGTAAACTCAAACCCCAGCGCATTCAATCGGTCTACGATACCCTGGCAAAAGCCGGATAATGTATCTTTGATTTTGCCCCATGTGCTGAGAATGGCCTCCCGGAACCCATCATTGGTATTCCAAAGGTGCACGAAGGCTGCGGTCAACGTGGCAAGGACTGCCACCACAGCGAGGACTGGTGCGGACACCCCGCCCACAGCGGCCCCCAGCTTCCCGAACAGGCCGCTTGCCCCTTCCACCCCTACGCCCAGCTTTTTGATGCCAGCCGCCAGGGTGGTGAAACTCTGCATGGCAGTGCCGATCTTGGAAATCGTCGTGCCGAGGATCACAAGGAACGGCCCAAGTGCCGCCACGATCATGCCAATGGTCAGCACCGCCTTCCGGGTCCCCTCATCCATGTCGTTCAGCCGGTCCACGAAGGCTTGAACCGCACTTACAACTTTGCGGATAAGCGGCATGAGCATATCTCCAAAAGAAATAGCCAACTCTTGAAGCTGGCTTTTCAAAATGGTGATCTGTCCCGCCAAGTTATCCTGCATAATTTCCGCCATAGAAGATGCACTGCCGTTGCAGTTGGCAATGGCGGAACTCAGTTTCTGGACATCCTGTTCCCCTGCATTCATCAAGGCGAGGAAGCCGGACATAGCGTTTTTTCCTACCAGGGACTCGGCGGTGCTGGCCTTTTCCGATTCCGTCAGGCCAGCGAAAGCGGTGCGGCAGTCGGCCAGAATATCCGACAGGTCACGCATACTGCCGTCCGCATTGGTGGTGGCAACGGTTGTTTCCCCAAGCGAAGCGCCGCAAATTTTGATCTCGCCCGTCAGATTGTTCATGATGGTGCGCAGCGCGGTGCCTGCCTGGGTAGACTTGATTCCGGCGTTTGCCATCAGGCCGATAGCCTCTGCCGTGTCCTCGGCGGAGAATCCCAGAGCGCCTGCGATGGGAGCGCAATATTTGAATGTCTCGCCCATCATGGAAACGTTGGTGTTGGCGTTGCTGGAAGCCGCAGCCAGAATATCGGCGAAATGCCCGGAGTCGCTGGCGGTCAGCCCGAAGGCGGTCAAAGCATCTGTGACAATATCCGAGGTGGTTGCCAAATCCTCGCCGGAGGCTGCGGCCAGATTCATGATGCCATCCAGACCATTGAGCATATCCTCCGTTTTCCATCCGGCCATTGCCATGTAGTTCATGGCCTCCGCCGCCTCGGATGCGGAGAACTTTGTCTTTTCGCCCATCTCGCGGGCCTTGTCCCGCAGGGCTTCCAACTCAGCACCAGCCGCCCCAGACACCGCCGCCACCTTGCTCATAGAGGCGTCAAACTCCGCTGTGGTCTGTACTGCGGCAGCGCCAATGCCCACTACTGCGGCGGAGAGGACAGACATCTTTTTCCCGGCCCCGGCAATGGCATCGCCCGCTGCTGTCAGCTTGCCCCCGGCCTCCTCAATCTTGGCGAGGGCGATGCTGGTGGTGGCAGCCTCCTCCTGGAGCCGCCTCAACTCCTGCTCGGTTTCGATGATCTCGCGCTGCAAGGCATCATATTTGTCCCGGCCCAGTTCCCCACGCTCCATCTGCTCCTGAGCCTGCCGTTGGGCCTCTTTCAGCGCGGTCAGCTTTTCATTGGTGGCGGTGATGGCGTCCTTCAGCAGCCGTTGTTTCTGGGTGATCAGTTCCGTGTTGGACGGGTCCAGCTTCAACAGTCGGTTTACATCTTTCAGCGCCGACTGTGTGGAGGAGATGGTTGAGTTGACCTGTCTGAGCGCCTTGTCAAGACCTGTGGTATCGCCGCCGATCTCAATCGTGATTCCCTTGATTCTGCCGCCAGCCATAGGTATCTCCTCCTCTCACGGCCATGTGCATAAGAAAAGCACCCACCGCAAGCGGTGGATGCCATATCAAAACTTATCGAAGTCCTCTTGTGTAGCCAGTTGACGGTATTTCACGCCATCGTTGGCCCGTTCAGTCCACATATCGGTCACAAGCCCGATGGTCAGCAGATCCAAGTCATGGATCGACACGCCCAGTTCCACACATCGCAGAAGGAACAGCGGCGTTGTCATTTCCCGCTCACTTCTGCCAAGGCTTTTTTTGCGGCAACATCAGTCACCACATTGTCACCCCACAGCTCCAGGAGTTGGGGCATGATCTCATAGATGGAGAACATCTCAAACTGATCCAGCCACTGGTCAATGTCGGCAGGAATTGAGTTGTCGGCGTGATAGGCCATAACATACGCCACGTTCTCGAAAATCTCCAGATCGTCAATGGCAAAGGATTCGCCATCCTCGCTGTTGGCCTTGAAGGACTTCTCCAGCCGTGCCAGGTCCTTGAAGATGTCGCGCTTGAACTTGGCGCGGTACAGTCTGGGGATGGTGGCGGAGGAGCGGAACGGCACCAGCTTGCCGCAGACCTCGATTTCCCGTTTGATCATCCGTCATTCCTCCTCTTGGCCCTCTGAAGTTTCAGTAATCACATACACTGCGCTGTACCACCCGGCATAAGTCGCATTGTCGGTAGTGTCCCCAGTGCGGGCTTTGACCAGACCATCGGGGCGGGGGTCGGCGGTCAGCGTCAAGGTCTCAGTTCCCGGCTCGATGGTTTCCTCTTTGGTCTGGGACTCAATGGAGGGTCGGGAGGCGCTGCAATTATACAGCACATGGCGGATAGCGTTTACATCGCCGTCAAACTCAAAGAGCAGGGCGAACTTCACGCTCTCAGACACGTTGCTACGCTCCACCAGCACACCTTTCTTGTCCAAAGTCTCGCCCAGGATTTCGGTGCGGAACCATTCGGGAATCAGCGCCAACTCCAGATCGCCGCTGTAGCCGTTATTGCTGGTGGTGCGAAAATACACGATGCCGTCCGCATAGAAGGGGCTGGTATCACCCTCGGCGCTCAGGCTGATGCTGACAGCGCCGGGAACAGCCTTGGGTGTGCCGTAGGTGTAGGTGATGCCGCCCTCGGCAGACTTGGTTTCCGTCAGCTTGGCAGCATGGACATTTTTCAGATTGTACTTGACCTTGTTTCCCATAGGTCAGACCTCCATTTCATACAGAATTTCGTAAAGTTTCTCGGAGTCGATGTAGGACTCCGTCTTGTTGTAAAACAGGCCAGCGGCATCCAGCACCGCCTCCAGCCGCTCCTCCAACTCCGGGTCTTTCAAGTCTGTATACAGTTCCACATCTAACTGAGCCGTTTTCCAATAGACCCTGCCATCCGCAGAGAAGTTATCCGAGCCGGGGGAGAGATACAGCAGAAAAGGCGGAGCCGGGGATTCACCTTCCGCAAAATGGTGGTAGGCCAGGGGAATCCCCAGCTCAGCCAGCATAGACACAATTTCATGCAGTTCCATTACGACAACTCCCTTCTGAGCCTCGCCTCCAACTCCTCCACGGCGTATTCCTCAGCAGGAGCAATATGGGGAATACCGCTGACCCGACCACCGCCCCGCTTCGCATGGCCTTTTTCCAACAGATGTGTCAGGCCAGGCCGGTTTCGGTTATAGACGGTGATGGAAATTTGACCGCTGGCATTGTCTGTTTTCTTTGTGGCCCACCCTTTCTTGTAGCGGCCAGACAATGTTGGAGACTTTTCTTTGGCGATGTCCTTTGTCTCTTTGGCCACTTCGGTGACTGCTGATTTGAGGGCCTGTTCGGTCAAATCACGGTATTCGCTCATGGCCTCATTGACAGCCCTCGCCAAATCGCCGACCGCGATCCTGCTGGCCATATCGTCACCTCCGCTCCCGCTGGGCGGTCAGCTTCAGCCGCTCGTGCCGGAACTGCACATCGTCCACGGTGATGATATTGTAGATATTGCCGCCGAACAGGATGCGGAACTTGGTGCTATCCAAATCCCGGAGCCGCTCACACCAGCGCACCTCGAACACCAGGGTGTCGCTGCCAAGGGTCTGCCCAGCGGCCCCGTACTCTTTGCCAGAGGCGAGGTTGGCGTAGGCGGCGCAGGACCAGTAGTCCACCCAGGCATTGGTGTGGTTGCCGATGGCATCGGTCTGCACCACAGCTTTCTGGATGGTGATGCGGGAGCGCAGCTTGGCGATTTCCATCAGAAGGCCACCTCCCGCTCCGTAGCGAGGATGTAGCGGAGCATCCGGGTCAGCTCGTCCATGTCGGCGTTTTCCCTGTGTTCATAGAGGTAGGCCACAGCGAACAGCACCGCCACTCTGTTGATGGTGAGCGGCTCCACGGCCTTGCGTAGCGTACCCTCGCACAGCGTTTCAGCGGCCTTGATGAACTTCCGAATGATGGTGTCATCATCATCGAAATCAACTCGGAGGTACTTCTTGGCCTCCTTCAGCGTGACGATCATCCCGCCACCTCCTCAAATGGCGGGGCCTCCGGCACTGCGCCAGAGGCCCCTATGTTGTTATCAGCCTTTTGCCGCAGCAGTGTCGTTCAGCTTCAGAATCTGGACTGCCTCCGGAAGCACCAGCTTGCCGTCCACCCGCTCCTTTGCCAAAAAGCCCACCATGCCGTTCCCGGCGAACAGTTCACGCAGCTCCTGGAAAGAGCGGGTCCCCCGGTCGCCGATGTTGTAGTAGCTATAGTCGCCAAAGGCAATGGCGTCCTCCGGGGCGTAGGCGGAGGTGTGGACGGCGTAGCCCAGCACACGGTCCGGCTCCCCGGCCTGATAGGTGGGCTGCCAGATGTACTGCCCATTGTTGTCCTTCAGTTTCCGCAGAGCAGAGAGGGTCTTGTCGTTCATGATGAAGGACGCGCTCTTGCGGTAGGGCCGTTTGAGAGCATACACCAAATCCAGCATATCGTCCGACTTGATTGCTGCCGTCAGGGTACCCGCAATCTGCCCGCCGCCAGTGGCGGCGAAGATGCCCAGGGGCTTGCCGGTGCCGTCGCCGTTGAGGAAAGCATCTTCCTCGGCGTTGCCCAGGGCCTTGGCGAACTGGGCGATGATGTAGCTCTCCAGACCGAAGGCGTTGTCGTAGAGCAGTTCCTCGGTAACCTTCACCGCCACATGGAGCTTGTGGGCGTCCAGGGTGATCTGGGAGAAGGTGGCGTCCCCGAAGGTGAGCGCACCGCCCTCATCGATCCACGCAGCGGCGGGCTTGGTGGCGGCGATGTTGATCTTGTGTTCCCCACTGGTGGTGATGCGGTGGCCCAGCCTGCGCATGATGTTCTCCTCAGACAGAGCGTCGATGAGCCGGGAGTCGTACTCCTCCGGCACCAAGTAGCCGCCATTGGCGTCGATGCCCTCCTGAAGAACGTTGCTCACCTGGCGGAAGTTGGTACGCAGGGCGGTGAGCATGGCCTCCTTGTAGGCTTTGGAGGCCCGCCCGGTTTTGGGTTCGTCCGGGTCGCCACCGCCCATGGGCTTGCCGGTGAGGGGGCTGGCGGTGGGCTTGGACAGCTCGGCATCCAGCGCCTCCTGCCGCTCCAGACGGGCGATCTCCTTGCCCAGGTCGGTGATGTCCTGCTCCATCTTGGTGTAGGCGGCATCGTCCTCGGCGGACAGAACGCCCTTCTCGTTGCGGCGGCTGTCCAGGAAAGCCTTTGCAGCCTCCCACGCCTTGGCCCGCTTCTCGCGCAGTTCCTGAATGGTCATGATGTGATCCTCCTTAAAATTTCAAAAGTTCAAGCCGCTCCATCAGCGTGTCGATGGAACGGCCTGTGAGTGTGGGGTGTTCAATTTTGCATTTCTGGGCGATCTTCCCCATGAGGGAATTGACCACCGCCGCCTGAGAGAACAGCGCGGAGCCAGCGGGCGGGGCCTCGTCCTCCGTCTGGGCGCGGGACAGGATACCGTCCGCAAAGCCCAACTCCACCGCCTTGTTTGCGTCCATCCAGGTTTCCGCATCCATGAGGTGGGACAGCTTGGCGCGGGACAGACCGCTCTTGATCTCGTAGGCGTTGATGATGGAGTCCTTCACGGTTTCCAGCATGGCGATGGCTCTCTCCATCTCCCCGGCATCGCCCCAGGCGATGGTGGCGGGGTTGTGGATCATCATGGTGGACACCGGGGACATCAGCACCTTGGTGCCTGCCATGGCAATGACGGATGCGGCGCTGGCGGCGATGCCGTCGATCTTCACGGTCACATCATGGGGGTAGTCCATGAGCATATTGTAGATTTGTGCCGCAGCCACACAGTCACCACCGGGGCTGTTGATCCAGACGGTGATATTGCCGCTGCCGGACATCAGCTCATCCTTGAAGAGCTGCGGGGTCACGTCATCGTCATACCAGCTATCCTCGGCGATGGTGCCGTTGAGAAACAGCGTCCGTTCCTCCGGGGCCGTCTCCGTCGCCGCCTTCACTTTCCAGTTCCAGAATTTCTTCATCGGAATCCTCCTCTCCTGTCGTAGTGGTATCTGCAAAAGCCCCCGCCTGTTTTAGCGGGAGCATATTGCCGTTGATGAGATACAGGTCGCCGCCCTCCTCGGCGGGGATGCGGTCCAGGTTCTCCAGCTCCCGAATGTCATTGGCGGACATCCAGCCGTTCTGACGGGCGGTGGCGTAGCCGTTCATCCGGCTTTGATAGTCGCCACGGAGCAGGCCCTCCAGATTGAACTTCACGAAGTATTGAGCCTTCTCCTCCTGAGTGAGCAGGGTGCGCTGGATGGACTGCTCCCAGCGGATCACCCAAGGCTCCAGCGTGTATTTCACGAACTCCAGCGACTGCTGCTCAATATTAGAAAAGCTCGACTTTTCCAGGTCGCCCACCATGTGGGGCGGCA
>JAAWIE010000040.1 GCA_022796195.1 Lawsonibacter sp. | reverse complement strand
TTCTGCTTCCAACGTCCAGCTGACCTCATAAGGGGGCCGGGAGGCCTGCAAGCCGCGCCGTGAGGTGGGCGTCCCGTTTTAGAAATGTGGGTTTAAAAGAGCCCATCACGCACCGAGCAGGAATTATAACCGCTTCAATCAGGACTCTTCGTCCTCATCCTGGAAAAACCGCTCCATAAACAGTTCGTACACAGTGTCCAGTTCTTCGTCAGAATCCAGCGTGGAGAGAAGTTCCTCGCCGTTCTCCACAATGGTTTTCATAATAACCAGACCGTATTCTTCATCGTCGGCATCCACATCTTTGGGTTCGCCGGTCTCGTCGTCCGCCTCGACGGCGGGAAACATGGCGTAGTAGGTGACGCCCTGGTGTTCCAGCGTATCCACCAACTCCAGCTCAAAATCGTTGCCGTCCTCATCGGTGACGGTAATAAAGTCGGGGCCGAAGGTTTCATCCATACATGGCGTCCTCCTGTCTTGTGATGGTTTTATTTTACCCCGACTGCGGAAAAAATGCAAGAGGGAAAGCAGGTAAATTTTAAGAAAACGTGAAGAATACGGGATTGGCCCTATTAAGGGTGGACAATCTGGCAGTTTATGATATAATAGATTTAATAATTGGTGCAAATTGGACGCGCTTAGGCGGGAGTGAACAATGGATGGAAGGGACCGGCTGGGTCATTCCGTTCTGAAATTTCACTGAAAACCAGATTTCCCCTGATCAGCTGGAGGTATTACCGTGTCAAATTACAACAATCATGATTCATTATATGAGGACAGCGACTATCCGTCCCGGAGGCAGGCCCCCCGAAGTTCTGGGGCAGGCGGCGGCGCATCTAAAAAGCGGCGCAGAAAAAAGAAGGGCGGTATCACCGTGGGCCGGGTGATCGGAATGTTTTTCAAGGTGCTGGGCACGTTGATTCTCATTGGCCTGTGTACCGGTGCGCTGCTGTGCTGTTTCGCCGCCGTCTATATTAACGAGGTGATTGTCCCGCAGGCGGAACTGAACCCCGATGATTTCCCAATGGGCGAGAACAGCGTGATGCTTTATAAGGACAAGGCCACCGGAGAATATAAGGAACTGCAAACTTTGTTTACCGTGACCAAGTCAGTATGGGTGGATTTTGAGGAGATGCCCAAGTATCTGATTGACGCTACCGTCGCCATTGAAGACAAGCGGTTCTGGGAGCACCCCGGCGTAGACTGGCGGCGGACGGCAAAGGCGATCTTAGCCATGTTTACCGGACAGGACATCTCCGGCGGGTCCACGATTACCCAGCAGCTGATTAAAAACATGACCGAATATGATGAGACTACGGTTAAACGGAAAATTTTGGAGATTGTCCGGGCGGTGCGGTTTACCCAAAATCCCAACAACTCCAAGGAATCGACCATTGAGCGGTATCTGAACATTATTCCCCTGGGCAGCGGCTGTGAAGGGGTGGGGGCCGCCTCGCTGGAATACTTTGGAAAGCCAGTGTCAGAACTGACTTTGGCTGAGTGCGCCAGTTTGATTTCCATTACCAATAACCCTTCCAAGTATGGTCCTTACTCCTTCGCACGGTCCAAGGGTGTGAATACGGAAGAGATTTGGGATGCCCGGGACTGGAACAAGTACCGGCAGGAGGTTGTACTCCAGTGTATGCTGGAACAAGGTAAGATTACCAAGTCGGAACACGATGCCGCCGTGGCACAGGAGTTGAACTTCGTCCGCGTTCAGGGTGAGGAGGCGTCCACCGACATCTACACCTGGTACGAGGAGACGGTCATTGATGATGTGCGGGAGGCCCTGGCCGAAGAACGGGGCTGGTCGGAGCAAGCAACCAACCTTGCGCTGGAGCGGGGCGGACTGCGTATCTACACCTGCTTTGACCCAGAAATCCAGGCCATTGCCGATGAGATTTACACCAATCGGGAAAATCTGAATTATACCTATAAAAACGGTGAACAGATGCAGTCCACCATTGCTGTGATTGATAACCAGACCCATGATCTGGTGGCGATTGTGGGCCAATTTGGGAAAAAGACCGTCAATCGGGGCAGTAACTTTGCCAATGGCGGCGGCAACCGACAGCCCGGTTCCTCCTTTAAGCCGCTGGCGGTCTATTCCCCCGCCATTGAGTTTGGCAAGATTATCCCAAACTCCGTCTTTGATGACTATCCCTATGATGCTCGTACCGGCAGCGCATGGCCCAAAAACGCCGGTACCACCCACTATCAGGGCCGGATTACGGTCCGGGAGGCCCTGAAACAGTCGCTGAATACCGTGGCTGTGCGTATTATCAGCGATGTAGTGACTCCTGAGGAGAGCTTCAAGTTTGTTCAGGAGCGTTACCACATCGACCTGGAGGAAGGCCGGACCATCTGGGGCAGTTGGAAAACGGATATTGCCGTGGCTCCCATGTCCATGGGCGGCCTGACGAATGGCACCAATGTCCGGGATATGGCAGAGGCATACTCCACGTTCCCCAACGGAGGCTACTATGCCCCCTCACGGACCTTTACCAAGATTACCCAGCTGGTGGACGGACAGGAAGTTTTGCTGGTAGACAACACCCCCCAGCCCCAAAAAGTGATTAAAGAGACCACTGCCTATTATATGAACGATCTGCTGCAAGGTGTATTTACCGGAAGCGGCACGGCCTCAGGCAAGGGAATCAAGGGCCAGCACGCCGCTGGTAAGACGGGCACCACCAGCGACAACAAGGACTCTTGGTTTGTAGGCTATACCCCATACTACACCGCCGCTGTGTGGACAGGCTATGCCCATAACTATGATATGCCCAATACAGGGTGGAATTCCTCGCTGCTGCTGTGGCGGCAGGTGATGGCCCCGCTCCACGAGAATCTGCCCGACAAGGATTACTCCATCCCCGCCGAAATGCGGTCGGTCAGCTACTGTAAGGACAGCGGCCTGAAAGCGACGGAGTGGTGCTCTAAGGACCCAAGAGGAAATCGGGTTGCGCGGGACTATGCGTTCCCGGAGGATATTCCCTCAGAGATCTGCAATGTCCACACAGAGGCAAGCGTTGTTGCCGTCTGTAAGGACGCTCCCATCCTCAAAGATGACGGCACCGAGAGCGGGCAGTATTATGCGGCCGGGGAATTCTGTCCGGAGGAAAGCCGGATGGAGATGTGTCTACCCGACTACGAGCGTGAACCGGTGGGGAGCGCCCGGGCAGACGATGAGGCGTGGCGTTACGCCCATGCGGCCAACCGGGAGCCCTGCAACGTCCACACCGAGGAACCCCCGGAGAATATCGACCCCGAGAATCCGGAAGACCCCAATCATCCTGTGGACCCCAACCTTCCCGTTAATCCCATAGATCCCAATTTCCCCTATCTCCCCTTCGATCCCAATAACCCTGGAGGAACAACGAATCCCGGCATCCCCGGCGGAACAACAGACCCCAGCCAGCCGGGCGGTTCCACTGACCCAATCAATCCAGGCGGAACCACGGAACCGGGGCAGTCCGGCGAAGGGGTTGACCCCTCTAATCCAGACGCACTGCCTCCCTCTCAGGACCTGGCAGGGTAGCAGAAACATGCCGCAGCGCCGCAGGAAAATCCTGCGGCGCTGTTTCTGTGGGATTTGGACAAAACCAGACCGGTTTCCCGGAAAAAGTTCCATGTTCGTTACATTGGTTTGAGGTTGCGGCTCGGAGTACAATGTGTTACAATGGACCACGGCCTATAAACAAATGACCACGCAACACGGACAACTGTTTTGCGTAGACTGGAGGGAACTGAATGAGCGGTCCAGCCAAATATTTTATTGTCGAGGCCGATGCTATGCCGGAAATATTTCGGAAAGTGGCCGAAGCGCGCCGCCTGCTGGAGACCGGAGAGGAAAAGACCGTCAATGGCGCGGCACAGGCGGTGAACATCAGCCGCAGCGCCTTCTATAAGTACAAGGATGCGGTTCGCCCCTTTCAGGACATGCTTCATGGACGGATTGTCACCTTTCAGGTTTTACTGAAGGATGAGCCGGGGGTGCTGTCCAAAGCTCTGAACGTACTGGCTGACACTGGGGTGAATATCCTTACGATCAATCAAAATATCCCGGTGAACGGCTGCGCCGTGGTTACAATGACAGCGGAGACCTCTACCTTGCAGGATACCTTGGAAGAAGTGCTGGCTCAGGTTTCCGCAGAGACGGGCGTGATTCGGTGCGAGATTCTGGCAGGGTAACTACATTTCCATTCGGGAAAAGCGTTCGAGAACAACAATATTTAGGATAAGGAGAAAAAAGAATGGTTCACGTAGCAATTTTGGGATTTGGCACGGTAGGCTCTGGGGTGGCGGAGGTTCTTACCACCAACGGGGGCCTCATTGACCATCGCGTAGACGATCTGGTGCGGCTCAAATATATCCTGGATGTGCGGGACTTTCCCGACAGCCCCTATAAGGACTGTTTTGTGAAGGATTTTGCCAATATTGAGAACGATCCTGAGGTGGATATTGTAGTGGAGACCATCGGCGGGGCGAAGATTGCCTTGGATTTCACTACCCGGGCCCTGAAAGCGGGTAAGAGCGTGGTTACCTCGAACAAAGAGCTGGTGGCAACTCACGGTTATGAGCTGCTCCAGCTGGCGAAGGAGCATGGGTGCAGTTACCTGTTTGAGGCCAGCGTAGGCGGAGGCATTCCCATCCTGCGGCCTCTCACCTCCTGCCTGGCCGCCAATGAGCTGGAACAGGTGACGGGTATTCTCAACGGCACCACCAACTATATTCTCACCAGAATGATCCGCGCCGGACTCACCTTCGACCAGGCGTTGGCCGAGGCTCAGGCCAACGGCTATGCGGAGAAGGACCCCACCGCCGATGTGGACGGTCACGACGCCTGCCGGAAGATCTGTATTCTGGCCGCCCTGGCGTTTGGCCGGCATGTGGCTCCAGACCAAGTGCCCACCCAGGGGATCCGGGGTGTTACCCTGGAGGATGTGGCCTATGCCGACTCGGTAGGCTGTAAAATCAAGCTGCTGGGCCGGGCGATTCGTCAGCCCGAGGGGAAGGTGTGTGCCTTTGTGGCCCCCCATCTGGTCTCCGGAGAAAATCCGCTGTCCGGCGTGGAGGATGTATTTAACGCCATTGCGGTCACGGGCAACGCCATCGGCGATGTAATGTTCTATGGCCGGGGCGCCGGAAAACTGCCCACTGCCTCTGCGGTGGTGGCTGATGTGATCGACATTGCCAAGGACCTGAAAAAGGACCGCCACAATGGCTGGGAGAAAGGCTCCCCTGATCTGGTAGTTCCAACCAGCGGATTGGTCTCCCCCTGGTATGTCCGGGCTCAGCTTTCGGCCGCCCAGGCCAGAGAACGCTGTGGAGATATCCAGCTGCTGGCCCGCAGCGGTGCTCCTGCCGGAGAGGCTGCGTTCCTCACCGCGCCGATGACGGAACCGGAGATTCAGCAGAAGTTGGATGGGCTGGACACAGGGTCCCTGTTCCGGGTGCTGGCATGAGGGAATAGAATGTAGGGGGCCTCACGCCCTGCATGATACCACGGTCTGTATTGTTGTCACATTATAACTCGAACCTTTAGGGGGAATACCATACATGGCACTCATTGTACAAAAATTTGGCGGCAGTTCGGTAGCAGATGCTGACAAGATTCGGAATGTGGCCCGGATTGTCACCGAGACTTACCGCAGGGGACACAGCGTAGTGGTGGTGCTGTCGGCCCAGGGGGACACCACCGACGACTTGATCGAAAAGGCACGGGAAATTCATCCCGGAGCCTCCAAGCGGGAAATGGATATGCTTTTGGCTACAGGGGAACAAATCTCCATCTCCCTGTGCGCAATGGCCATTGAACGCATGGGATATCAGGCGATCTCCCTCACCGGCTGGCAGGCGGGCGTCCTCACCGATTCGGCCTACTCCGCCGCCCGCATTAAGCGTGTCCGTACCGAACGCATTCGGAAAGAACTGGACAAGAAGAAAATTGTGCTGGTGGCCGGATTCCAAGGCATCAATAAGTATGATGACGTTACGACTTTGGGCCGGGGCGGTTCCGATACCTCCGCTGTTGCGCTGGCCACCGCACTCCACGCCGATCTGTGTCAGATTTACACCGATGTGGATGGCGTTTACACCGCTGATCCCCGTCATGTGACAGGGGCCCGGAAGATTGACGAGATTACCTACGACGAGATGCTGGAGCTGGCCAGCCTGGGCGCTCAGGTGCTTCATAACCGCTCGGTGGAGATGGCGAAGCGGTACAGCGTCAATCTGGAGGTACTGTCCAGCTTCAGCGGACAACCCGGTACAAAAGTGAAGGAGGTCGTGAAGACTATGGAAAAGACACACGTCAGCGGTGTCGCCAAGGACAAGGATGTGGCGCGTATCGCGCTGATTGGGCTGATGGACCAGCCCGGTATTGCCTTTAAAATTTTCTCACTTCTGGCGAAAAGGAATATCAATGTAGATATTATCCTTCAGTCCATCGGCCGAGACGGCAGCAAAGACATCAGCTTTACTGTGGCACAGGGCGACGCCCAGGCCGCGCGGGCGGTGATGGAGGAACATAGAGAGGCGATCGGCTGTAAGGCTATTGAGGTCAGTGAAGAAGTCGCCAAGGTGTCAATTGTGGGGGCCGGTATGGCGAATAACGCCGGTGTGGCCTGCAAGATGTTTGAGGCGCTGTACTCTGCCAGCATCAACATTAACATGATCTCCACCAGCGAGATCAAGGTGTCCGTTCTGGTAGATGAGCGGGACGCCGACCGGGCCGTTCAGGCCATTCACGACCGCTTTTTCAGTGAGTTCGGAAATGCGTGAGATAACAACGGGCCGTCCTGTTCCAGGACGGCCCGAACTGTATTTCTTCGGTTGTGAAAAGCAACAAAATTGGATGTAAACTTTAGGTTCCATCGGGGTGTAAACAGAAGTTTACATGTTGTTTCCGCCGTACAGCATCCCATTTTCTGCCAAAACAGATCTCGAACGGCGATTATGTCATAATACAATTGATTGGAGCATCGCGCAAAGATGTATTTTCAAAGTAGCCGCTTTGAGTTATAATGATTGAAAGAAGTTCCGCGTGTATACAGCAACTATGAGACAGGCAAGGTGACAAAATGACAGAATATTACATCCCCACCGGCCACAGCGAGACAGAATTGGTGGAAAAACGCTCCCGCTTTATCGGGCAGGTCTGGCGGGTTTCCTCTGAGGAGGAAGCCCGAGCCCGAATCGAGGAAACGAAGAAAAAGCACTATGATGCCCGGCATAACTGCTGGTGCTACCGTATTCGGGAGGGCGGCATAGAGCGATACTCTGACGACGGTGAGCCGCAGGGCACCGCTGGACAACCCATGCTCAATGTGTTCCAGCGGGAAAATGTGACCGATGTGGTGTGTGTGGTCACCCGGTACTTTGGGGGGATCCTTTTGGGAGCCGGCGGACTGGTCCGGGCCTACACGCAAGGGGCCAAGGATGCGTTAGACGCTGCGGGCATTTCAGTTGTCCGCCGGTGGGCGGCTCTGGAGGTGCCCTGCACCTACCGTCAGTTTGATGAGGTGCGCCGGGAGGTCGCCGGCTTTGGAGGTGTGGAGGCGCATGTGGACTACGCCGCCGACATTTTGCTGTCTGTGTTAATTCCCGAGGACCGGGCGCCGCAGTTTGCGGCCCACCTGTTGGACGTCTCTGCTGGGACGATTGAGGTGCTGGAGGCAGGGGAAGAATTTAAAGATGTCCCCTGGCGGGAACCGATTTCCAAATAAGAACCGCCCTGGAGCAAAGCTCTAGGGCGGTTTAACGCTATGTCATTTTTTGAAGAAACCAAACAGACCGCCTTTTTTGGGCTTGTCTTTCGGCGGCTGGGGTGCAGGAACGGGTGGGGCAGGCGGGGTAGGGCTGTCAGGAGCGGGTGGGATGTAGGTATAGGCGCTGCTTGGCTTGGGAACGCCCGACAGGCGTGCAATCGCGTCTTGGGCGTTTTTGTACCCCTTATCTGCGGCCTGTTGATAATACCCACGAGCTTTTTGCAGGTCGGCTTGGACGCCATAGCCCTCCTCGTAGCACTCGCCCAGCAGGAACAGCGCCCGGGAGAAGCCGCGTCCGGCGGCTTTTCGGAACCATTTTACCGCCTCTTCATCGTTTTCTTCCACACCAATGCCGGTATAATAGCAGTAACCCAGATTGCACATGGCGGTGACACTGCCGTTCTCCGCAGACCGGCGGTAATATTCCACGGCCTTGGTTTTGTCCTCCATCACGCCCCGGCCCAGCTCATAGCACAGGCCCATCATACACAGGCCCCGGGCATCTTCGTCCTGGGCGGCCCTGGAAAACCACTGGAACGCCTGGTCGTAATCGATCTCTACGCCGATTCCCTCATAGTAGCAGTAGCCCAAATTGGTCTGGGCCCGGGATAGTCCCCGTTCAGCGGCCTGCCGGTAGAGCTCCACCGCTCGGGCCTTGTCCTCCTCCACGCCCTGGCCCAGCTCATAGCACAGGCCCAGGGAACAGGTGGCCGAGGCGCTGCCCCGTTCATGGGCGATTTGATACAGCTCCGCAGCCTTGCGGATGTCCTGGTCTGTGCCATAGCCGTGTTCCCAACATTCGCCCAGCAGCTGTATGGCACGGGGGTAGCCCTGCTCAGCGGCTTTGGTAAACCAGCGGAACGCCTGATCATCGTTTTCTGCCACACCAATGCCGCGGTAGTAGCAGAAACCCAGGTTGCACTGGGAGCGGGCGTGGCCCCGGTCCGCCGCCTGCCGGTACAGCTCGACCGCCTTGCTCCGGTCCTCCTTCACGCCGGTGCCCAGCTCATAGCACAGGCCCAGAGAGCAGGTGGCCGGGACGTAACCCTGTTCATGGGCCCTGCGGTACAGCTCCACTGCCTTTTCCATATCCGTTTTGGTGCCATAGCCATTTTCATAGCATTCGGCCAGCAGACAGATGGCACGGGGATAGTCGTCTTCTGCGGCTCTGGCAAACCAGCGGAAGGCTTCCTCATTGTTTTCCTCTACACCGATGCCCTGGTAATAGCAGTAGCCCAGGTTGCACTGAGCCCGGGGATAGTTTTGTCCGGCGGCTTTGCGGTACAGCTCTACCGCATGGGACGGGTCTTTTTCCACGCCGTCGCCGTACTCATAACATACGCCAAGGGCACAGGTGGCGGGGGCATAGTCCATAGCGTCGGCCTGACGGTACAGCTCCACCGCCTTCTCCACGTCCTTCTCCACGCCGTATCCGTTTTCGTAGCACTCGCCCAGCAGCTGCATAGCCCGGGGGAAGCCCTGGCCGGCGGCGCGGGCAAACCACTTTACCGCCTCTTCATTGTCCTCTTTTACATGGATGCCCTGATAGTAGAAGTAACCCAGGTTGCACTGGGCCCGGGGATAGCCCCGCTCGGCCGCTTTCAGGTAGAGATCGGCGGCCAGCCCCTTGTTTTCTTCCACGCCCCGGCCCAGCTCGTAGCACAGGCCCAAGGCGCAAATGGCGGGGACATAGCCCCGGTCGTTGGCTTTGCGGTACAGCTCCACCGCCTTTTCCACGTCCTGTTCCACACCGTATCCCCGGTCGTAGCACTCGCCCAGCAGCTGCATGGCCCGGGGGTATTCGTCCTCAGCGGCCTTGGAGAACCAATGGAACGCCTCGTGGTTGTCCTCTTCAATTCCGATGCCTTGGTAGTAGCAGAAACCCAGGTTGCACTGGGCCCGGACGTCTCCTTTTTCGGCGGCCTGGCGGTACAGCTCCACCGCCTTTTCCACATCCTGTTCCACACCGGCGCCGGTCTCGTAACACAGCCCCAGAGAACAGGTGGAAGCGGGGTATCCGGCCTCATGGGCCTGGGCATACAGCTGAGCAGCTTTTACCATATCCTTGTCTACACCGTAACCGTTTTCGTAGCACTCGGCCAGCAGTTGGACAGCACGGGGATAGCCGTCCTCAGCGGCTTTGGAGAACCACTGGAACGCCTCTGCGTTGTCCTCTTCCACGCCGATGCCGGTGTAGTAGCAGAAGCCCAGATTGCATTGGGCCCGGACGTGGCCCTCTTGGGCGCCCTTGCGGTAGAGTTCTACCGCCCGGTTCAAGTCCTGTTCGACACCCTGACCCAGTTCATAGCACAGGCCCAGAGAGCAGAACGCGGGGACATACTCCTTCTCTGCCGCTTGCTGGTAGAGCTTGAAGGCACGGTCGTAGTTCCGTTCCACACCGAACCCCCGGTCGTAGCACTCGCCCAGCAGAAGCAGAGCCCGGGGATACTCCCGCTCCGCAGCCTTTTCAAACCACTCTACCGCCAGCTCCGGTTTTTCCTCCGTGCCAATCCCGATGTAGTAGCAGAAGCCCAAATTACACTGGGCGGGGGGAAAGCCCTGCTCAGCCGCCTGCCGGTATAGTTCCAGCGCCCGGGCTTTGTCCTGTTCCACCCCTACGCCGGCCTCGTAGCACAGACCCAGGGAACAAGCTCCGTCGGGGTAGTGCTGTTCGTAGGCGGCGCGGTACAGCTCTATGGCCTTGGCGGGGTCCTTCTCCACACCGTAGCCGTTTTCAAAACACTCGCCCATCAGAACCTGGGCCCTGGGGTAGCCCTGCTGCGCGGACTTGGCGAACAGCACTGCGGCCTCGTCATTGTTCTCTTCAAAGTAGATGCCCTGATAGTAGAAGTAACCCAGATTACATTGAGCAGGAGCATAATCCTGTTCAGCGGCCTCCTGATACAGCTCAGCGGCTTTGGCCTTGTCAATCTCTACACCATGGCCCAGTTCATAGCACAGGCCCAGCTCGCACACGGCGGGCAGATAGCCCTCTTCCGCCCCGCTTGCGAACAGCTCCACCGCATGGACCATGTCTTTTTCTGTTCCGATACCCCGAACATAGCACAGTCCAAGGTAATATTGGGCGGCAATGCTGTCCCCTTCGGCGGCTTTACGGAACCAGTGGAAAGCGCGTTCCCCGTCCTTAGGGGCGCCGTCCTCTCCGTAGTAGTAACTGCGGCCCAGACGGTATTGGGCGTCCAGGTCGCCGTCCTCGGCGGCGCTCAGCAGAGCTTCCAGGTCCTCGCGCTTTTTCTCCGCCATATCGTTCAAACTGTTCATCACCTTAGGATCAATGTATATCATCACCGAGTCCGAGTCAAAAGACTCCGGGTTTTTGTTCAACTCTTCTGCCATAGCGTTTCGCTTCCTTTCTTTGTTTCTTAGGGCGCCTTCTTCAAGCGGGGAAGGCGGTCAGTTTAAAAAGTCTTTGAGTTTTTTGCTCCGGCTGGGGTGTCTCAGCTTGCGCAGGGCCTTGGCCTCAATCTGGCGGATGCGCTCTCTGGTGACGTTGAACTCCTTGCCCACCTCCTCCAGGGTGCGGGTGCGGCCGTCCTCGATGCCAAAGCGGAGTTTCAGCACCTTTTCCTCTCGGGGGGTGAGGGTGGACAGCACTTCCACCAGCTGCTCTTTCAACAGGGTGAAGGAGGCGGCTTCGGCGGGTTCGGAGGCGTCCTCGTCCGGGATGAAGTCGCCCAGATGGCTGTCCTCCTCCTCGCCGATGGGGGTTTCCAGGCTGACCGGTTCTTGGGCGATTTTGAGAATTTCCCGTACCCGCTCGGCGGGCATGTTCATCTCTTCCGCAATCTCCTCGGCGGAGGGGTCGTGTCCCAGTTCCTGGAGCAGCTGCCGGGAGACGCGGATCACTTTGTTGATGGTCTCCACCATATGAACCGGAATTCGGATGGTGCGGGCCTGGTCGGCAATGGCCCTAGTGATGGCCTGACGAATCCACCAGGTAGCGTAGGTGGAGAACTTAAAGCCTTTGACATAGTCAAACTTCTCTACTGCCTTGATGAGACCCAGGTTGCCCTCTTGAATCAGGTCAAGGAACTGCATTCCCCGGCCCACATACCGCTTTGCGATGGAAACCACCAGCCGCAGATTCGCCTCGGCCAGGCGCTGGCGGGCCTTTTCACCCTTTTTGATGGTCTTTTCCAGCTCTCTGCGCACATCAGCCGGAATTTCCTCCCCGGACTGGGTCAGTTCGTTGAGCTGTTCCTGTGCAGCCGTTCCGGCGGTCATAGCCTGCGCCAGCTCCACTTCCTCCTCAGAGGTGAGGAGGTTAACTTTGCCAATCTCCTTTAAATACATGCGCACTGGGTCGTCTGTGCCAAAGGTGTCCATCAGCGCGTTGGGGTCGACAATCTCCTCTTCGCTGATCTCCTCCATTTCCTCCACCGGAGGTTCGCCGGTGTCGGCCAGGTCGGGAATATAGTCCTCTCCCACGGTCTCAATGCCCAGATTTTCCAGTGTGTCATAAATTTTGTCCATCTGGTCCGTGCCAAGCTCCATATCCTCCAGCACGTCCAGCAGTTCGGAGGATGAGAGGTGGCCCTTCTTTTTGCCACGCTCAATGAGTTCGGCCAGCTTATCTGCGCCGGCTACGCCCTCCACCACCTTCATGATCTCGATTTTACCGGTTTCCATACGTGCCTGGATATCGGGAGATTTGGACTTCTTTTCCAGAATCATTTCGCCGGTGGTGTTGTCTTTCTTTTTGGTGCTCATTTTTTCTCCTCCATATATGCTTTCTTCTGTTGATATTTTTTTTGTGCGGCCAGCAAAAAGTCATCATTCTGCTCCGCTCCGCTCTGCCGCAGTCTCTCGCTGCGGATGACGGATATGTAATCCCGAAGCGACTGGCCGCTGTTGGCTGCCGACTCCGGCTGCGCGGCCACTTGGGCCAAATGGTCCATCTCTTCGCCGGAAAATTCCTCTGCCAGCGCGGCCAGTCTGGGGGAGAGTCCCTCCAGAATTCTGCTGTGCAGGCTGTCGAAGGCCCGGCCCAACAGGGGGGAAGAAAATTCGCTCCCCGTTATGCCGTCCATGCTGCCGGCCAGACCGGGGTCCAGCATCAGCAGGCGGAGCAGGCCCTCTTCCGCCCGGGCGGAACGAATATTGTCGTACCGCAGGCCCCGGACCTTGGGCTGGAGCTGGCTGGCTGGGGCCAGATTTCTGCGCTCCTGCTGTTTTTTTGCCTTGCGAACCCGGCCCTTTAAGGCCCGCTCTACCTCCAGTTTCATCGTATCCGGCGTTACCCCTGCTGTCTGTGCTGCGTGGCCGCCATAAATCTCCCGCTCTACTGCGCTGTGAAGGGTGGAGATCAGCTGGGCGGCCTCCTGAAGAAAAGCGATTCGCTGGCTGTCGTCCGTGAGGTTGTACTTTTTCTGTATTTGTGCCAGCCGGTAGTCCACCTGATTTTCGCTCTGGTCCAGCAGGCGGGCAAAGGCGTCCCGGCCATAGGCTTTGATAAATTCGTCCGGGTCTTTGGCCCCCTGCATCCGCAGGACCTTCACCGTCAGCCCCGCCTTTTCCAGAATGGGAATGGCCCGCTGGGCAGCTTTTACTCCGGCCCCGTCTCCGTCGTAGGCGATGACAGCCTCCTTATAATACCGGGCTAGGAGTTGTCCGTGTTCTTCGGTCAGCGAAGTTCCCAGAGAGGCTACCGCGCTGCTGAAGCCCGCCTGATGGAGGGAAATGGTGTCCATATATCCCTCTGTAAGGATAACCCGTTCTGTTTTGGCGTTTTTGGCGATATTCAGGGCGAAGACATTGCGGCTTTTGTTGTACACCGGGGTGTCCGGAGAGTTGAGGTACTTAGGGGTGGAGTCGTCCATAACCCGGCCTCCGAAGCCGATCACATTGCCCCGCACATCAATGATGGGGAACATGACCCGGTTGCGGAAGCGGTCATAAATCCGGCCATCCTTATTGCTTACGGCCAGACCTGCGTCCAACAGGTCCCGTTTGTCATAGCCCTGGGTGGACAGTTCGGCAATCAGACTGTCCCAGCGGTTGGGGGCGAAGCCGAGACCGAAGCTGGTCAGCGTCCGCCGGGACAACCCCCGGCGCTGGAGGTAACAAAGGCCCTGCGCCCCTTCTGGAGCGTTGAGCCAGCGGTGGAAGGCCCGGGCGGCCTGGCGGTTGATCTCTAGGATTTTCTCCCGGCGTTCTCGGGCCCCTGGCCCCGACCTGGCGAATTCCGGCATGGGCATCCCGGCCCGCTGAGCCAGAAGGGCCACCGCGTCTTTAAAGGGCAGGTTTTCCAGCTCCATCACAAAGTTGATTGCGCCGCCTCCCTTGCCGCAGCCAAAGCACTTGTACATCTGCCGGTCGGGCACCACATGGAAGGATGGGGTCTTTTCGCTGTGAAAAGGACAGCAGCCCCAATAGCTGTTTCCTTTTTTCGTCAGCCGCACCGACTCGGACACCAGATCGACAATATCGGTCCGCGAAATCAGCTCGTCCAAAAAATGATCCGGCAAGGGCAAAGGTTTTCCCCCCTATTTGTATCCGTTTTCCGGATAAATTATCCCAAACCACTGGTTTGAGCCGTTTACAGCACTGTCCAGCCTTTGGGGATGAACAGCGCCTTAAAGCACTCCATAGCAAAGGGGTCTGTCATGCCTGCGATGTAGTCGCATACCGCCCGGTCGATGCCCTCCTCCGCCCGGATGGCCTGGAAGTCGGAGGGAAGGGCGTCCGGATCCTTTTGATAGTATTCAAACAGACGGCGGAGCATGTCCTGTGCTTTGCCCTCCTCTCCTTTTGCCATAGGGTTGGTGTATACGCTGGCAAACATGAACTCTTTCAGGGCAAGCATGGCCTCCTCCATCTGCGGAGACTGCCGGATTACGCTCTGCCCCTGACTGGCCTGAACGGCGTCCGAGACCAGCGTGTCAATCCGTTTGCTGTGGGTGAAGCCCAGTACATGGGAGATATCCAGCGGAATGTCCATGGGATAGATGATCCCGCCCCGAAGGGCGTCCTCAATATCGTGGTTGATGTAAGCAATATGGTCGGCCAGACGGACCAGCTGACCCTCCAGCGTAGCGGCGTTAGCGCCCTTTGTGTGGCAGGCAATGCCGTTGCGAACCTCCCAGGTGAGATTCAGACCGGCCCCTTCCTTTTCCAGCCGCTCCACCACCCGGACCGACTGCCTATAATGGGCGAAGCCGCCGGGCATTACCTCGTCCAACAGCCGTTCTCCGGCATGTCCAAAGGGTGTATGGCCCAGGTCGTGGCCCAGGGCGATGGCCTCGGTGAGGTCCTCGTTTAAAAACAAGGCTCGAGCCATGGTGCGGGCGATGCGGGAAACCTCCAGCGTGTGGGTCATGCGGGTGCGGTAGTGGTCCCCCTCCGGCTGGAGAAACACCTGGGTTTTGTGCTTTAGGCGGCGGAACGCCTTGGAGTAGACAATGCGGTCGGTGTCCCGCTGGAAGGGGGTGCGCACATCGCACTCTTCCTCCGGTCTTGTCCGGCCGCGGCTTTGTGCCGACCGGCAGGCCAGCGGGGATAGAGCGGCTTTCTCCCGCTCTTGGAGCTGTTCGCGCAGCGTCATTGGGCAGACACTCCCTCTCCCATATTTTTGTTACGATTACATATACGAAAAAACTTTTGCCTTTTCTCTTTTTTCTAAAAAATTTTTTATCCAGCTCCTCAGTGCTTCATGGGGGATGGAATTTGAAACTTGACATACTGATGCCCTGCAAGGAATGTCCACTGGCTTGTTTTTTGTGAAAAACTGCGCTATAATACTTTGGTGAGAATTCTCTGAAGGAGGAACCCAACGTGGTACAAGAGACAAAACGATATTTGTCTTACATCTGTCCCAACTGCATGCAGTCGGTCATTATGGAGCGGGATCTGTTCTCTCTGGCGGCAGCCCCAGCGCATTTGAAATGTCCCTGCGGCAAGTCGGAACTGCTGGTCGAATTCAAACCGAACCGGGTCCAGCTGACGGTGCCCTGTCTGTTCTGCGGGCGGGAGCACAGCGTCTCCTGTTCTTCCCACGCCTTCATCCGGGAAAAGGCGTTGGCCTTTTCCTGTGCCGCTTCCGGGCTGGACTGCTGCTATGTAGGAGAAGAAGAACCGGTCTATGCGGCTACCGCCCGGCTGGAGCAGGCGGTGGATAAGCTGGGGGAGGACGCCGGCGAAAACGGGGCCTTTCTGGACGAGATCATCATGGAGGAGATTTTGTCCGAGTTGAAAGACATTGCCGCCAGGGGGGGTATTTCCTGCACCTGCGGCAGTAAAAAGTGGGGAGTTAAGGTCAACTTCAGTTCGGTAGACCTGTGCTGTGTGGAATGTGGGGGCAAGCTCCGCGTCCCCGCGGCCACGGCGGACGATATTGACAGTCTTTGCTGCAAAACATCTATTTTGATTCGAGGTAACAAGTAATCATGAGCACTTTTTTTGAGTACGAGATCCGTCTAAACGGTTTGGATGTGGACAACCGGGGCCAGTGCAAGGCGTCCGCTCTGCTGAACCATTTGCAAAATGCGGCTGCGCTGGCGGCAGAGGATGGAGGATTTTCCCGGGATGTGCTGGTGGAGCGGTACGGGGCCTTTTGGATGCTGGCCCGGTCCTGGTACCGGCTGGCCCGGCCTCTGGTGTACGAGGATAAGCTGACCATCCGCACTTGGCACCGGGGAGCAAAGGGCGCGATTATGTACCGGGATTATGATATTTTGGCTAACGGCCAGCCGGTGGGGGAGTCGGTATCCGCTTGGGTACTGGCCAGCCTGGAAAGCCGTAAGCTGATGCGTCTGGGGGCGATTGCGGAATTGGAGGGAACCAGCGGCGGGGCGCTGTGCAAGACCATGACCCTGGTGAAGCTCCGCCAGCCCGACGACCTGCGGGAGGTGGAACACCGTCTGATGCGGTACAGTGACTCCGACTTGAATGGCCATGTAAACAATACCCGCTATGCCGACTTCGCCTGCGACGCGGTGAGTATGGAGCGTCTGTCGAAGGACCGCTATCTGGCCGAGATGCAGCTTGGCTACCTGGCTGAGTGCCGCCCAGGCGAATTTCTCAACATCCAGACCAGCGGGCGGGGTGACAGCTGGTTTGTCCGGGGCGTGGATGCCGCCGGAAAACCCCGCTTTGAATCCGCCCTGTTTTTCGGGGAGACGCCGGTTTGAGTGGAAGGGAGAAATGATGTGAAAGCCTGTGTAAAAAAAGCAGTCCCCAGCTGCTTGGGCTCCAGTGCCGCAGTTACCGCGTGTAGTTTTTTTCGGAATCCTGAGACATGGGGTATTGGGAGCCTCTTCTTGAATTTTGCGGTTACATTTATCCTTACTACGATCATTGTTGCCGCATTTTCTTGGGCGTGGAAACGGATTTCAAAAGGATAGACTTCTGCCTTGACAAGCCAGGAGTCACACGGTACAATAGATAAAATATCGAAAAGGAGATATGGAACTATGGTGAACCAAGACGCCGCACAGAAGTTTGTAAAGCAGGGCCTCACCTTTGACGATGTACTGCTCGTTCCTGCGGCCAGCGATGTGCTGCCCGCCGACATTGACCTTCGCACCCGCCTGACCAAGAAAATACATCTCAATATCCCGCTGATGAGCGCGGCGATGGATACGGTCACCGAATACCGCATGGCCATCGCCATTGCCCGGGAGGGCGGTATTGGCATCATCCACAAAAATATGTCCATCAGCCAGCAGGCTGAACAGGTCGATATGGTGAAGCGTTCGGAAAACGGCGTGATTACCAATCCCTTCTGGCTGGCCCCGGGCCATACCCTCCAGGAGGCGGATGAGCTGATGGCGAAGTTCCGCATTTCTGGTGTGCCCATTTGCGACAACGGCAAGCTCATCGGCATTATCACAAACCGGGACATGAAGTTTGAGACGGATATGACCGTGTTGATCGACCACGTGATGACCAAGGACCATTTGGTTACCGCACCCGAAGGAACCACCCTGGCCCAGGCCCGGGAGATTCTCCGCCAGCATAAAATTGAGAAACTGCCCATTGTGGACGAGGAATTCCGGCTCAAGGGTCTGATTACCATCAAGGATATTGAGAAGGCGGAGGTCTATCCCAACTCCGCCCGTGATGAGAAAGGCCGTCTGCTGGTGGGCGCGGCCATCGGGGCCACCTCCGATGTACTGGACCGGGTTGCGGCCCTTACTGACGCAGGGGCCGATGTGCTGACTCTGGACTCTGCCCATGGCCACACCAAAAATGTGTTGGAGACGGTCAAGCGTATCAAGGCCCTGTACCCCGACGTACAGCTGATTGCGGGCAATGTCGCCACTGCGGAAGGGTGCAGAGACCTTATTGAGGCGGGGGCCGACTGCGTGAAAATCGGCATTGGCCCCGGTTCCATCTGCACCACCCGGGTGGTGGCCGGTATCGGTGTACCTCAGATTACCGCTATCTACGATGCAGCTCAGGTGGCCGCCGAGTACGATATCCCCATCATTGCCGATGGCGGTGTGAAGTTCTCTGGCGACATCGCTAAGGCCATTGCCGCAGGCGGCGATGTGGTGATGCTGGGTTCGTTGTTGGCCGGATGTGAGGAGTCCCCCGGCGAGACGGAGATTTTCCAGGGCCGTCAGTTTAAGGTCTACCGGGGCATGGGTTCCCTGGCTGCTATGAACAAGGGCTCCAAGGACCGCTATTTCCAGGAGTCTAACAAGAAGCTGGTCCCCGAGGGTGTAGAGGGCCGCGTTCCTTATAAGGGCGCGGTGGGTGAGACCATCTATCAATTGATGGGCGGTCTGCGGGCCGGCATGGGCTATACCGGTTGTCACAGTGTACCAGAGCTGCAAAGTAAGGCCCAGTTTATGCAGATCACGGCCGCTGGTTTGAAGGAGTCCCACCCCCACGACATTTACATTACGAAAGAGGCTCCCAACTACACCATTAGCCCGAACTGACCGGCACTGTTTGGCGCAGGCGAAAAGGTCAATTGCGATCAAAACAGCCCTGACATGATCAAATGTCAGGTCTCAGCTTGTCGAAAAAAGGCCTGTCTGGCTTCATAACCAGACAGGCCACAAAGTTAATAAGGGATAAAATGTAGGAAGTGGCAGAGGAGGAGGGAGCAAAGCGCT
>JAAWIE010000039.1 GCA_022796195.1 Lawsonibacter sp. | reverse complement strand
TCCTGGGGCACCGCCGTCAACGTGCAGTCCATGGCCTTTGGCAACATGGGCGACGACTGCGGCACCGGCGTGGCCTTTACCCGCAACCCCGCCACCGGCGAGAAAAAGCTGATGGGCGAGTTTTTGACCAACGCCCAGGGCGAAGACGTGGTGGCCGGCGTGCGCACCCCTATGCCCATTCAGGAGATGGCGGAAAAGTTCCCCGAGGCATTTGCCCAGTTTACCGACGTATGCCGGAAGCTGGAGGACCACTACCGGGATATGCAGGACATGGAGTTCACCGTGGAGCACGGCAAGCTGTATATGCTCCAGACCCGCAACGGCAAGCGCACCGCCGCCGCCGCGCTGAAAATCGCCTGCGACCTGGTGGACGAGGGGATGATTGACGAGAAGAAGGCCGTAGCCATGATCGACCCCCGCAATCTGGACACGCTGCTCCACCCCCAGTTCGACCCCGCCGCGCTGAAAAAGGCCGTTCCTGTAGCCTCTGCCCTGCCCGCCTCTCCCGGCGCGGCCTGCGGCAAAATCGTCTTCTCCGCCGAGGACGCCAAAGAGTGGGCCGCCCGGGGTGAAAAGGTGTGTCTGGTCCGGCTGGAGACCTCCCCCGAAGATATTGAGGGCATGGTTGCCTCGCAGGGCATTCTCACCGTCCGGGGCGGCATGACCTCCCACGCGGCAGTGGTGGCCCGGGGTATGGGCACCTGCTGCGTCTCCGGCTGCGGCGCCATCAAGATGGATGAGGAGAACAAACAGTTTGAACTGAATGGCAAGATTTACAAGGAAGGCGACTGGATCAGCCTGGACGGCTCCACCGGCAACATCTACGGCGAGGCCATCCCTACCGTGCCCGCCTCCATCTCCGGCGAGTTTGGCCGCATCATGGCCTGGGCGGACAAGTACCGCCAGATGGACGTGCGCACCAACGCCGATAACCCCAGGGACACCGCTCAGGCGGTCAAGTTCGGCGCACAGGGCATCGGCCTGTGCCGCACCGAGCATATGTTCTTCGAGGCCGACCGCATCCCTGCCATCCGGGAGATGATCTGCTCGGACACAGTGGAACAGCGGGAAAAGGCTCTGGCCAAGCTGGAGCCCATGCAGCAGGGCGACTTCGAGGCCATGTATGAGGCCCTTGAGGGCCGTCCTATGACGGTCCGCTTCCTGGACCCGCCCCTGCATGAGTTCGTCCCCACCGAGGAGGAAGACATCGCGCAGATGGCTAAGGACATGGGAAAAACCGTGGCTGAAATCAAAGCCATCATCGCCAACCTCCACGAGTTCAACCCCATGATGGGCCACCGCGGCTGCCGGCTGAGCGTCACCTTCCCGGAAATCGCCAAGATGCAGACCCGGGCCGTCATTAAGGCCGCTTTGGCCGTTCAGGCCCGCCACCCCGAGTGGACCATCGTCCCCGAGATCATGATCCCGCTGGTGGGTGAACTGAAAGAGTTCGACTATGTGAAGGGCCTGGTCACCAGCGTGGCCGACGAGATCATCCAGGCTTCGGGCACGGATTTGAACTATCAGGTAGGCAACATGATCGAGATCCCACGGGCCGCCATGACCGCCGACGACATCGCCCCTCACTCCGATTTCTTCTCCTTCGGCTCCAACGACCTGACCCAGCTGGTCTTCGGCTTCAGCCGGGATGATGCGGGCAAGTTCCTGGACGCCTATTATGAGAAGAAGATTTTCGAGAGCGATCCCTTCGCCCGTCTGGACCAGCATGGCGTAGGCCGCCTGATCTCCAACGCCGCCCGCTGGGGCCGCTCCACAAACCCCACCCTTCACCTCGGCATCTGCGGCGAGCACGGCGGCGACCCCTCCTCTGTCATGTTCTGCCACAATATCGGCCTGGACTATGTGTCCTGTTCCCCCTTCCGCGTGCCCATCGCGCGTCTGGCCGCTGCCCAGGCCGCCATTGCCAACCCCCGGTAATTTCACGTTCCGGTCGCAGGGTATAGTGATTGCTCCCGTTCCAGGTACAAATCACCAGCCTGCGCCATAGAAAAAAGTGACCTGGCATCTCACGATGCAGGGTCACTTTTTTCTCTTACGAACGATTCTTTCCGATTCAAACACTGGATTTGCGGTCTTGCCCTACCGCTTTTCTTCTGATATGAAACGTACCAAGAACAGCGGATTGCAAGGGCTTCCTCTTACAAGACTGTTTTTATTAACTCCGCCGCGCTTTCCTCCGCCGGGTCATTGGTTCCCAGCTCCCCACGGAACGCACGGGCTAAAATCGCCTTTTTCATGGTGTCGATCTGGGAGAGGACGGCTTCAGCTACTTCTTTGGCTTGCTGCTCTTTAGCCAGCAAGCTATCAATACAACTTACAATTTCTTTTTGCTCAGGTTGTGAAGCAATCGGAATTTTAAACTCCATCAATGCTTTGGTGTTGATACTTTCTACTGTAGTTCCATTTTTCATACAAGTACCAAGCATACTTTTTTCCAAACTTTTGCACACCCAGAAAAAGTACTCCAAGTCTAAGTCATTCACCGGTGAAATCGCTTTCAAGTCTTGATTAACAGTAAATGGTATTTTCACCATTGAAATTGGTAATGTTCTTCTTAGAATGCCACTTCTCATTACAAAAAGTATAGAGGGCTTCTCAATATAATTTGCAGAAGAATTACTAACTCCTGCCATGTTTGTACGCAGAAGTGTATCTTCAATTATATCTGATTTCATGTCTTTTGATGTAATCCAGAGCAGATCTCCATTATCCCAATATTCGGGATGTGCCATGCTTGGAGTACCACCGCCATACCAATCACCACAGTCCTTTAATTTTCGTGGTTCCCAGCTCTCCATCCCCACCCCATACTCTTTTCTCCACCGCTCCGTCAGCTCCCCCGTAAACGCTTTATGCAGAATGGCGGACTTCCGCAGTTCGAAGCCGTCCACAACAGCCTGAGCCTTTTCCTTTGCCTCACCCAGTTTGGCGAACAGGCTTTCAATGCGGCTGACAATGCGGTGTTGCTCAGGGAGAGGGGGAAAAGGAATAGGACAGTTTCCTACTATCTCTAACGTCAAATTAGGAATAGAAGTTACCTTTGTTTTATCCAACAGATATTTTTGGAGCATAGGACAATCGATTGCATTTTTAATATATAATTCGTTAATTTCATGAAATGAAAGCCGTACAAACGCAATAGCCTGATTAGTATTCAAAGGCAAATCGATTTTACGGACAATACCCGTTTTCCCCAATGTTCCTGCAATAGAAATCAATATATCTCGTTCCAGTAGTATAGACCGTTTTAAGCATCCGGTGTGTAAGCTCTCTGTAATATGTGCAATTCCGTCGTGTGAAATATTACCATCCTCATTTATGTTTTCAACTCGTAAAAAATTTATACCCTCATCAACATAAGCATTTTTTCCTCCTACTGGAGTGGTTCCCTTTGAAATCACAACAGAAAGCGACGATAACCTTACCCAGCACCAATTCTCAGGAATCGGATATGGCTGCTCCTCCACCGGCACAAGGGCTTGTTGCAGCTTTTCCTCTGGCGACAGTTCTTTTGCCGCCTTTTTTCCTCTTGCCATCAGTCCACCTCCGACAGGGCCTTCAACTCATTCACCACACTCTGCAAGAGGTCCACCGCTTCTTCCAGCTGCGCAATGGCCTCCTCGCCGCTCTCAACCGGGTCGGGCAAATCGGCATAGTCGACCACGGAATCATCCCGAATCAACCCCAAATCCAGGCTGTTGCCCTTCTGGGCGATCTGCTCCCTGGTGAACACGCTCCACCGCTCATCCTGCACAGCCCGGCGGTCTGCGGCCTCGAACGCCGCTTCAAAGTCCGCAAAATGCTCCAATTTCAGCGGATTTGTCTTGCCGAAGGAGGGCATATTGGTGCGCAGGTCATAGAACCAGACCTCCTGGGTATTGCCCTTGTCCGTTCTGCCGCGGGTAAAGAACAGCACATTAGTCTTGACCCCCTGGGCGTAGAAAATGCCGGTGGGCAGGCGCAGGACGGTATGCAGATTACACTTGTCCATCAGGTCAATGCGGATTTTCTCACCCTCGCCGTCGGCAAAGAGGACGTTATCCGGCAGGACCACAGCGGCGCGGGCCTTTCCGTCCCCGTTCAGACTGCGGTAAATGTGCTGTAAAAAGTTCAGCTGCTTGTTGCTGGTGGTGTAAGTAAAGTCGTCCCGGGTGGCGCGCTCGCCGCCCTTTTTCGTTCCAAAGGGGGGATTGGTGAGAACCACGTCATAGCCCCGCATACGTTTGCCCAAATTGGACAGGGTATCGCCCAGCGTGATGGGTCCCTCCATGTTGTGCAGCATGGCGTTCATCAGGGCCAGACGGTGGGTATCGTGTACCAGCTCCATGCCGGTGAACGCCTCCGTGCGTTCAAAATCGGCGGTATCGGCATCCAGGTCATAAAATTCATCTGTCTGCTCGGAAACATATTGATGGGCCGCAATCATAAAGCCAAATGTGCCGCAGGCGGGGTCGTTGCATCGCTCGCCGGGCTGAGGCTTTACCAGACGGGTCATGACATCAATCAGCACGCGGGGCGTGAAATACTGTCCTGCGCCGGATTTTTTCTCGTTGGCGTTTTTCTCCAAAAGCCCCTCATACAGATTGCCAAGCCCCTCCTCGCGGGCGGAAAACCAGTCCAGTCCGTCGATGGCGGTGATAATTTTTTCCAAGTTCTTCGGTTCGTCAATGTTGGTGGCCGCGCCCTGATAGATTTCCCGCACGCGGCCTGTGCAGCTCTCGCCCAGGTGGTTCAGCAGCTCCTTGTAGAATTTTTTCAATTCAATTCCGCTTTTGGCGGTCAGGCTGTCCCAGCGGTAGGCTTCCGGTATCTGACTCTCTGTGCCCGTCTCCTTCGCCATCTTCAGAAACAGGATATAGGTCAGCTCCGTCACATATTGATGATAGGTGATGCCGTCGTCACGGAGAACGTTGCAGAGGTTCCAGAGTTTGGAAACAATTTCCTGTGTTGTCATAATGCAATTTTTCCTCCATCATCGTACAGATACTCGTTCAGTTCCCATACAAGGCTTTCCAGCTTGTTTCCGAACACTTTGTTGATCTTCACAAAGCCGCCCTGAGCCTTGAAGCGTCCATCCTCATCAAACACGGTCACATTCAGGACGGATTCTTCCATCAGGTACTTTTCCATTCTGGCAATCCAGTTGAGCTCCAGCTTGGAGAAGGCATGCGCCTTTTTCAGCTTGTCCACCGCCCGCCTGATTCTGGCTTCGTGCGAAATCAGGGCGGAACCGATGGCGTAACGGCGAATCAGGCTAATCATATCGGCGGCAATTTCTTCGTTGGTCATCTGGGAAATCGCCGTGTTCAGCTGCCGGGTGGTAAAGCCCTCCCGATCCAGTGCCAGCCGCAGGGCTTTCAAGCCCTCGCGGGTCAGTTCCTTCGGCCTTGTGCAGACAATGTTCAGCGCGGCGATCTCGTTTAAATGGGTCTTGACATAGCTTGCAAATGCGTCCAAATAATCTTCGGGTCTGCCGCCGCCGCCGTAGCCCCTGGTATGCTCCAGCAGTTCATCCTCATGGTCAGAGATCACAACTGGACGGCGCATATCTGGTTTGAAGCGTCCCAGCATCCGAAACAGCTCCCCATGGGCAAGCAGACGGTTCTTTGCCTCCGCCGGCCTGCACTGCTGAATACCAGCCATGAACTGGGTGGGGTCTTGTCCTCCCGTCATGCTGATAAAATGCTCCATGGTTTGGCTGTCCATGTGCCGTTTTTTCCGTTGCAGCTTTGCCAGGATTTGGTCGATCTGGTTTTGTACTTGATGTTCGTCCTCCAGAACCTCCAAGCCGTCCAAAAGCTGCTCAAAAGTGGCGCTGGGGTTTACCGCAACCGGTTTCATGGTGTTAACCGCTTCCAGAGATTCATAAACGCCCACAGGGTCGTAAATCTCAAAGTGGGTTTTGTGGATTTCAGGACACAGGCGGGTAGCCCGGCCCATCATCTGCTCGAACAGGATACGGGACTTCACACGGCGCAGAAAGACCAGTGCTGTGATTTTGGGCACATCTATCCCCGTGGTCAGCAGATCGACGGTCACGACGACGCTGGGAAAGCGTTCGTTCTTAAAGCGATTGATGGCCTCCTGTACCTTTTTCTTGCTGCCACCGCCCACAGAACCGGTGATTTTCATAATAGCGTCATTGTCCACGCTCATTTCCGTATAAATCTCTTTCAGTATTTTTACGATTAAATCGGCATGATCATCATTAACAGCAAAAATCAATGTTTTCCCCTGTACGTCTGGACTTTCCGGATCAAGATCACGGGCAATTTCCGACAAAACGGTCCGATTGAAGGATTCCGTGATAACCTGACGGTTGAACGCTTCTACATCGAAGTCCAATTCATCTTCCAAGCATTCCGAATTGGTGATCTCACCTGTCACAGGGTCATATTGTACCACCGTATCGCCTTTCTTGTAGTGGATCCCCTCTTTGCTCAATTTGGTAGTCAATTCATGGGGAGCATCGTGGTCAACCAGATACCCCTCAATCACTGCCTCACGGTATGTATATTTAAAGACAGGCTGGCCAAAGATCTCGGTTGTCTGTAGGGCTGGCGTTGCAGTCAGTGCAATTTTCACCGCGTCAAAATATTCCACCACGCAGCGGTATTTGCTTTGGTAGTCAATTTGGTCCCGGTAAAGGACTTCATCCTCGCCAATTTCTTTATCCAGAATATAGCCTCGGTGCGCTTCGTCAATGATGACCAGATCAAAGTCGGAGACAGCGGGCATGGCATCCTCATCATTGTATAGAATTCGCTTCACCATACTCTGAACCGTGGCAATCTGGATGCGGGTTTCACGGTCTATCTCTTTCTCTTCCAGTCCCTTGATATTATAAATATCATCCAGTGTCATCAATTCTTCCAGCTTGACTTCTCGGAATACATCGCACGCCTGTTCACCTAGAGAGGTCCTGTCCACAAGGAAGAGGATTCTGCGAAAACGTCCTGACTTGAGGAAGCGATAGATCATGCCCAGAATGGTGCGGGTCTTGCCGGTGCCGGTTGCCATAGCGAGCAGAATGTTGGACTGCCCGCTGATTATGGCTTTCTCAGCGGCTTCAATGGCTCTAATCTGGTACTCACGGAGGTTAAGACCATCTCGGTCACGCAGCAGATCATAGGACATTTCCTGTAATTGCCGGTCTTGCACCGAACGATTCTTATCCAGCAGCTCCAAGATCCCCGCTGGACTCATCCAGCCCCGCAAGGCTTTGGGGGCGTTATCCGGCTGTCTCAAATCCAGAAACCAGATGCCGCTCTTGGTATCGTACTGCTCCAAATACGGCCGGCCGTTTGTGGCAAAGGTGAACGGCACGCCATAGCCGCTCCATGCACCCACTTGATATACCTGATCGGCGCTGCGGATATTTTTTGAATAGTCCTTACACTGGTAGTCAATCACAGAGGGTATATCCTTATGGATCGCCTTGGCCTCCACCGTTGCAACCAGCTGCATACCAACGAATAGCGCATAGTCAACATAGCCCCGGTTACCAACCTTAGAATCTGTGGGCCATTCGGCAATCGCGATATTGCGTCCTTTTGCAGGGCGCGTCCCCTTGGAATAGCGCAGCTGCTCCGTATCGGCCTCCCAGCCAACCTTGCGAAGTTGTTCATCGATCAGATAGCGTGTTTCCGCCTCAGATTTGACTCGCTGGCTTGCCGCTTTGGCAGACCGCTTCTTTCGAACCTCCTTTTCCATGGCGGGGGCTGCCGCCGCTGCCTTTTCCGCCTCTTCAATCCACTGTGTTTCCTGCGCCTGTTCCCTCTGCCGGTTGACGTTGACGGGTTCCGGTGTTTCCGATGGCATAACAAAGGGGCAATTTTGATAATTCCAGTCCCCATAGGTCTGCATAAACCATTCGCATAGACTGTACGCCATTTGAAGTAATGCCTTACCGTCTTCTATGGAAGCATAGTTTTCGTGTGTCGCCTTATTGCGGCTGATACGCAGGGCATGAAGGACCTCTTTCAAGTCGCGGGTAATCATGCCCTCGCGGAACAGACTGTTAATTCTGACTGCGGCTGTGTTATCCTGGGGCAGAGGGATTCGGTCATAAGTAAAGCACAAATTGACAATCGTTTCGCCGATCATCCCCAGCTTCATCAAGCAGGAGTTTGAATCGCTGTACAGATATTTTTCCGCCAGTTCGCCGAAATTCGCCAGTACAGGAAAATGATGATTCAAAAATTCAAAATTTGATTTCATGGCACGTTCTCCTTACCCGCCGCAGTCGGGCATGAATTTGTATCGTGGTTCACACTGCTTAAACCGCTTCTCAAAAGTGGAATTTTCATAAGACCTCGTACAAGCAGTCCATCTTTTCTTTTATTATAACGCAAATACAGGACGGTTACAACTCCCAAACAAGAAAGCCGCCGTATCACAAAACAACGTGATGCGGCAGCTTCTATGGACTGATTCACGAAAAGGAGAACAAGAACTGCAAACCTAGGCGTCCGATGGGATATGGGCGTTTTTCTTACCTGGGCATAGACTGAAAAAAGGAGTGAATTACATGGGAAATCTTCTGGATTATCTGGCCTGGCGGGGAGACCTGCCTCTGGAGCATATCCCCTTTGGCGCGGTTGACGCCTTGGCATTGTCCGCCCTGGCCTACATTCACTGGGAGGGACTGGTACCGGACGGCCTGGAGGGGGGCGTTCTTCTGGGCCCAACGGCGGAACGGTATCTATCCCTGCCTGAAGGACGGCGGGGCCGGTGCCGGTGCGGCCAGGACCTGGAACTGCTCCGGGCCATGGCCGAAGCATCCCGTTTCTCCACCATGAAGCTGGCCTGCTATGCCGACCGCTTTGTACCAAAGGATGAGACCCAGTTTGCCGCGCTGGCGGTCCTGCCGGGAGACGGTTCCGCGTTTCTGGCCTTTCGGGGCACCGATGGTACGCTGGTGGGCTGGAAGGAGGATTTTAATCTCAGCTTTTTGGACCTGGTCCCTGCTCAGATGGAGGCGGCGGACTATGTCCAGAATTTCGCCCGGGATTTTCATGGGCCCATGCGCCTTGGCGGCCACTCTAAGGGTGGCAATCTGGCGGTGGCCGGAGCGGCTCTGTGCCCTGTGAGGGTCCGGGACCAGATTCGAGCGGTGTTCTCCTTCGACGGCCCCGGCTTTAATCCCTATCTGCTCTCCCGCCCGGGGTATCAGGAACTGCGTACCCGGTTCCACAGCTACGTACCCAAATCCTCTGTGGTGGGCCTGCTGCTGACCCACGAGGAGCCCCATACGGTGGTGGACAGCGACCAAGAGGGGCTGTTTCAGCATGACCTGTACTCCTGGCAGGTGCGGGGGCCGGACTTTGTACGTCTGGACGAGGTGGATGCCGGGAGCCGGGTGATTGACCGGACTTTGAAGGACTGGCTCGCCGGCCTGACCAGCCGCCAGAGAGAGACGGTTGTGGATACTCTCTTTGAGCTGTTGTCCTCTGGGGATGCAAAAATGGTCAAAGAGGCGCTGGAACCGAAAAATCTGGCCGCCGCCCTCCATTCCATGAAGGAAGCAGACCCCAAAGACCTGCTCACCGTAGCCGTGTCACTGGCCCAGCTGGCCCGGTCCGCCCTGCGGGCCCTTTAAGGTTTGTTTCAAACGGCGCTTAATCTTTTTTCAGTCGAAACACATCCACCAGCTGGCGCAGAGTATTGGCCTGCTGGAACAGCTTGACGCTGGCGGCGGCGCTCTCATCGGCCATAGCGGAATTTTCCTGAATGATACCAGAAATTTGGTTTACGCCCACGGTTAACCGTTCCAGCGTATCCCTCTGGCTCTGGGAGGCTGCGCTAATACGCTCCACAAAATCGGACACGTCCTTCGCGCCCTCCACCACATTGACCAGCGATTTCGCGGTTTCGTCCACGATGCCTCTGCCATTCTGTACTGCCCGTATAGAGGATTCGATTAACCCGGCGGTGTCCTTGGCAGCTTCCGCGCTCTTCGCGGCCAGATTGCGCACCTCCTCGGCAACAACGGCAAAGCCCTTTCCCGCGGCGCCGGCTCTGGCCGCCTCTACCGAAGCGTTCAGGGCCAGAATATTGGTCTGGAACGCAATATCCTCAATGGTTTTGATGATCTTTTCGATGGCGGTGGATGCGTCCCGGATATCGTTCATGGCGGAGACCATTTTCTGCATGTCCTGATTGCTGGTTTCAATCCACTGGCTGACCCGAGCAACCGTGGCATTCGCCTCTTCCGCCTCCTGGGCATTTTGGGCCACGTCGCCGGAGAGACGTTCAATGGAGGCTGCCAGCTTATCAATGGCCTCCGTCTGTTCCGACGAACCGCGGGACAAGGTCTGTGCGCCGGAAGACACCGTTTCCGAGTGGGAGGTCACTTCGTTTGCGGCCTCGATGATGCTGTAGAGGGTCTCGTTCAGGGAATGCGCGATCCGCTCGATGGAGTCTTTAATGGGTCTGAAATCTCCAATGTATTCCTCGGTGATGCGGACGGCCATATTTTTGCCGGCCATTTCGGAAAGCTGCTTGGAGATGTCGTGGATGTAGTTATTCAAAATATTACTGGTGGAGTTAAAGCACTCCGCCAGCCGGCCCAGCTCATCGTCGGAATCCACATCAATATGGATCTGCAAATTGCCGGATTCCAGCTGTTCCGCGCCGGCCATAATTTTGGCGATGGGCTTCAGAGGCTTTTTGATGCTGACATACATAATAGATAACAGCAAAATACCAAAAATACACACAGCTACGGCCAGGACCGCAGTATCCTTTACAATCTGTCCATAAAACTCGCCCCGGTCGATGGAAAAATACAGACTCCACAAATTTCCGCTGTCCAAATTCACCGGAACGGTCACAGAATGGCCCTGTTTGCCGGTAACGAAATTATTGATTTTCGTATTCAGCAGATAAATATTCTCATTGCTGTCCTGGGCCAGCCCCTTTTTCATCGTTCGGATCTCGTCCGAGAGCTGGGCAATCTCTCCATAACCACACTCATTTGCCAATGTACCGACGGTATTTTTCTGCACGGTATCCACCAGAATGGTATTATCCTCGGCCAGACAGACCATGTGGGTCGAGGCGTAGCCGGCGTTGGTAAAGTTTTGGGTCTGCATATCATCCAAAGCGACGTCGCAGCCGGCTACCCCCAGGAAGTCCCCTCTCACGTCATAAATGGGCGCGATGACGCTGATCATCATAATGGGTTTCCCCTGCAACTCATAGATATAGGGTTCCATAACGTAAGCCTCGCCGGAGGATTTGATTTCTCGATAGTATTCCTTCTCGAAGTTGTCGAAGGCGTCCTCATGTTTTTCAAACACATAGCCGTTTTTTGACTCATTGGGGTAGACCACAGCCTCATAGGCGATGTCTCTGCCGGTCTCCCGATAGGTTTTTCCCTCCGCATCTGCGATGGCATTCTGTTCAAAATAGGCAAACGCTGTGGTGTACTTGTCATTCTGCTGCAAAATGCCCACCAAGGCTTCATCGATTGCTTTGCGCTGCAATTCCGGCGGCAGGGCGGTCACATTCCGGAGGGATGCGGCAAAGCCCAGAGTCTGGGAATAGGAATATTCCACATTGTTGGAGAGAATGTAGGCATTTTCATAGGCTGTCAGAACTAGTTTTTCATTTGTGACCTTCATCAAGGAACGGCTTGATAAAAGGGATGCCATAATGACACTAAGTCCGAACAGAACAATAATCAGGATCGACATTTTTTTCACAATTTTGCTGGTGATATTTTGCTGCTTCTGCCTTCTTTCTGCTGTACCAAATTTTGTGGCCATCAAACTTACTCCTTTATCTGATCGTCTGTCTGGAAAAATCCGACACCAGGATAGTATAGAAATTTTTCCTCCAAATGTCAATCCACTTATCGCTCAAAAATTTTTTACTCCTCTCATCAGATGACACAAATCAAATAATCATAAACCGCAGGCCCCCGCACAGCTCAACTCCAGGGCTGGACCGCTCTGCATAAGCCCCATTCTCCCTGGACTGAAACGGGAACCTTTTCAATAGTGGAAACGGTTCTCTCAAATAACCTTGCCGCACGGAATCGTCTCAATGGAATCGGCTGAAGTGTTGACGCTTTTGCTTGACTGGGCGCTTACCCGCAGCGGGCAAGCGCCTTTTTCACGGTCAAAATCCTACCGTTTGCGGAAACTTTTGCGCAACGGCTGTTTTTCTGCTATGATGGAACCGCCTCAAAGAACGCACTGCTTTAAGGAGGGAAACCGATTTGCCATGTTATGATTTGCGGTACCCAGGCCCTAATCTGGCAGGCTCCGCGCGATGGGGGCCTCGTGTTTGAAAAAGCATTATATTTTCTTATTTTTCCCATTCCTATGCCGATATATAGATCATAGAGCCCCGGTATAACCGGACATTTTTGTGACAGGGGGCCTTACATATGGAAAATCATGAAAACGCCGCATCCCCCATTCAGGGTATTCATATCAGTTGGATGAATGCGGCAATCATTATCATGTCTCTTATTCTCTACATACTCCTGACCATCACTTCGCTTCACGTCTCAAAAACCACTCAGGCCAGCTACGATGCCATGAACGATTTCTCCAACTGTACACAGCTGGGGGAACTCTTCCTCGACGGTTCCAACTACCTGACCGAACAGGCCCGCCTCTATATATCCACCACAAACCGGACACACATGGACAATTATTTTGCCGAAGTCCATACTGCCTACCGGCGGGATGTCGCCTTGGATATTTTATCCCAGTTTGAGCCGGGAGAAGAAATCTATTCCTATCTCCAGGCCGCTATGGATAAGTCCGTTATGCTGATGGAACAGGAAGTATACGCTATGGCCCTGGTCTCTCTGGCACAGGGCTTTGATCCGCAGTCCCTCCCCCAGGAGGTACAGGACGCCGCTTTGACCGTGGAGGATCGGACCTTGCCTCCCAGAGAACTGGTCGAAAAGGCGCGGGAATTGGTGTTTGGTTCGGAGTATCAGTCTGTTAAAGTGGAAATATCCGATGATATAGAAAACCTGCTGTATGCTCTGACCGACCGCTACGGCCAGAAAATAGAGGACGACTACAGCAACCTCCACCACGCTATGGCGACCCATCAGACGTTGATAGCCGTTCATTTCATCGGAACCCTGGTCATTTTTGCTTCTACGCTCCAGCTGGTGGTGCTGCCCATGCGGAACTTTGTGAAGCATATTGAGAACCGCACCCCATTGCAAATGACTGGCGCCTATGAGTGCAAGCATTTGGCCCAAACCTACAACAAAATGTTTGCCTACATCACAGCCAACGAACATATGCTCCGCCACCAGGCGGAACATGACGCATTGACTGGGCTCCTGAACCGTGGGGCATTCGACAACCTTCATGCTTCCTTGGCTGGGTATGAGGGTTCGCTGGCCCTTCTTCTGGTGGATGTGGACAAATTTAAACAGATCAACGACAGCTATGGTCATGAGACTGGGGACCAAGTGCTGAAAAAGGTAGCTCAGCTTCTCGCCCAACATTTTCGCGGCACAGACTACCCTGCCCGCATCGGCGGGGACGAGTTCGCCGTAATTGTGATGGACACCGCCCCGGAAGAACAGGACATCATTGCAGGAAAAATTATGGAAATCAACCAGCTGTTGACTCATCCGGCCGATGGTCTGCCGGTGGTGTCTCTCAGTGTAGGCGGTGCGTTCTCTGGAGCCGGTTTTTCGGAAACCTTGTACAAGGACGCAGACTCCGCTCTCTACGAGGTCAAGGAGCATGGCCGCTGCGGCTGCCGGTTTTATAACCCTGCATCCGTCCATACATAGGGGCTTTCTCTCTCCCCCCAACAAACCGCCCTTTGGGCGGTGAAGACACACTGTCTTTCCACATCCCTTTTTGCCGCCACGGGCTATGCCCGTGGTGTTTTCTTTTTCCATCGGGAAGCTCCGTTTTGCAGCGCATGCTGTGCACCAAGGCGATCGGGCTTTTTGCAATACGGATTTTTATGGTCCGCCATTCTGCCGCAGCGAACGCAGAGACCGCTTCACCCTTGCATCTTATCCTCCACAGGGGTAAAATGTAAGAAATCTGTAAGAGAAAAGCAGCTGGTTTTGTAAGAAACTTTTGTTACCTTATATACAGCGCACGAGGAAGGAGCAACCCCAATGAGCAGAGAGAGTATTTTGGTGGTAGATGACGACCGGGAGATTGTAGGCGCCATTGCCGCGGCCCTGGAGAAGGAGGGATACCAGGTTCTTCGGGCCTACGATGGGCTGGAGGCGGTGGACAAGGCGTTGGACCCGGACCTGCGGCTGATTCTGATGGATGTGATGATGCCAAAATTGGATGGACTATCCGCCGTCCTGCGTATCCGGGAACGGCGCAACCTGCCCATTATCGTACTGTCCGCCAAGAGCGAGGAGAGCGACAAGGTGCTGGGTTTGTCTATGGGGGCGGACGACTACATGACCAAGCCCTTTGGGGTGCAGGAGCTGGTGGCCCGGGTACGCAGTCAGCTGCGGCGGTATACCCGTCTGGGAGATGTACACGCCATACCAGACGGTGTGATTGTCAACGGGCGGCTGACCTACAACCCAGCTCTTCGGGAACTGGCTGCGGACGGCGAGACCGTGAAGCTGACCAACATTGAAACGGGCATCGTCGATCTGTTCATGCGCAATTTAGGCCGAGTATTCCCTGCGGAAGAAATTTACCGCCGGGTGTGGGGCGAGGATGCCTGGTCCTCTGAAAACACAGTGATGGTCCACATCCGGCGCATCCGGGAGAAAATTGAGCTGAATCCTCGTGAGCCAAATTATTTAAAGGTGGTGTGGGGCATTGGGTACAAAATGGAAAAAAAGTAAGGCGGTTTTGGGCTTCGCAGCCTTTGTGCTGGGGGTATCGCTGCTCCTGGAGGGGGCGCTGTATTTTGGAGTCATATTCACCTCGTCCAACAGCCGGAGATGGGCTGCGGACAGCTTACAGGCCGACTGGAGGGACACCCAGGAGTTTCGCTCTTTTATCGGCAGCCGGCTGGAGCAGCTGATTACCATGGGGGCCGGAGGGAAAACATACAGCGGTTGGAACGATGGGTACTACTACTATGATTTTTTCTCCGAGAGTCCCAGCTATAGTGAGAAAAAAGGACAGGCGTGGGCCAAATATGTCCACGAAACATGGAAAGAGGATAAGAATATCCTGTATTCTGTCCGCAAGGAAGGAAGCGTACTTTACAGCAACAGCGACGCCCTCCTGACCGCGAATCCCCCCGAGGGTTATGGCCTCCTCCTGCAATTTGACGGGCAAAAGGTGCGCATTTGGAAAGATGGTCAGGAATTGAATGTCTATGGCGACGGGTACTACGACTTTGAGGGGGAAAATACGGAGCAGTGGTACGTCCCCGGCTACAAAAACTTTACCGTGGACGAGGCAGGGAGTCAGGTCAACGTGACCATGGCGGTCATCGACGAGCCCCAGATTTTCATTAAGGGCAACTATGGCAAAACCGGTTCGGACCAATACAACCAGCTGTACTACACAAAACGCGGCGTTGCGGAGCAGCGGGAACGGATCATAGCTCAGGCCGTCCGTGCCGGCGCAGGCACAGGACTTCTCTTGGTCTACATTCTCCTGCGCAAAGACAAAAAGCAGGTCGATAAAGCTTTGGCTCAGGGAACCGGAAGAATCTGGTTTGAAGTCAAAGTGCTCACCGCTCTGCTTCTGCTCTTCTTCTGTATGCCTCACACGGAGTATCTGGACAGCATCTGGGATGAGTTGGCTTACAGTTATGGTGAAACGGTGGCTCAGGCAGTCCCCAACGACTTTCTGGTCAATGGCGATATCATCGCTGAGATGGAGGAGCAGGGGATTTCTCGAGAAGAGATCGACGCCACCCTTTCCGAATATGGTTATTCTCAAGTCCTCTTTGCCGCACAGACCAGCGACTTGAGCTTCGGTACCGCGATGACCATCCTCAGTGAACATGGAGGCTGGCTGCTGCGGGAGTATCTGGGAGAACTTGTGGACCACACACCAAATCTTCTGGCTGGCTTCTGGGGACTGTATCTGCTGGTTTTTAACGACTGGCGGTATAATAAACGCCCCTGGAAACGAGGAGTTATCGCTATGCTGGCCGCTTGGGGGCTGAACCTTCCCCTCCAAAAGCGGCTGAGCCGGGTATGCGGATTCACTGCTCTGACGCTTCTCATCCTAGGGGCCGTCAATCTGAATTTATTGGTCTACTGCACCAGCTTCGGAGGCCGCCTGCCCCTGGAAGCTGTCTGGGTGTTTGCCACCCCTGCCGCCCTGCTCCTGGTGGTCTGTACGGCCTTTCTCTGGCGGATGCGGCGGCTGTGGACCGACCTGGGCGCCGTGGCAGAACAGGCCGCCGCCGTTCGGGCAGGCCAGCTGGAAAGTGAGCTGGCCTTACAGGAACACAGCGACCTCTACCAGATGGCCAGCGACCTGAACCACATCCGCCAAGGACTGCACCAAGCGGTGGAAGAACGCACCCACAGTGAACGGATGAAAGTGGAACTGGTGACCAATGTATCCCACGACCTGAAAACCCCCCTCACTTCCATCATCAGCTACACCGAACTGCTGGCCCAAGAACCTCTGGTCCCCCCGGCCAGCGAGTATGTTCAAATTATGGGCGAAAAGGCCCAGCGGCTTAAGGCGATGGTTCAGGATGTATTTGAGGTCAGCAAGGCGGCTTCTGGACAACTTCCTGTAAAATTGGAGCGGCTTGATTACGCACGGCTGCTGCGCCAGACCTTGGCTGACATGGCGCAAGCCATTGAGGAAAGCGGGCTTACCCTGCGCCCCTCCATTCCAGAGGAGGAAATTCCCATCCTTGCCGACAGCGACCGGCTGTACCGGGTGTTTCAAAATCTAATCGGCAACGCCTTGAAGTACTCTCTTTCTGGCTCTCGCGTATATCTCTCCCTGGTTTTGGAAGAAGGCCAAGCCACAGCCAGTGTACGCAATACCTCCGCCGCTGAGCTGAAGCCGGGGACCGAGTACACCGCACGCTTCGTCCGAGGGGACGAGAGCCGCACCGACGGCGGTTCCGGACTGGGACTGTCCATCGCCGAGTCTTTCACCCGGGCCTGCGGCGGTATGCTCACAATTACCACAGAGGCTGACCTGTTTACCGCTTCTGTAACCTTCTCGACGGCGGTATAGAAATGGCAGATCGCTGTCTGACTGAATCCAGCCTGAACAGAGATAGCCTCTTAATAAAACGCATAAAAACCTCGCCTATGGCGAGGTTTTTTGATATTCTGAAGGGGAAATTATGGGCAGGAACAGAATCCATGTTGAAGTCCTGCTGTCAGGCTATTCCCACTCGACAAATCCTATTATATGGGGCTGTATATTCTATGCTTTCACAGGTATTATATTCGCAAATTTGTTAATGTTTCACCTGTTATTTTTGGCCGATAATTTTCTTAGTATCAAAATAGTATCACAAAAGGCGGAGAAATGCAATCGTATTCCCCGCCTTTTTCCAGAGTATTCATCAATAGAAACTCTCCGATAAATTGGATTTTATCGGGATGTTGCTTTTGGAACGGCACTTATTTTGAATAACAACCGAGAAACGAACAGCGGACCACCTGGCAGTCCGCTGTTTCGCTATTCGCTGGCTTCCTTGTCCTTCCGCAGCGCTATGTATCCCATGCAAGTCCCGCTAACCGCGCCGCTGTTGATTCCGGCAATGGTCTGGCGGAACTTCTCCTCCCGCTGGGTGTTGAATGCCTCCTGACGGGCATCCACTTCCTTTTGGGTGGCGTCCAGGGCCTCCTGGGCGGTCTGCTTGGCCCGGTTCTCCACGGTTTTCAGTCGCTTCATGCCCTCCTCGCCCAGAGCATACCGGTCCGCCAGCGCCGGGCCATGACCGAAGCGCATCCCTTTCAACTGATTATAGGCCATGCGGGCTTCCGCCTGACTCATGCCCTTGGGTGCCGAGGGGAGCGGCGTTCCAGGAACGAACACGTCCTCCATATAGGGCATCATGTAGGTTTTGAAAAGGTAGTCCATGGCCTTGGTGTCGTCCATGCCCTGGAGCATATTGTACTCCGGAGCGTAGTAGGCTTCCACCTCCTTCCGAATCTCGTTGAGATTGGTCGCCAGGGCCTTGAAATAGGTTTCGCGATAGATACTGGAATCCGCTTGAGCCTTCAAGGTGGGGAGTTTGAAGTCATCGGGGACGTTAATGGTGAGCTTGCCAGAAGTCAGCTTTGCCGCCGCCTCGTGGGAGAGGCCGCTCTTTTCCATCTCCGCCGCCATAGCCGCCTGACGGCCCTCCTCGGAAATCGTCACGCTGTCGCCGCCGGGGGATCTTTCGCTCTGCTGTTTTACGCCGGAGACGACTGTTGTATAGCCGCTCCGCCAGACGGTTTGGGTCCAATTGGTATTTATCACTTCCATAGGCTGTTCTCCTCTCTGTCTTCTTATACAAATTATCGGCAGGCCTCCGGGAAATTTTAATAGGTCCCCGAGAAGTTCCGATTTATCGCTCTCAATTATAACAGTAAAATCACCTACTGACAAGTACAAATCAGGAGGGCACCCCTTGGAGCGCCCTCCCGCTGTCCGTTACCTTGCCCCCCGGCCAAACTTCCTATTTGCTTTCCTCTGTTCCCGCTCTTGCGCCTCCCGGCGCTTTGCGTTCTCCACGGCTCGCTCTACTTCCTTCGGGCCGAAAACCCGCTTTACCCGCTCAAAGTCGGCAACTGTCCCCCACAGGGACTTGTTCTCCAACTTTACCTCTTGCAAGCGGTCAGACAACCGCTCGTTGCCCTCCCTGACCCGGCCATAGCCCATTAGCAAACGCTCATGCCCCACGGCGGGGCGGGGAGGCAGTCCAAAAACTCGACGATTTGATGCG
>JAAWIE010000038.1 GCA_022796195.1 Lawsonibacter sp. | reverse complement strand
GCACCGGCCCCGGCAGGGGGTAAAAGTATCCTCCGGCTCCCACAGCAGCAGGGCCAAAAAGGTAAAATCATAATTCAGGAACATGGGGGCAATCAGCCCATACCGCTGCCGGAGACAGCGGCACAGGCCGCAGTAGGTTGCCCGATACAAGTCAAAATCCTTGCATTTCAGCTCCGGCCGGAGGGGACGCACATAGCCGAACATTCTTATTTTCCTCAGCGCAGCTGTTTTAGAATGGAAAATTCCGGGGCTTTTCGAGCCGTAATGGCTCGGTCCATTAGGAATGCAGGGACAAAACCTGCCGCCAGCCCCAGAGCCGCCGTAAGCAGGGAAGTCACCTCCCCCAAGCGCAGCAGGTTTACTCCCAAAGCATACCCCAGTCCCAGCCCCACACAGGGCAGCAGGAACACGGCCACAGAGGTACTGATATTGTGGCCTCCGGCGGGTTCCACCTCCACAAAGTCTCCAGGCTTCGCCCCGATGCCGTTGGAGGCCAGGGCCAAAATCTCCTGAGGCGGCTTGGCGGAGCACCCAGCACAGGCGCCGTCGCAGTGCAGACCGCACTCCATCTGCCGGAGCAGGGAAACCTCTGCCACTCCTTCCCGAATAATTTTCTTTACAATCGCGTTTTGAACCATGGATATTCCTCGCTTATCTGCTCATATTCACCAAAATAGTATACTCACCAATCACACCTACCGTACTGGTGCTGTTCAGATAGACCCGGGCATGAACCTGACGTGCGCCCTCCACTGTCATATTAGACAGGTCTGCCACCACCAGAATCTGGCTGGCGTCAATGTTAGCCAAATCCTCCGCCGGTCCCCGGACGGTCACCAGCAGACTTTGTGTGACCACATCCACAATGTAGCCTTCGGGGGGCGGACTGGTGCGGATGTTGGATACGGCAAATACCTCTGTGTCCAGTCCCTCCACCTTAATTGTGACATTGGCGGTAGTCAGGCCGCTTTCATTGGTAAATCTCGGGTCCAGATTGATGGGGAGCGTGACTGTTTTGGTTCCCACCACGTCGGCCAAATTGATGCTGCCTAGATAAATCTCTTCCAGTCCCTCCATGTCAGACTCCAGACCAGAGACCACCAGCGACTCAGGCTCAATCTTGATGACGGCATCCTCCGCCATTGCACCGCCGCCCGCCTGCACATCTACTTTCAGCGCGACATTTTTGGTCACTACCACCGGCACTACCACATAGGCTGTGTCGGCGCTGAGCGTGACATCCAGTCCAGTGAGGGTATTGCCCTCATCGTCCAGCAGCGTCAGGGGCAGGTCACCGGCGAAACGCTCGTCCAAATTGCTGTCCTCTAAAATGGCGGCCACCTTGGCCACCTGATTCACCTGTTCCACTGGACCGCTGATGATCACCTGTTCCGGCTCAATCGCAGGCGTCCCCATCTGGAATCTGCTGTCCACCTTACCGCTGAGCTGGAATTCTACGTTAAAGGTCTTAGTATAGAGCTTTTCCACCGTTACGGTAATTGTGGGCGGCTCCTGGTCCGGAACGAACACTTCTTCCTCATTAAAGTTGTCCGGCCAGGAAGGCTTATACCGCAGGACGTTCTCCCCCTCTACACAGCGGGAGACATCCACTACCACAGACAGATTATTTCGGCTCTGGACCAGTCTTGACCGGGCGCTGTTGGGACCTTCCACATGCAGTTCCACCGTCTGAGGAGAAATATCGGAAATGGTAAGCCCCTGGCTGGTCAAGACATTCGTCCCTGTTGTCTCCACACGCACATTATGAATCTGTGTAATTCCATTAGGGTCTACTGCGGCCCGAATATAAGCCCAAAAGATAATGGCCAGCAGGATGGACAGCAGAATATAGACCCACCGGCTCTCTCTCAGCCGTGCCATCATGGCTGTTCCCCCTCTTCCTTTTTGCCCTGGCCCATCAACAGACCCAGCAGAGGGATCTGATTGCCCTTTTTCTCCTCTTGTTTGTCATTAAGCAGTTCGTTACGCAGCAGCCGCTCCAAAGTCTCCGGAGCCAAATGCCGTTTCAGCATTCCGCCCACTGCGGCAGAGATGGAGCCAGTCTCCTCCGAAACGATAACCACGACCGCATCGGAGTGCTCGCTCATACCAATCCCCGCCCGGTGACGCATACCTAGATCCCGGCTCAGGTTTACGTTTCCCGACAGGGGGAGCATACAGCCCGCCCCCATAATCCGGCCATTGCGAACAATCACCGCCCCGTCATGGAGGGGCGCTTTATTCCAAAATATGTTCTTTAAAAGTTCGCTGGACACACCGCAGTCCAGGGCCGTACCTGTTTTGATGACGTCGTCCAGCAAATTCTGACGTTCAAAGACCATCAAGGCTCCCACCTTATCTCGGGACAAATCGGTGTACGCCTCGGTAGTCTGGAGGATAGCGGTCTCTACTTCCTGCCCCGACTCTTTGTTGGCGGCAAAGACAAAGCCCAGCCGTCCACTGCCCATCCGCTCCAGAAAGCGGCGGATCTCCGGCTGAAACAGCACCACCAGCACTACGAAGCCCCACTGTACAACCTTATCCAACAAAAAACTGGTCGCAGTTAAGCCCAAGACGTTGTTGGAGGAAATAAACATGACCATCATCAGAATCAAGACGCCCCACATTACGCGTCCGGAACTGGTTTTCCTCAGCATCCACAGCAGCTTGTAAATTACAAAGGCCAAAATGGCGATATCCAAAACATCTGTCAGCTGAATCTGAAGCAGAGGAAAATAGGACTGCAAAAACATCTGGAAGCTGTGAAATGCTTCTACCACAGGGTTCACCTCATTTCCGCACAGGCCATACAAAATTCTTCATCAAGGTATTATACGATATTTCCCATCACTTGGCAACCGATAAAGGGCAATTCCACGGTTAAAATTTTTTTGAACAAATTATGAAAGGGCAGAATTCCGCTTAAATATTTACCAATTCTCCAAAAAATGCTGAAATATCAGCATTTTCCCTTGCTCCGTGGAAACTCCCTCCCACCGCGCAGAACCCGTCCAAATGGAATAGGCCGGTTAGGAACGCAAATGCTCTGCGCCAGTTCTGTAGGCAGAAGGAAATACTTTCTACTATTCTACCACACCCGCGCTTCTTTGACAAGGACAGGACCCAGCGCAGTAAACGCCAAGTCCTGTCCTCTCTGCCTGATTGCGGCAGATCTTGTGTCACTTATTTAGTGCCAAAAATGCGGTCGCCCGCGTCGCCCAGACCGGGAACGATATAGGCATGTTCATTGAGTTTCTCATCTACACCGGCCACGTAAATTTCCACGTCGGGATGTTCCTTTTGAATACACGCAATTCCCTCGGGAGCAGCCAAAACATTCATCAATTTGATGTGCTTACAGCCATATTTTTTCATACAGGTGATGGCGGCGGCGGCAGAACCGCCGGTAGCCAGCATAGGGTCCAAAACAATTACATCCCGCTCGGCAATATCAGCAGGCATTTTGCAGTAGTATTCCACCGGCATGTGGGTCTCCGGGTCCCGATACAGGCCAATATGCCCCACTTTCGCGGAGGGGATCATTTTGAGAATACCATCTACCATGCCCAGTCCGGCCCGAAGGATAGGGACAACCGCCAGCTTTTTGCCCGCAATTGTCTTAAAGGTAGCCGTGGCAATGGGGGTCTTGACCTCGATATCCTCCAGGGGAAGGTCCCGAGTGGCCTCGTAGCACTCCAGGGCGGCGATCTCAGAGACGATCTCGCGGAACTCTTTCACGCCGGTCTTCTCATCCCGCAGGATAGTCAGCTTATGTTGAAGCAGCGGATGATCCAGAATGTGTACCTTTTCATTAAACATGTGTTCGATCCCCTTCTATCGTATATTTAGTGTTCTGCTCTCGCTCCAAGCGTTCCCGTTCCGCCTGCGACAGCCGGTGGTAGACGGGGGCCAGTTCCCCGCCGGACACCAGACCGCCGGAGGCCAACAGCTCTTCAGCCGCCCAGGCTACCCCCAAGGCGCTCTGCATCCGCAGATGGGCAGGCGCCAAAGTCAGGCCGGAAACTTCCCTTGACAGAGTATTATAACACAATTGGGCTCCATCGCCAACCACAATTTTCGGTTCTGGGAATTTTTTCAGTTCTTCGCCCAGCTCGTCCAGAGAGATAGCCCGGTCGGGACTGAGCCGCTCCAGATTTTCCCCTTCAGCTCGAAACAGCGCATTGTAAACCTGTTTTCGCCGTGCATCCATCGCGCAGACAATCAGCCGCCCCTCCAAGTGGGCCAGGGGCCAGGCCATAGATTTCAACGTGGAACAGGGTGCGCAGAGCTGTCCTCCCGCCCAAGCCAGCCCCTTGGCTGCTGCCACGCCGATACGCAGTCCGGTAAAGGACCCCGGCCCCGCCGCCACGGCAATCACATCCACTTGGCCCAGCGTTTCGCCGCAATTTTCCAGCATGCTATGGACCATGGGCAGCAAGGTGCGGCTGTGCGTCAGCCCGCTGCACTGAAAGGACTGTGCAATGAGCGTCCCGTCCTGACACAGGGCAACGGAACAGGCCGATGCCGATGACTCCAGCGCAAGAATCTTCATACTTCCACCCCCTTGAAGGTAATGATCCGCTGGCTGTCCAGCTCTCCCCGGCAGATTTCAACCCCGAGAGCCTCTTCCATCGCTTCTGCCACATTTTCACTCCACTCCACTGCGCACACCCCTCCACGGGTCAGATAATCCTCCCATCCAATGTCAAATAGTTCCTCCGATGAACCCAGCCGGTACATATCAAAGTGGAACAGAGGCAGACGCCCCCCTTCGTACTCATTGACAATGGTAAAAGTTGGACTGGTCACCCGGCCAGTAATCCCCAGTCCACGAGCCAGACCACGGGTAAAGGCCGTCTTTCCCGCCCCCAAATCACCGGTAAACGCAATTACGGTGCCCGCCTCCAGCCGCTGGCCCAAGCGGCAGCCCAGCTCCTCTGTCTCATATTCGGAATTGGTTATGTACTGCCTCATAGCGCGTCGCTCCTGTTCACAGAAAATTTTCATGTTCTTAAATATTATAGCACAGATACTGTTTGCGTTTCCAGCAAAATGTGTTAAAATGTATGGGTCATTTTTTAAACAGGCTCTAGGTGATGGAGGTGAAATCTTGTCCACACTGTTTTCCCCTGTCCGGGAATTTTTTAAAAAGGGTGATGTGCTTCTGCTGGTCTTATGTCTGGCAGCAAGCGGGTTTGGGTTAGCCCTTATCTTTTCCGCGACCCAGTATTTTGGAGAAACGCGCTGGATGCGCTTTGTGTTCGTTCAATTTGCCGCCATCTGTCTAGGAACCGCCGCCTACATGCTCCTTACCTTCGTCGACTTCCAGCTCTTTGTGGAAAAACGATGGAAGCTTCTGCTCGCATTTAACTTCATATTTATCCTCCTCCTGCTCACTCCCCTGGGGGAAGACTACAATTCCGGCAATCTGAACTGGCTGGTCATCTCCCGCATTATTCCCAAGTTCCCCATGGACATCCAGCCAAATGAAATTGTAAAAATTTCCTTTATTCTGATGCTGGCCCTGCAAATTGTCAAAATCCAGGACCACGGACAAAATATCAGCTCTATCCCTTCCATCGTTCAAATCGGCGGACACACGATTTTCATGCTGGGCCTGATTGCCGTTGTCTGCGGCGATTTTGGTATGTGCGTGATTTACATGATGATTTTTGTGGTCATGGCCTGGGTTGCCGGAGTAAAACTGCGGTGGTTTGTTCTGGTGGGTGGAGGAATTGTTCTGGCGGCGGTAATTTTCTGGCTGTTTTTTCTGCCGGAAACCGATTTGTGGAATGATTACCGCATTATGCGTTTCCGTGTAGTCTTTGACCACAGCCTAGACCCAAGAAATAGAGGCTGGCAGCAAAACCGGTCCATTTTAGCCATTGGCTCCGGACAGCTATTCGGGCAAGGCTATCTCAATGGCATTCAAACTCAGGCGGGCAACAGCCAAGCCCTCCCCGCCCGGCACACCGATTTTATTTATGCTGTCTGCGGTGAGGAATTGGGGCTGGTTGGCTGTATGGCCCTGCTGCTTCTATTGTCACTTATTGTTTTGCGGTGCGTGTGGGTGGGCCGGCACGCCAGTTCCCCTTTCAACGCCTACGTATGTATGGGTATGGCCGGAATGCTGTTGGCTCAGATTACATTTAATGTAGGCATGTGCCTGTTCATTTTGCCTGTAATGGGTCTTACCCTCCCCTTTATCAGCTACGGCGGCTCTTCCATCATCACCCTGTTCGCCGCTATGGGAATTGTCTCCAGCGTCAAAGCCCGCACACTCCCCAGCTGGCTCAGGGATAGAAGTCCGGTCTAATCCGGCGGCAGCTCAACAACTAAAAACCGGGCGGTGTCAGCAAGACACCGCCCGGTTCAACTGTCTGCAATTTTACGGCTCCTTTGCCGGAAACGTTTTTTACCCCATCAGCTTCTGGCACAGACGCATGAGCATAGCCGCAAATTCCCCACGGCTGAGCGTCTTACCTGGGTTCAGGTTTCCGCCTGCGGTTCCGGTGACAATTCCCTTCTCCACCGCCCAGAGCCAAGCTTTCTGAGATGCAGGCGCAATCAGGCGGCTGTCAGCATAGGCGGCCAGGTTGCCCGTGGTGGACACATCGCCGCCCATCAGGAAATAACACTGGTACAAATAGGCAACCATATCCTGGCGGGTCATTGCGCCTGTGGGTGAACTGCCTTTGCCCGCGCCGATCTTGCAGGCCCAGCTGGCAATCTCACGTTCGGTTGCGGCTGGCTCTCCCAGCCACTGGGCCATAATCTTCCACATCTGCTGGTGGGAAACCGGATCATCCAGACGGAAGGTTCCGTCATAGGCCATATCCAGATAGCCATTCTGATACGCCCACTGAGCGGAAGAATAGGCCCAGGAACCCCAAGCTACATCCGACATCGCTGTGGCGGGCCGCTGGTCCAGCGGTGTAAACACGGGTACTACAGCAGGTTTCTTCGACGGCTCCGATGTGGTCCAGTCTGTGGCACTGCTGTAATGCACAGTCCGGAGATCAAACCCGGCGTCAACGGTGACATTGGAGGCCGGCATGGTGAAAGTATACTCCCGCCCATCGCGCTCCCAATTCACAAGACCGCCGCTTTCCTGACTGATCTCCAGCCACTCCAGCTGATAGTCGGAGTCCGGGTAAACTGTTAAGGTAACAGTCTCTCCCTTCTCCGCGTACCAATGCGAGGTATAAATGTCACCGTGGCGGCTGCCGTAGCGAATCCATACCCGGTATTCGTAGTTCTCATCGCCGGGCGTGGGGATCTTGGTCCATTTGGCGTAAATTGTGATATCCTCGGTCACTGTGTCCTTTTCAAAGTCCCAAATTTCCGTACATTCTTTGTCCTTATACCAGCCGTTGAAGGAATACCCGTCCCGGGTTGGGTTTTCGGGCTTCGCCACGGTTTTATCCTTTTCTACCGAAACGGACTCCATTCCTTCACTGCCGTCCTGAAGGTCAAAGGTCACGGTAAACTCATCCGACGGTTCCTCTATGTCCACGCCGCCGCGCTTGGACCATTTGGCGTAAACTGTGTCATCATCTTTGAATATAGTCTTGAACGTCACCCTACTACCAGAGCCGTCCTCGTTCAGATACCAGCCGTCAAAGATGTAGCCGGTGCGCTTCGGTATGGGACCGCTTTCCAGCTTTCCGGCCACAGTCAACACGGACGAAGGGTTGATCGTTACAGTATCATCTTCGCAGTTTTTATCAAATGTAATGGTATACTGGCCCGCCGGACGGGGTTTTTTCTCCCACTTGGCCTTTAGTGTAATATTGTCTGTGATCGCTGTATTGAAATCGAACGGACTAGTCTCCTCGCCTTTAAACCAATCAACAAAGTCATATCCATCTTTGCTGGGATCCGCAGCAGGTCGTGTGGCTTTCTCCCCGCTCTCAACTTGTTGAGCCGTTACAGGAGAACCGCCGTTGGTGTCAAAGGTTACAATATACTTGGTGGCTTGCCCAAAATTGATGCCTTTACAATCAACGATATATGTGTTACTTTTATCGTCTTTTTCAACTTTAATAGTAAATCGCTTCGTCTCCAAGGAATTCAGCCGCATAATCAAAGAATCGCCGTCTTTCGGCCAGACAAATTCTTTCGTCTTACTTCCAATCACCGTTACCTTGCAACCATCTAAGCTGGGGACGATTCTCAAGGGTAAATAGTTGCCCTTCTGTTCTGCAACATCAGTTTCGTTAAACGCAGTAAAACCTGTAATGTAAAGGGCGCTGCCAGTCACTGCAACTGTGGTTCCAGTTACTGTTATAGCTGAACCTGTTGTTGGGCCTCTAAAGAAATCGTTTGTCTTTTTGCCAAGAAGGTCTTCCGTTTCTGGCGGAAGGGAAAATGACAATGTAGGGATTGACGGGTCTGGTTCCATCGTTACACCAGAACAGTCAACAGTATAAGTGGTGGGTTTAATCTTGTTATCTTTCCAATTGATCTTGATGGTAAACCGTTGGTCGGTAAGCTCATCTAACCGCATGACGATGGTTTCAACAGTGCTCCCACTCTCGGTAAAAAATTGTCCTGAGGTGAATTTTTTTGTTTCTTTACCTTTCAGTTCTACTTCGCCAACATCGGCGGCTGTGAGTCCAGTGGGCAGAGTAAGCTGCAATGGCAGATAATGTCCGGACTGGTCAGAAACATTTGTGTGGAAACCACTGTAGTCTGTGACGTATTTGGCGGTGCCGTTCACGCTGACGGTAATATTGCTGCCCTCTACTGTCGTTGTGGGGTCACCAACAGTAACCGGATTATTCGTTGCAGGGGTGAACAGGTCAGCGATTGTTTTGTTGAAAAGGTCCATCTCCGCATCCGGAAAACCGAAGGTAATTTCAGGAATATTTTCTGCCGGTTCTTCCAGAGTGACACCATCAAACTTAACCGTATATGTGGTTGGGTTTTTATTGGCATCAACCCACTTGATTACAATAGTAAACTGTTTGAGAGTTGTGATCTTATCCAATCGCATGACTACAGTTTCGGAATCGAGAGTACCATTTTTCTCTGTAAAAAATTTGTTTGCGGGGAATGTTATCGAAGTAGCCCCCCTCAATTCGACCTCTTGAACGCTCGCTGCGGTAAGACCGTCGCGCAGAGTAAGCCGCAAAGGCAGGTAACGTCCCGATTGGTCGGACACATCTGAACTGAAGCCAGTGTAGTCCTTGACATAGTGGGCGGTACCCTTTACGGTGACAGGAACGTTATCCGCTGTGGGGGTTCCGACCGTAACAGCATCATTCGCCGCAGGGACAAACAGGTCAGAGGTCTTTTTACCAAGCAGGATATCACCTTCACTCGGGAGAGTGAACGTGACATCCGGTGCGATCTGCGCGTCTTTGTACTGGACACCGGTGCAGTCGATGGTATACTCAACTGAGTTTGCGCCGTCTTTCTCAACCTTGATCTTAAATGTTTTGTTGGTTAAAGAATCCAGACGCATCACCAGTGTGTCGCCATCCTTTGGCCAGTTATCAATTTCCTTCGAAACCGGTTTGGCGGTGGTGATAGTCAGTTTACACCCCTCGATAGAGGGGGTAATTTTCAGCGGAATGTAGTGTCCCTTTTCCTCGTCAGCAATGCTGCTAAAACTGTTCCAGTCCTCAATATAGTTAGCAGTACCAGTTATTTTAATATCAGATGAGGTGGCACCTACCGTAAAATCTCCTAAATCAGTTGCATTTATATTCTTCGGGTCATTTGCAAAAAAAGGTGAGGTTGAGCTATCGATCGCGAAGTTTAAGGACAACGGATCTGCCGCCAGTACGCCCACCGGCAGGACGGACAGGGTTACGGCAAACGCCAAAAGCAGGGATAAAAGTTTCCTTTTCATGAAAATTTCCTCCTCATTACCCCAGATATTTCGGGAAAGTGATCTGCCCCAATTGGCTGTCAAAAGCTGGTACACAGTGGCAGATATTCCAGTATCTTGTCTATTATAGCATGACGCGCCAGTGTCCGCAACTGTTTCCCGAAATCTTTGTGACTACTTCATGATATTCTTTTGGCCCTGGAATTTGCCTCTTGACTTTCGAATCCGCAAGGGATATACTCAGCCATAGAACGCGAGAGCGTTTTGAGGACAAAAGACAAGTGAATCGCCAGGGGGGCTGCCGTATGCAGCTGAGATTAAGACGAAAGGTCTTTGACCCTTTGAACCTGTTGGGTAATGCCAGCGTAGGGAGCAGCAGCTGAGAAAATCAGAGCATCCGTAATGGCATTGGCTTGTGCGGATGTCCTGATTTTATTTTTTGGAGGAAACTATTATGAAAGCACATGCAGCCATCCAAATTCTTCCCACCGCGCCCAGCGACCAGGAGATCGTCCGTATTGTGGATGAGGTCATTGACTACATCAAATCCACTGGTCTGCACTATTTTGTAGGCCCCAGTGAGACCTCCATTGAGGGGAACGATCTGCACCAGCTTTTGGAAATCGTGGAAAACTGCATCCTTACGGCCAACCGGGCCGGGAGCGCCAAGGTATCCGCCTATGTGAAGCTGGGCTACAACGAGGGAGGCGTACTGACCATTGAGGAAAAGGTCACAAAGCATCACCAATAAACTCCCCGCAGCGGGGGCGCTGGCCTTTCTGTTTTTGGTGTGGTTTCTGGCAAGCGCAGGGGGGCTGGTTCCGGAGTTTCTCCTTCCCTCCCCCATTCAGGTGGTTCAAGCTCTGGTAAGCGACGCCCCCGTCCTGCTGGACAACGCCCGAGTAACCCTCATTGAGGCGTTTTGGGGCCTTGGAGCTGGAGTTGCCGCCGCCCTGCTTCTATCCACCCTGATGCACCGCACCCGGCCTCTCTACCGCGCCCTCTATCCTCTGCTCGTCATCACCCAGACCATCCCTACCATCGCCATCGCCCCGTTGCTGGTGCTGTGGATGGGGTTTGGCATGGCTCCAAAGGTAACTTTGGTGGCTCTGACCACCTTTTTCCCCGTTACCGTCAGCCTTCTGGAGGGCTACGCCAGCACTGACCGCTCTGCCGCCGCCCTGCTGCGGTCCATGGGGGCCAGCCAGTGGCAGATTTTTCGCCACTTGGAATTCCCTTCTGCCCTGAGCCATTTCTTTTCCGGCTTACGGGTGTCCGCCTCCTACGCGGTGGTAGGTGCGGTAATCTCCGAGTGGCTGGGAGGCTTTGAGGGACTGGGCGTCTACATGACCCGGGTCAAGAAAGCCTATGCCTTCGACAAGATGTTTGCTGTGATTCTCGTCATCGTCGCCGTAAGCCTATCGCTGATGGCGCTGGTAAACGTTCTGCGGCGGCTGGCCTGCCCCTGGGAGGTCTTTGAAAAAATCGAAAGGAACGATTGAATTTGAGCGCATCGAAACTATTCCGCGCTGCGCTGGCTCTCGCGCTGGCCCTCGGTCTTACCTCCTGCGGAGGAAATCCAGGTAAAGACAGCGGACTAACCCAGCTGTCTCTCTGTCTGGAGTGGACCCCCAACACCAATCATACCGGGCTGTTCGCCGCTCAGGCTCTGGGCTACTTTGAGGAAGCTGGGCTGAACGTTACGATTATCCAGCCCCCAGAGGATGGCGCATCCGCCCTGTGTGCTGCAGGAAAAACAGAATTTGCCATCACCGCCCAAGACACTATGGCCGCCGCTCTGGCCCGTCCGAACCCGCTGGAAATCACAGCGGTAGCGGCGGTTCTCCAGCACGACACCTCCGGCATCCTCTCCCGCGCCGGCGAAGGTATGGACCAGCCCAAGGGCCTGGAGGACCACACCTACTCCACCTACAACGGTTTGATTGAGCTGGCAATCATGGAACAGGTGGTCACCGCCAATGGCGGCGACTTTTCCCGTGTAAACCTAGTCCCCTACACGCTCAATGATGAGGCCGGCGCCCTGCGAGAGGGCCTCACCGATGCCATCTGGGTTTACTACGGCTGGGGCGGCATTGCTGCTGAGGTTGCCGGACTGGAGACAGATTATTTCTATTTCAGAGATATCGACCCTGTTTTTGACTTTTATACCCCTGTTATCGTAGCAAATAACGCCTTTTTACAGGAAAATCCGGTTGCCGCCCGAGCTTTTCTGGCCGCCGCCGCCCGTGGCTATGAGTATGCAATTGAACATCCAGAGGAGGCCGCCAAGCTGCTCATTGAGGGAGACAGTACCGGTTCTCTTTCCGGCAGTGAGGAGCTGGTCCTTGCCAGCCAGAAATGGATGGCGGACCAGTATCAGGCGGAAGCAGACCAGTGGGGCTATATTGATCCCGCCCGGTGGAACGCTTTCTACCAATGGCTTAACGAAAACGATTTGGTGGACCAGCCCATCCCGGAAAACGTTGGCTTCTCCAACGACTATTTGCCCCAATGAGCGCCAGAACCATTGTCCTCCAGGCGGAGAAAATTACCAAGTCCTATAATGGCCGCACCATCATTCAGGATATCTCCATCACCTTGGAGCGCGGGGAACTGGTCTGCCTTCTCGGGGTGAGCGGGGCCGGTAAAACCACCCTATTCCATGTGTTATCCGGGCTGGAACCGCCCAACTGCGGCCGGGTCCTGCTGGAGGGAGAGGACGTCACCAGTACACCGGGAAAGATCAGTTATATGCTTCAGCACGACCTTCTGCTCCCCCATAAGAAGGTCATTGATAATGTGGCCCTGCCCCTGAACCTTCAGGGAAAAAAGCTTCGGGAGGCCCGTGAAACTGCTCTGTCCTACTTCTCCCAATTTGGTCTGGACGGAACCCAAAACCAGTATCCGGCCCAGTTGTCCGGAGGAATGCGCCAGCGTGCCGCACTGCTTAGGACCTTTTTGGGTTCCAGAGGGGTAGTTCTGCTGGACGAACCTTTCTCCGCGCTGGACGCGCTGACCAAACGGGAACTTCACCGGTGGTATTTGGATATGATAGGCCAACTTGGGCTGTCCACTCTACTGGTGACCCACGATATTGATGAGGCAGTGCTTCTCTCTGATCGGATCTTCATTCTGTCCGGACAGCCTGGGCATATAACCGCCCAGCTTCCCATTCGTTCTCAGCGGCCGAGAACAATAGATTTTGCGCTGAGTGAGGAATTTTTAGGGTATAAAAAGCAGATTTTATCCCTGCTGGATGCTTGAAATCTGATTTTATTACTCCTTCCAGCTTCTCTGGCCTCCGCAAGCTTCTTCCAACCGAATTTTCTATGCAAGGAACCCCCTGATGCAATGGTCTTTTTCCACTGCACCAGGGGGCTTTTTGCAAGTTTGGATTCACGCAAATTACACCGTTCTGTCTCAGCCGGCGGAAATCATCTCGTTAACCTTGGTCAGAAGCTCGTTAACGTCTACCTGGTGTACCGCACATGCCTGCTCCACCGTTTCGCCCCGGGAAGCGGGACAGCCCAGACAGTGCATACCAATTCCCATAAAAATGGGCGCAGTCTGGGGAGCAATGGTCAGAATATCGCCAATAATGGTGTCTTTTGTAATCGTCATGAAAAATTCCTCCGTCTTTCTTTGGAATAGGGATTGATACGTTTGAAAAATGGAAGAATGCACAGCGGCAAGGAATTTCGCTGTTAAGCACACATTCTTTGCTAACGTGTTACAATTGGGGAAACATAAATCGAAAACCCGCCGCTTTGGCGTTTTGACACTTTTCAAACAGGTTCTAGTATAACCCATCCTCCAAAACTTTGCAACACATCCCAAGGAAAAAGTCCGTCTTAATTTCGCGAATATCTTTGCTTTCGAGATACACAGCCCGGAAATGCGAGAGCCAGTACAGCTTACACTGCACCGGCTCTCGTTGTAAAACTGCCTCACGCCGCCGCCCTATCTGGCAGAGCGTTTTTCATCCACAGGTTTTACTCGCTGGCAGGTACGTGGATGACCCCCATGGGACATTCCTTCACGCAGAGCTGACAGCCCACGCACTTATCCTGGTCAATCTTCGCCAGGAAGTTTTCCACTGTAATGGCCTCCTTGGGGCATGCCTTGGCGCACTTCATACAGCCGATACAGCCGGCCGTACAGGCTTTGCGGGTATCCGCCCCCTTGTCCTTGTTCTGGCAGAGAACCACGGGCTTCCGCTTGTGTTCAGGTACAATGGAAATCACCGCATTGGGGCAGACAGCGGCACAGGCTCCGCAGCCGGTACACTTGCTCCGGTCTACCTTGGCGATGCCGTCCACAATATGGATGGCGTCGAAGGCGCAGGCCCGGGTACAGTCGCCATAGCCCAGACAGCCGAACTTACACAGTCCATCGCCGCCGTACAGGCCCTTGACAGCCTGGCAGCTCTGAATGCCCTGGAACTCGTACTTCTTGCCGGTTTTGCCGCAGGTGCCCGAACAGGCAACCACAGCCTTCATGGGGGTGGAAGAACCTGCCTCAACGCCCATAATCGCGGCAACCTTGGCGGCACAGGCCGCGCCACCGGGGGTACATTTGTTGACGGCGTTGCCGTCCTCTACGATACTCTTGGCATAGTCGGCGCAGCCCGCACAGCCGCAGGCGCCGCAGTTGGCGCCCGCCAGCACAGCGGTGATCTGCTCCACCCGCTCATCCACCGGGACGTACATGAAGATGGAGGCAGCCACCAGAATCACCGCACCGATCAGGCCGATAACGGTAACTACAATAATAGCCAGTAAAATTGGATCCATACCTACACTCCCCTCCTGTCAAGCCTTGAAGATAGCGTCCACGATACCGCCGAAGCCCATAAAGGACAGGGAGGTCACCGCGGCAGCCACCAGCGTGATGGGCAGACCCTCAAAGCACTTAGGGGTAACGGCCTGCTCCACCCGGCGGCGCACGCCAGAGAACAGGACCATGGCTACCAGGAAGCCGATGCCCGCGCCGGCGGCGCAGACGATGGATTCGATGAAGTTGTAGCCGTTATCCAGGTTCAGGATGGTCACGCCCAGAATGGTGCAGTTGGTGGTAATCAGGGGCAGGTACACACCCAGCGCCTTATACAGCGAAGGAATGAACTTCTTGAGGAAGTTCTCCAGCAGCTGGACCAGAATGGCGATAATCAGAATGAACACGATGGTCTGGAGGTAGCCCATATCGCGGGCCGTGCCCTCCATGCCTGCGGGAACCAGCAGCAGCCGGTAGATAGGCCAGGTGGCGGCGGTGGCCATAACCATGACGAACGTAACCGCCAGAGACATGCCTACGGCGCTGTCCAGCTTTTTGGACACGCCCAGGAAGGGACAGATACCAAGGAATTTGGCAAGGACGTAGTTGTCCACCAGAATCATGGTAAAGAAGATAGCGGCAAGTTTCACCATTACGCATTACCTCCTTCCGCGATGGGAGCGTTCTTCTTGGGACGGCTGGTCAGCCAAGTCGCCCCGGCCATCAGCACGCCGAAGACAAAGAAGCCGCCGGGTGCGCTGGTCATCAGAGAGAAGGTGTCGATGGACTCGGGAATCACCCGGATGGCGAAGTCAGCTCCCAGAGAGGGGATCAGTCCGCCCAGACCGGCCATCCAGGTTCCGGAACCCAGAATCTCCCGGATGGAACCCATGATGGTCAGGGTGATGGTAAAGCCGATGCCCATGCCGATGCCGTCCAGAGCGGAGTCCAGAATGCCGTTCTTGGAGGCAAACATTTCGGCGCGGCCCAGAATGATGCAGTTCACAACAATCAAGGGCAGGTACACGCCCAGCGCCTTGTCCAAGTCGGGTACATACGCCTTGACCATCATCTGCACCACCGACACGAAACCGGCGATTACCGTGATGTAACAGGGAATACGGACCTGGTTGGGGATGATGTTCCGTAGGGCGGAAATCACGATGTTGGAACACAGCAGCACGAAGGTGGCGGCTAGTCCCATTCCGATGCCGTTGGAGGCCATGGTGGTGACGGCCAGCGTGGGACAGGTGCCCAGGACAAGCCGAAGGACCGGGTTCTCGTTCAGAATGCCGTTGGTTAGGATGCTCATTTTGCTTTTATTTTCACTCATCTTGACTCACCTGCCTTTCAAGGAATCGCGTTGTACGCGGCGATGGCGGAATTCACGGCGTTGTTCAGCGCACGGCTGGAGATGGTCGCGCCGGCATAAGCGTCCACATCCGTGCCCAGCGCCAGAGGCGCGGTGCCGTCTTTTCCGGCGTAGTTGGCCCAGTAGGCGGCATTGTTGGCAACGTTACTGCCGATGCCCTGGGTCTCCGCCGCCTCGGTAACCTTCATCTGCTTGATGGTACCGTTGGGGTCGAAGGAGGTCATAACGGTCATAGTGCCGCCGTAGCCCTTGGCGGTGCTGGTAATCACATAGCCGGTGCCATTGTCGGCGGCGTAGACGGCGTTGACATTTTCGACCGCGATGCCCTCCACCTGGGTAAAGTTGTCGGCCTCGGGGAGCAGTTCCATACGGGCCAGACGCTCCGCCTCCTCCTTTGCCGCCTTGATAATGGGGGCGGTGGCAGAGTTGGTTGCGGCAAGCGCCCCGGTGATGACAATACAGATGACGCACAGCACCACAATGGGCTTAAAAACCTTGTTCCAATTGCTCATTTCGCCGCCTCCTTTTTCTTCTTCGCAATGCCCAGCTTATCCTGCCGGGTCAGCGCGTCGATGTAGGGGGTCACCAGATTCATCAGCAGAATGGCGAAGGAAACGCCCTCGTTCATGGTGCCCAGGAACCGGATGGCGCAGGTAATCACGCCCAGGCCGATCCCGAAAATCAGCTTGCCCTTATCGGTGGTGGGAGAGGTGACATAGTCGGTGGCCATGAAGAACGCGCCCAGCATCAGGCCGCCGGACAGCAGCTGCACAACCGGGTCATAGCCGCCGAGGAGGGACAGCACAGCCACAGTGGCCAGATAAGTAACGGGGATCATGGGGCTGATGACCTTGGTAGCAATCAGGTAGATGCCGCCCACCAGAATGGCCGCGGCGCAGGTCTCGCCCAGCACGCCGCCGTGGTTGCCCAGCAGCAGAGTGACATACTCGCCGGCACCCAGAACGCCCTTCTCCACTGCCAGCGGAGTGGCGGAAGCCAGCGCGTCGATGCCGTTAACCGGCTTGGGATAGTTTGCCATCCGGCTGGCAAAGCCCACAGCCAGGGCGATACGGCCTACGATGGCGGGGTTGGCAAAGTTGTAGCCCAAACCGCCGAACAGCTGCTTGATGATAACAATGGCGATAAATGCGCCCACAATGGCCATCCACCAGGGCATGGAGGCAGGCAGATTAAAGGCCAGCAGCATACCGGTGACCACGGCGGACAGGTCGGAGATGGGCACCTCACGGCCCACCATCTTGCAGTAGCCCCACTCGAAGAAGACACAGGAGGCCACAGTAATGGCGGTCAAAATCAGGGCGTTGACCCCAAAGACAATCACAGAAGCCGCCAGGGCCGGACACAGGGCCAGACACACCCGGCCCATAATCTTCTGGGTGGTGTCCGCACTGGTAATATGGGGTGCGGCAGTGACAATCAGCTTGTTTTCCATCACTTCTTACCTCCATTCTTCATCATGATCTTTGCCAGAGCGATGGAGGGAGCCAAAGGCCGTTTGGCCGGACAGACAAAAGAACAGGTGCCGCAACTCATGCACAGGTCGGCGTTTAGCTCAATGAGCAGTTCCACATTACCGTCGTTGTATGCCTGGACAATCTCTTTGGCAGAAAGACCCAGGGGGCAGGCGTTGGTACACCGGCCGCAGTGGATGCAGTTAGTAGCCTTGGGCAGCTGAGCCGCTTTTTTGGAGAAGGCCAGCACGGCGTTGTTATTCTTCAGGATAGGCTGGCTCAGGTCGGCAATACAGTTGCCCATCATCGGTCCGCCGTAGAGCACCTTGCCCGGCTCCTCTGTGAAGCCGCCGCAGAAGTCCATCAGTTCCTGCACGGGGGTACCGATGATGACTTCAACATTTTTGGGCTCTTTGATGACATCCCCATCCACGGTGAGGCGCTTGGTAGTCAGGGGCATACCGGTCGCCAGATACTTGCCCACAAAGGCTATCGAGGTGACGTTCATCACCACCACACCTACATCGGAGGGCAGACCGGGGAAGGGGACTTCCCGACCGGTGCAGTTCTCGATCAGGACTTTTTCCGCGCCTTGAGGGTAGCGGCAGGGCAATTCCTTCACCTCAATGCCAGCGGTGGCGGCGGACTTCATCTTGGCAATAGCCTCCGGCTTGTTGGCCTCGATGCCGATGATGCACTTGGGAATCTCCAAATACTTCATCACGGCCTGAATACCGTCCAAAATGTACTGGGTGTCCTCCAAAAAACAGCGGTTGTCCGAGGTGATATAGGGCTCACACTCGGCGCCGTTGATGACGAGGACATCAATCTCGTCCAGATTCTTAGGGGCCAGCTTCACCGCCGTGGGGAAGCCCGCGCCGCCCAGGCCCACCAGGCCGCTGGCCCGGACCGCGTCTTGGAAGGACTTAAGATCTGTGACCGTGGGGGGAACAACTGCTGGGTCCACCGTCTGTTTGCCGTCAGGAATGATTACAACGGCAGTCTGGGGCGCTCCGTTAGGCGCGGTGATAGTGATGATGCTGTCCACCGTGCCGGATACGCCGGAGTGGATGTCTGCGGAGACAAAGCCGCCGGCTTTGCCCACTACAGTACCCACATGAACCTGATCGCCTTTTGCCACTTGGGGGGCGGCGGGGGCGCCGATGTGCTGCCCCATGGACAACACAATCTTAGACGGCAAGGGCATTTTTACCGTCTCCAGGTTGGAAGTCCGCTTTTCATGGGGGACCTGCGCGCCTTGCGCAGATCGTTTGAGAAATTTGCTCATTTAAGTTTTCGACCTCCCTATAACTTTGCTGGGATTTCCGCGGCCCGTCCTCTGCTTCGCCCTCTCCGCCGGGGGCCGCGGCGGCTTGCGTCCGGCAAAACCGGACACACGACAAAATCCGCCGGCCTCCCCCCGTTTTTCCTTTGAAGACCGCCGGTTTTGCTGATGGAAAATATGATACACCCGTTTCTGGGAAATTGCAAGGTTTTTTAAAGGACTTGTCCTTTTTCCGGCAAAAATTTTAAGCGCGTTTTCCACCGAAAAAGAGCCGGGCGCGGAGCAAAAGCCGGGGCCTTGCCGAGGCCGAAGAACAGCACGGCGGGGATCAGGTAA
>JAAWIE010000037.1 GCA_022796195.1 Lawsonibacter sp. | reverse complement strand
CAGAAGGGCGCGCATCTTGGTGTTGATGTGGTCCCGGCTGGTGAGGGTCTGGTCCAGCTCCAGGTCGCCGATGATGTTGCGCAGGGTGGTGGCGGTGTAGTTCTCAATGGCGGACATGGGATTTTCAATGCCATAGGTGTAAAGTTTGGGGTCAGTGATCTGGAAATAGACCACCGAGTCGATCTGCATGGTGACGTTATCCTTGGTAATAACGGGCTGAGGGGCAAAGTCTACCACCTGCTCCTTCAGGGATACGTTCTTGACTACCCGCTCAATGAAGGGCATTTTAAACTTCAGCCCCTCGTTCCAAACGGTGCTGAATACGCCCAGCCGCTCCAGCACATAGGCCCGGGACTGGGGGACGATCTTCACACAGGAACCGAAGATAATCAACAGCACAACAACGATGCCGACTATGGGCAGAACTACCTTCAAAATTTCCATAACACTTCTCCTTTCAACACTACACAGCTTCTACGTACACTTTCACGCCCTCAATCCGCAGAACCTTGACTTGGCTCCCCGCCGGGATGACCACGCCCAGCTCACTGCGGGCGGTCCAAACCTGGCCCAGAACGCTGACCTGGCCGCGTCCGGCCTCATTGTCGATGGTCTCGGTAACGGAGGCGGTCTGGTCTACGACCCGGTCGGCGTTGGTGGGAAAGCGGCGGGGATGGATGAACCGGGAGGCGGCGGGCCGGACCAGAGCCAGGGTCAGGGCGGATACCACCGCGAACACGATCAGCTGGAACCAGAACTGCCCGCCCAGCACGGCGACCAGAAATCCTCCCACCGCCCCTGCGGCAAACCAGATGCAGACTAGTCCGGCTGTAGCCGCTTCACTGGCTACAAGCGCGATAAACGCGATCAGCCAAAATGCTGTCATAGGGTAGCTCCTCCTCTCAAATGTGACATGGCTACGTTACTACACCCTTATCATATCATATTGGCGAGAAAAATACCACTGTATTTGGAGAATTTTTAGTATATTTTAATAAAGCAAGGTTTGGTATTGTTACCAGGAAATCTAGGAGGACGGAGCGGTGTTCCGGCGGACACTTGTTGTGCCGGGAGGCACGGTTCAGGCGGCGGAACATATCTGCGCAGAATGCGCACAAAATTATGGGACGGCGTTCAGTGTGGCGGCAAGACGGCGGCGGTAGGCGGAGACCGCCGCCTTGGGGCCGACTAAGGTGACGCTGCCGTCCAGCCCCAGCAGCCAGCCGAAAAACTGGGGGCTGATGACGACAGGCAGGGTAACGGTAAAGTGCTCCTCCCCGTCGGGGACCAAAATGACATCCTGGCCGAACCGGTCCCAAACCAAGCTGGCCTTGTCCCGGCGGCCCCGGAGGGTAACCCGCATCTCCGGCCCCCGGTACATGCCAAAGTGCTTCTGGCCGTACTCGGCCAGCTGAAAGGCGGGATACTGGTCCTGGCCCTCCCGATCCAGGCTGGTTATGACGATTTCCGTCATCTTGTCCACCCGGTAGTGGCGCATCTCCCGGTGTGTGTGGTCGAAGGCGACCAGATAATAGTTTTCGCTGTTCCAGATCAGTCCGTAGGGGGAAGTCATGTACCGCCGCCCCTCCTGGCGGAAGACCTTTTGGCGGGCAATGTCATAATCGAAATACTTGAAGGTGATGGCTTTCTGCCCTGCGATGGCGCAGTGCAGCTTATCCACATTGTAATAGATGCTCTCATTCATGACCTTAATCCGGCCGGAGACATAAACCTGCCGCTGGAGCTGGCCCGCCTGGTGGAGGCTGGCCAGCCCCTCCAGCTTGCGGATGAGGGCGTCGCTCTTCTTCTGGGTGATGAAGCGGGAGGACTGGACCGCGTCCATCAGCAGTTTTACCTCGGGCAGTTCAAAATCCCGGTTTCCCACAAACCAGCCGGGAAACTTTCCCTTACGGGACTGGACGTCCAGCCCAAATTGGCGCAGAGCCTCCAGGTCGTCATAGATGCTTTTGCGTTCGGCTTTGATGTCCAGCCGGGCCAGCCCCTCGATGATCTGAGGGACGGTGAGAGGGTGCTCCTCGTCGGTCTGGCGCAGGAGCATTCGGCAGAGATGAAGCAGCTTGGTTTTCTGATTGGCGCTTTTTGACATGGCAATCTCCTCCTTTCTGGGTTTCAGCCCTAGTATAGCCGATGTTGTGTCCGATAAAAAGGACTTTTGTACTCAGCTCCAGGTCTCCCACACCTCCGGACAGAAACCGGTCGTGGCCTGCCTCCCGTTGCGGACGATGGGGGTGCGGAGCAGAGACGGGTCCTCAAAGAGCTTTTCCAGTTTGGCCTGCTCTGTGGCTAGATAGGACACCAGCACGGCGTCCGGATGTTTGGGCTCCACCATGGCCTCCAGCCCCACTGCGTTCTTCACGCTGGTCAGTTCCCCCAGGCTCATACCCTGCTTTTTCAGGTCTACCGCCTGAAATTTGATGCGCCGTTCCTTGAACCAGCGCTCCGCTTTTTTGCTGTCAAAGCACTTGCTTGTTCCGAAAATTTGAATATTCATCCCGGTTCTCCTGTTCTGAACAAATTTATATTCGTCAGTATACCATATTTTACTGCTCCGGACAAGTTTGAAACCGTCCTAAGCAAGCCATACTAACCCTCACGAACGGATGGAAGGACGGCGAAGCCTTTTGAAAGCTGTAATCATGGCGGGCGGCGAGGGTACCCGGCTGAGACCTCTGTCTCTGGGCAGTCCCAAGCCCATGACGCCTCTGCTGGGGCGTCCAGTGATGGAACACATCATCAATCTGCTGAAAAAGCACAAAATAACCGACATCTGCGTCACCCTGTGCTACAAGCCCCAGGCGGTCATGGACTATTTTGGCAGCGGAGACCGGCTGGGGGTGCGGCTGACCTGGTTCACCGAGGAGGAGCCCTTAGGGACGGCGGGAAGCGTGAAGAACTGCATGAACCACATCGGTGCGGAGGACTTTTTCGTGATCAGCGGAGACTGCGTCTGTGATCTGGACTTGTCCCGGTTGGCGCAGTTTCACCGGGAGCGGGGGGCCCAGGCTACCCTGGGTCTGTACCGCCATAAAACGCCCCTGGAATATGGGTTGGTGCTGACCAGCCCGGAGGGACGTGTGGAGCGGTTTGTGGAGAAGCCGGGGTGGGGACAGGTGTTCACCGACCAGATCAACACCGGAATTTATGTCCTATCCCCTGCTGCTATGGAGCGAGTGCCCAAGGATACGGTGTGGGACTTTGGCAAGGATCTCTTCCCAGCTCTGCTCCGGGAGGGCGCACCCCTCTGTGCTCTGGCTTTGGAGGGCTACTGGCGGGATATGGGAGACTGCGGGGCCTATCTGAACGCCGCCTGCGATGCGCTGTCCGGCAAAGTGCAGCTGGATTTGGGTCTGCCCCGGCGGGATGGGGGCGTGTGGTCGGCTCAGCCCCTGCCCCCTGGACTAAATGTTGTGCCCCCCTGTTGGGTAGACGAGGGGGTCTCTTTGGGGAAGGGCTGTCTGATTGGCCCCCACGCCATTTTGGAGCGGGGCAGTCAGGTGGGCCAGCGGGCCATGGTCCAGCGGTCCATCCTGTTGGAAAACGCCGCCGCCGGGGAGCGGGCAACCCTCTACGGAGCTATTTTGTGCAAAGACGCCTCCGTCCGGAAGGGGGCCGTTCTCAACGAAGGAACAGTGATGGGAGAAAATTCCTTGGCGGAAGAGGGCGCCGTCCTGCTGGAGCGGGTGAAGCTGTGGCCGGGACAGACCGTCCCCCCGGGGTGCCGTCTGGCCCGGTCCATCACCAGCGGAAGCCAGAAAGGGGCTCTCCGGTTTGGGGACAGCGGGGCCATCCGGGGCGTGCTGGGGGAGGACCTGGGGCCGGAAGCCCTGCTTACCCTGGGGAGTATCCTGGGAACGGAAGGCCCAGTGGGGCTGGGCTGTTCCAATACCCCTGGGGCCGGAATGCTGGCCAGGGCTGCCGCCGCCGGAGTCGCTGCCGCCGGAGGGGACGCCGTGATCCACACCTTAGAAAGTCCAGTACAGGGGGCGGGAGCGGCGGTTCATCACGGGCTGGCCCTCTCCCTCTTTGTAGAGGAGAGTGGCGGGGTAGTCTATCTCCACCTCTTCGACAAAAACGGCCTGCCCCTGGGCCGGGCCCGGGAGCGAAAGTTGGAGCATGCCCTTCTCCAAGGCGAAGTGCGCCGGACCCGGAGCGGCCAGGTGGGCCGCCTGCGGCAGTCGGATCTGTCGCAGGAGCTTTGGGCCCGGGAATTGGCGGAGCGGGCCGGACTTCACCGCCCCGCTCTGCGTCACCCGACGGTGGCGGTGGGAGAATCTACCCCGGAAGACCGGACGTTGGGCTGGGCTCTGGCCGCGCTGGGCTGTAAGTTGGAGCGGGAGTGGCGCCCTGGTATCCCCGCTTTCCGCGCCCAGCGGGGCGGGTTTACCCTCACCGCTCAGGACGAGCGGGGGGCGGTGGTGGACCCTGGTCAGCTTCTGGCACTGACAGCTCTGATTGAGATGGAAAACGGCTGTGGAAAGGTGGCGGTCCCCGCTGGGGCAAGCGCCGCCGTGGAACTGGTGGCCGCCGGATATGGGGGGACCGTCCTGCGGCTGGACCGGGATGGGGAACAGGCCCAGGCGCTGTACGCCGCCCAGCCTTGGATGCGGCAGGGGCCTGCCGCGGCGGTGCGTATCTGCTCTCGGATGGCGGTGTCCGGACAGAAGCTGGAGACGCTGGTGTCCAAAACTCCGCGGTTTTCTTCTTGGCGGCGGGAGGTGCCCTTGTCCTCGGATCGGGGCCGGGTGATGCGGGCGCTGGCCAAAGACCAGGGCCGGGTCCCCGCCGGAGAGGGCCTGCGGATGCGCACCGGAAGCGGCTGGGTCTACCTGACCCCCGCCGCCCGCCGCTCCGCGCTGCGGATCATTGCTGAAGGTCCCGATTTGGAGCTGGCTGCCGAACTGTGTGATTTCTTTGCTGGACGGACGGTAGAGCTGGATCGGGCAATTTCTGAACAATGTGCCCAAGACACGGACGAATAGAATAGATTTGTTCTTCACAAACACATAGTATACTTTTTTAAAAAAGTGTGATAAACTAATGATATCTATTATGCTTTTGAGCGGGCGGATCTGGTCCGCCTTCGGGTGCGCGGCGCGCACCGCTGCTGCGAGGGCCTGATTTGATTTAAACGCAAGGGGCTGGGGGAGAGACCTCCGCCCCGGCGTCTAAATAAATTGCTCCGCAGCCCCACCCGCAGCGCAGGCGGGAACGGGCCCGGAGCCAGAGACAGAGAACTGCGGAAAGACGAAGGAACGACGCACCTCAACCGGCGAGGCAGGGCCGGAGCGGGGCAGTCCTTCGTCTGTAGGCCGTACCAGGAGTATGGCTGGTTTTCCATGGTATTTTCTGTCTGGATACATCAATATGGAATAAAAAGGAGTTATCATGGCAGAAAAACTGAAAATTATTGCCCTGGGCGGCCTCAATGAAATCGGAAAGAACCTTACTGTATACGAGTATGGCGGCGACATTATCGTGGTGGACTGCGGCATGGGGTTCCCCGATGACGATATGTACGGCATCGACGTGGTCATCCCTGACGTGACCTATCTTATCAAAAATCAGAACAAGATTCGCGGTATCTTCATCACCCACGGCCACGAGGACCACATTGGGGCCCTGCCCTATGTCCTGCGGTCGGTGAACGCCCCCATCTACGCTACCCGCATGTCCGCTGGGCTCATCAAACTGAAGCTGGAGGAGCACCGCCTGCTGAGCAAGACCAAGCTCATTACCTGTGAGGCGGGAGATTTGGTCAAGGCGGGGCGGTTCAGCGTGGAGTTTATCCATGTGAACCACTCCATTGCGGATGCGGTGGCCTTCGCCATCAAGTGTCCGGCAGGCGTTTGTGTCCACACCGGCGACTTTAAAATTGACGCCACCCCCATTCAGGGCGGGATGATGGACCTGGCCCGTCTGGGTGAGTTGGGTAAGGAAGGCGTGCTGGCCCTGCTGGCCGACTCCACCAATGTGGAACGCTCGGGCTACACCCGGTCGGAGCGCAGCGTGGGTGCCTCCTTCGACGCCCTGTTTCGGGGGTGCGAGGAGCGCATCATTGTCACCACCTTTGCTTCCAACGTGGACCGCATTCAGCAGATCATTGATGTGGCCGACCGGTACGGCAGAAAGGTGGCCGTTACCGGCCGGTCCATGGAAAACGTGATGAAAGTGTCCACCGAACTGGGCTATATGAGTATCCCTGACGGCATTCTTATGGATTTGAACCACATCAAATCCCTGCCGAAAAACCGGGTGTGTATCATCACCACCGGCAGTCAGGGTGAGACGATGTCCGCCCTCACCCGAATGGCGTTCAACACCCACCGGCAGGTGGACCTGCTCCCAGGCGACCGGGTGATTATTTCCGCCTCCGCGATTCCAGGCAATGAAAACGCCATTGGCAATGTGGTCAATGAACTCTACCGCAAGGGCGTAGAGGTGCTCAACGAACGGGAACTGGCCCTCCATGTGTCCGGCCACGCCTGTCAGGAAGAACTGAAAATCGTGCATGCCTTGGTCAAGCCGAAATTCTTTATTCCGGTCCACGGGGAACAGAGGATGCTGCAAATTCATGCCAAGCTGGCCCGCCAGATGGGGATGGAACCCAACCATATCCTCATCGGCGACATTGGCCGGGTGATGGAGCTGACCCACAACTCCGCAAGACTGGCCGGAACGGTCACCGCAGGACAGGTCTTTGTGGACGGCTACGGTGTGGGCGACGTGGGCAGCGTGGTCCTGCGGGACCGGCGGCACTTGGCGCAGGACGGTGTGATCGTGGTGGTGCTGTCTATGTCTGGAGAGGACGGCGAATTGGTATCCGGCCCGGACATTATCACCCGGGGCTTTGTCTATGTGAAAGAGTCCGAGGGGCTGATGGAGGAGCTGCGCCATGTGGCTCTGGAGGCCATCCGGAGCGTGGATACCCGCTATTCCACCGACTGGTCCGCCATTAAGAGCGCCATCAAGGGCGACTTGTCCGGCTACCTCTACAAAAAAACCAAACGCTCCCCCATGATCCTGCCTGTTATCATGGAGGTATGAAAAATCAGGGGCCGGTTTCGGCCCCTGGTTTTTCCTTATTCCGCGTAAGGTTTATCGCTCTCGATAAATACGCCCTGCTCCTTGCTCCAGCCCACGTTGAAGCCTAGGGCTGCGCCCAGGTCCCGGAGCTTGAAGTAGTTGTAGCCGCCGCCCGCGTCATCCAGAAGGGTGATGGCGGTCATGTTCACCGCCTTGCCGTCCACCTGGATGGGCTGGGCACCGCCGGTATAGGCCCGGTCACCGGAGAAAGGGGTGGTCATCTCAGTTCCGGTGGAGGTATAGGCTTGGCCGGTAATGGCGGAAATGGACTTGGTGGCGTTGTCATAGCCCACAGAGAACTGCGCCTTGGTACCGTTCAGAACCTGGGCCATGTCCCGCAGCTTGACGTAGTTGGTCCCGTTGCCGTTCTCATCCAACAGAGTATACATCTGGAACTCCACCGCCTTGCCGTCTACCATGACGGGCTGGGTGCTGGCTTTCGCGGTGCCGCTGGCAGTGGCCAGAGCAGGAACAGCCAAATTGAAGCAGATCGCCATGGCTAACGCGAGGGACATGACTTTCTGTTTCATAAAATTTCTTCCTCTCATGTTGTTTTCTGGGAAATATCGCAGCGGTGCATACCCGTGGAGGGCAGTGCCCAGACTAAACCGGCCGGGGCAGGGAATCGTCTTCCCGGACCCAGTCGGACACATGGACCACGGAGTAATCAGTTTCGGTGTTGCGGATAACCACCCGGTCGATGCCGGCGTTGATAATCAACCGGCGGCACATGGAGCAGGAGGTGGACCCGGGGATGAGCTGACCGGTTTTCGGGTCCTTGCAGGCCATGTAGAGGGTGGCCCCCAGCATTTCGCTCCGGGCGGCGGAGATAATGGCGTTGGCCTCAGCGTGGACCGAACGGCACAGCTCGTACCGCTGGCCGGAGGGGATGTTCATGGCCTCTCGGGTGCAGTGGCCCAGGTCCATACAGTTCTTCCGTCCGCGAGGGGCGCCGTTGTAGCCGGTGGAAATAATCTCGTCATGCTGGACAAGGATGGCGCCGTAGCACCGGCGCAGGCAGGTGGAACGCTCCAGTACCGTTGCGGCAATATCCAGGTAGTAGTTTTCTTTGTCGATGCGGTCCATGGGGGAAGCCTCCTTTTTGTCGGTTTCTGCCGACAGTATAGCACACCGGCGTTCCGAACCGCAAGGGCTTTATGAAGGAAAAGCCGCCCAAAGCTGTGGAATCTCAGCGGAATTTACATTTTGTTTACGAATAACGCCTTGACGGGACCCCGCAGGAACGGTATGATAGGAACGTATCAGGCAGGCGTTGACGCCTGCCGTCCCTATTCAGCCAAGGAGGCGCTTCCATGATCCGCAACGCGATCCAGCGATTTATGTTTGGCCGCTACGGGAACGACCAGCTGAACTTGTTCCTAATGGGCCTATACCTGCTGCTCTATCTGGTGGCTCTCATGATTCGGGGGGAGCTGCTGTATTGGGTGAGCCTTGTATTGCTGGCGGTCACGCTCTTTCGCATGTCCTCCCGCAATATGGAGCGGCGGAGGGCGGAGAACGCCCGGTTTATGCGGGCCGCCCGTCCGGTCCTGAGCTGGCTGCGCCTGCGGCGCACCATCCGCCGGGATAAGGAGCATGTCTACTTTAAATGCCCCAGCTGCGGCCAGCAGCTTCGGGTTCCGCGGGGAAAGGGGAAAATTACCGTTACCTGCCGGGGCTGCGGCGCCAGCTTTCAAGAAAAAAGTTGATCGGACGGCTTGTCTTTTGGGACAGGCCGTTTTTCTTGTGCCGTCTGAAAAGGAAACAGCGGGATTTGGTTGACGGGAGAGACAGGCTGGTGTAAACTTGTGGAAGAGCGCCGGCGGATAACCGGCTTACTATATCAGAAAGGCGGACAGACTATGGACCTTTACAGCATTGGAGAAATGCTCATCGACTTTACCCCCGGCAGCGAACCGGCCAGCTATATCCGAAATCCCGGCGGGGCGCCTGCCAATGTGGCCATCGCGGCGGCGCGAAACGGGCTGGCGGCAGGGCTGTGTACCTGTGTGGGGGACGACGATTTTGGCCGCTTCCTGTTCCACACCTTGGAAGAAAACGGGGTTCAAGTTATGAACTTAGAGCTGTGCAGTCAGGCGGTAACCACCCTGGCTTTTGTCACTTTGGACGCCGGTGGAAACCGCAGCTTTACCTTCGCCCGAAAGCCTGGGGCCGATATGTTCCTTGGAGAGGACGCCGTGAAAGAGGAGGACATTCGGAACAGCGCCATCGTCCACGCCGGGTCCTACTCCCTATCCGCCTCCCCTGCGGCGGAGGCCACCGCCAAAGCGATGCGTCTGGCCCATTCGCTGGGGAAGCTGGTCAGCTTTGATGTGAACTACCGGGGCGTGGTGTGGAGCAGCGGCCCGGCGGCCTGCGCCGCCAAGGTGCGGGAGATTCTGCCCTATGTGGATCTGCTGAAGGTGTCGGATGAGGAAGTGGACATGATGGGCGGAGAGGACGCTCTGCCTGGTTTGATGGAGGAATTCGGTGTTGCCCTGCTGGTGGAGACCTTGGGCGGAAGCGGGGCCCGGTGTTTCTTTGCCGGGGAACACTGGGATGTGGCCGGTAAAAAGGTGCCCTGTGTGGATACCAACGGCGCAGGAGACGCCTTCTGGGGGGCTTTCTTGTCCAGCCTGCGGCTCCAGGGGGTGGACCGGGTGGACCAGATTACCCGGGAAATTGCCAGCCGGGCCATGGAGTACGGCAACGCTGCCGGCGGACTGACGGTGCAGAAGAAGGGGGCCATTCCCGCTCTCCCCACCCGGGAAGAAATTGAAGCCGCTTTGGGCGCATAGAGCCAGCCCGTTCAACCTATGAAATGCCGCCCTTTTTCCGCTTGACGAAATCCGCCGGCGGCAGTATGATGGAGAAAAAAGGAGGTTGTTTATGAACTATCAAGAGGTGTTGGAGGCCGCCCGCACGTGCAGCGGCCCTTACTGCAAAGCCTGCCCGGTGTGCAATGGCCGGGCCTGCAAAAATACGATGCCCGGTCCAGGGGCAAAGGGGACGGGTACCGTTGCGATGCGAAACTACGACGCGTGGCAGGAAGTGTGCCTGAACATGGACACTATCTGCCCCAACGGACCGGCGGATACCCGCTTTACGCTCTTTGGGCAGACCTATGACCTGCCGGTATTCGCCGGTCCCGTGGGGGCGGTCAAGCTGCACTACGGCGGCAAATTCACCGACCAGGAGTACAACGACATTTTGGTTCCCGCCTGTGCTCAGGCCGGAATTGCCGCATTTACCGGCGACGGCACGGACCCCGCTGTCTTCGCTGCGGCGGCTAAGGCCATCGGACGAAACGGCGGCAAGGGCATCCCCACCGTAAAGCCCTGGGACCGGGACACCCTGTTTGCCAAACTGGACCAGGGCAAAGCCGCCGGAGCGCAGATGTTTGCGATGGATATCGACGCGGCCGGTCTGCCCTTCTTGAAAGGGCTTAATCCCCCCGCCGGGTCCAAGACGGTGGCGGAGCTGAGAGAGGTCATCGAGTATGCCGGGGTACCTTTCCTGCTCAAGGGGATTATGACCGTGAAAGGTGCCCGCAAAGCACTGGAGGCCGGCGCCGCAGGTATTGTAGTCTCCAACCACGGCGGCCGGGTGCAGGATGGAGTGCCAGCCACGGCAGAGGTCCTACCCGGTATTGCCGAGGCCGTCAAGGGCCAGATGGCAGTTCTGGTGGACGGCGGGATTCGCACCGGTGTGGATGTGTGCAAGGCCCTGGCCCTGGGGGCTGACGCCTGTATTTTGGCCCGCCCCTATGTTACCGCTGTCTACGGCGGCGGGGCCGAGGGGGTCCGCGTGCTGACCGAAAAGGTGAAAACGGAGCTGGCCGACACTATGACTATGTGCGGCGTCCACTCCCTGGCGGAGATTGACCGGGAGATGATTTTTTAAGTGCCCAAAAACGACAGAACGCCCTGGCCGCTGGCCAGGGCGTTCTGCCTGTGTGTGTTGTAAAAGGAGAGGGAGAAATGGGAGATACATGTTGTAGCCTTGCTACAACGTTATCATAGAATATAAATGCGGCGATTTCATGACCTTCCCGTGAACTTTTTGTAAACTCCCTTTTTCTGCTTTTTTTGCGGAGAACTGGCCCAAAAACTGCGGAAAACAGCAAACCGCCCCGGCGAAAGGGCCGGAGCGGTCTGCCTGTGTGTTGTAAAGGAGAGAGAAAGGAGATACATTTTTATTCACTTGGTACGCTGTTATCATATAGGAGGAATAAGGCGAAACTGTGACATTCGGATGAATTTTTTATGAACGTTTCCGCCCAGTAAATTCGGCTTGAAGCGGGTGGCGTTTCATGTTAAAATGAGAAAACCTTGATTTGATTGGGGAGCGTGTATGTTGTGCGTTTTTTGCTGTCTGTTTGCCTGAAGGGCGCGTCCCCTCAGGACCCGGAGGCCCGGCGCAGGTGCGGCGTGCTGTCCGGAGGAGTGGGCATTGCCCTCAATCTGCTGCTCTTTCTGGGCAAGCTGCTGGCCGGCGTGGTCACCGCGTCCATCGCCGTCACGGCTGACGCCTTTAACAACCTGTCCGACGCGGCCTCCTCGGTGGTTACCCTAATCGGCTTTCGTCTGGCCGGACGGGAGGCGGATGAGGAACACCCCTTTGGTCACGGCCGGATGGAGTATCTGGCGGGGCTGGTGGTGGCAATGCTGATCCTGCTGGTGGGAGTGGAACTGGGCCAGTCCTCCTTCCAGAAAATTCTGCATCCGGAACCGGTGGTGTTCAACGCCCTCCCGGCCGTTATTCTGGCCGTCTCAGTGGGGGTGAAACTGTGGATGTTCTGGTTTAACCGGGGGTTGTCGAAGGCAATCCAGTCGGCGGCACTGTCCGCCACCGCGGCCGATTCCTTATCCGATGCGGCGGGCACCACCACCCTGCTGCTGGGCCTGCTGGCTGGACACTTTTTGAATCTGCCCCTGGACGGCTGGCTGGGACTGGGTGTGGCCCTGTTTATCCTGCGTACCGGCTGGGAGGCCGCCAAAGACACCATTGATCCACTGTTGGGCCGGCCTATGGACCCAGAGCTGGCTGCGGACATCGACCGCATTGTCCTAGGGCACGAATATATTTTGGGGATCCACGACCTGGTATACCACGACTACGGCCCGGGGCGGGCTATGATGTCCCTCCATGCTGAGGTGCCGGCCGAGTCCGACTTGTTGGCCGTACATGATGTGATTGACCATATTGAGCGGGAGCTGAAGGCCAAGCACCACATTGAGACCTCGATCCATATGGACCCCGTGGTGCGGGATGGGCGCACCGAGACACTGCGTACCCAGGTTGCCCAGATTGCCGCCGGAATTGCCCCCAGCCTTACCATTCATGACTTCCGCATTACCGCAGGGCCAATCCACACCAACCTTCTGTTTGACGTGGTGGCGCCCTATGGCTTCCACATGTCTGACGCAGAGCTGCGCAGTGCGCTGGACGAGGAAATCAAAAAGCTGTCCGGCCGGTATTTTTCCGTTATTCAGGTGGACCACTCCTACGTGGAGGAGAAAAAACTCACCTAATTCACAAATTATTCACCCAAAACCGGCTGTTTACGCTATAATAGAGAGGAATCATCCGTAGGGGCGGACATGGTCCGTACGCCCTGTATCCAAGATTGGGTTGGGCGCGCAATGCGCACCCCTACAGACAGGAAAATGAGGTGCTGTTTATGTCCAAAAAAGTCCTGATCGTCGAGGATGACGCCAACATTGCTGAACTGCTCCACCTCTATTTGGAAAAAGAGGGCTTTGAGAGCCTGGTCGCCAAGGACGGCGGCAAGGGCGTAGAGCTGTTCCGAGCTTTCCGGCCCGACCTGGTGCTGCTGGATATCATGCTGCCTATCATGGACGGCTGGTCTGTGCTGAAAAAAATTCGGGAAAACGACAAGACTCCGGTGATTATGCTCACCGCCAAGGGGGAGACGGAGGACAAGGTGGCCGGCCTGGAACAGGGGGCCGATGATTACATTGTCAAGCCCTTTGAGATGAAAGAGGTGCTGGCCCGGATTCACGCTGTCCTGCGCCGCTCCGGTGTGGAGGAGGAGACCGGGGAGAAGAAGCTGTCCTTTGACAAGCTGGTCATCAATTTGGATTCCTATGAGCTGCTGGTGGACGGCCAGCGGGTGGACACTCCGCCCAAGGAGCTGGAGCTGCTGTTCCACTTGGCCTCCTCCCCCAATCGGGTGTTTACCCGGAACCAGCTGCTGGACGAGGTGTGGGGCTTCGACTACTTCGGCGACAGCCGGACGGTGGACGTACACATCAAGCGCCTGCGGGAGAAGCTGGAGGGAGTCAGCGACCAGTGGCGGCTGAAAACCGTTTGGGGCGTGGGCTACAAATTTGAGCTGGGCACGACAGGATAAGCTGGGCGCTGAGGCGAGGTTTTCTTGTGCGGCCCGGTTCTGCAAAAAGACGGGCGGAGCCATTGCCCTACACGATGGCGTGATATGCGATGTGCAACCGCAAGGAGGTGTTCCATGATGCGCTCTCTATACCGGCGTCAGCTGGCGATGATGGTGAGTATTATGCTGGTCTCCTTTACCCTGCTGGCTGGGGCCTTTATGCTCCTGTCTTACCGCTACATTATTGGAGAGACCCGGGATTCCGTGGAGCGCAACGCAGGATATATCTCCAGCTTTACCGCCACCTACTACCGGCGGTACCTTACCCTAAACGTGCAGGACGAATTTTACAGCAGCTATGTGGCTTCCATTGCCATGATCTCCAATTCCCACATTATTGTGGCTGACCCGGAGGGGAAGATTCTTTACGCCACCGACGGAGGCCGTTTTTACAACTATGAGGAAGGCCGCCTGCCGGAACAGGTGGTGTCTCAGGTGCTCCAGGAGGGGGCGTTCACCGGTATGACCAATCTGGGGGGGCTGTATCCGGAAAAGCGGTATTTGTCTGCCCTGCCGGTGGAGAACCAGATGGGACAGCTGATGGTGACCCAGGGGATGGTGCTGGTAGCGGCGGATGCCTCCAACCTGTCCGGGATGTGGTCCTCTACCGCCACCATCTTTTTCTTCTCCGCCGTGGTGGTGTTCTTGATCTCGGTGATTGCCAGCACCCTCACCTCTGCCTACCAGACCAGGCCCCTGAACGAAATGGCCGAGGCAGCAAGAAAGTTTGGCCAGGGGGAGTTTGACACCCGTGTCACCGGTTATGAGGACCGGTGCGACGAGGTGAGCGCCCTGGCGGAGGCGTTCAACTCGATGGCAAACTCCCTGGAGAAGGTGGAAAGCCAGCGGTCGGAGTTTATTGCCAATGTCTCCCATGAGCTGAAGACCCCTATGACCACCATTGCCGGGTTTGCCGAGGGAATTCTGGACGGCACCATCCCCCCCGAACGGGAGCGGGAGTCGTTGGAGATTGTGGTGTCAGAGACCCGCCGGCTCAGCCGTCTGGTGCGGCGGATGCTGGATTTGTCCCGGCTCAACGCGTTGACGGAGAGCACCGTTACCGCCCAGGAGGCATTCGACCTGACCGAGGTGATGTCTCGGGTGTTGATCAGTCTGGAGACCAAGATTACCGACCGAAAGCTGGATGTGGAAGTCCAGATGCCTGAGGATAAGCTGATGGTGTGGGGCGACCCGGACGCGATCACGCAGGTGTGCTACAATCTATTGGACAATGCAGCCAAGTTTGCCGCCCCCGGCACCGCCATTGCAGTGCAGATTACAAAAAAGGACGGCAAGGCCCACACCACTATCCGCAATTTGGGCGGCACCATCCCGCCGGAGGAGATTCCTCTGCTCTTTGAGCGGTTCCACAAGGCGGATTATTCCCGATCCATGGACCGGGAAGGCGTGGGACTGGGGCTGTATATTGTCAAGACCATTCTGGGCAACCTGAAAGAGAATATCACCGCAACCAGCGAGGATGGGGTCACCCAGTTCCACTTTACCCTGACGCTGGCATAGACCTAACCCGCATCATTTTTATTTGGGGGTGCTGCAATGGAGAATCAAAACGACGGCCTGTGGCGGGGAGGTCCCTGGGAACAGCCTTCGCCTGCGTTTCCTAATCCGCCTGCCGTCCGGATTCCAGCTGGGCGGCCCCGGTCCCGCCGTCCGGTGCTCAGACCCCGGCGGAGAGGCAGAAAATGGCCCTGGTTTCTAGGGCTCCTGACCCTGGTGGCAGCTATCTGCTTGTCTACCGTCCTGCTGGACCGGTATCTGCCCAGACAACATGCGCCTATTATATGGGACCGCTTTCCCTCCATCGAGGAGGAAGAGGCTCCGGAACAGGAATTGGACGACCGGCCTCCCTCTATCCCCAAGGCCGGTACCGGTACGGGGGTAACGGTGACGCTGTTCCCCGCCCAGGGAGAGGCGCTGGCTTATACACAGATTTATGAGAAAGCCTGCCCCTCCGTAGTCTCCATTGAGGCGGAAGCCTCGGGCGGATACAGCGCCGGGACCGGTGTGGTACTCACTCAGGACGGCTATCTGATTACCAATGCCCATGTTGTGGCCGGCGCCAGGTCGGTCCGGGTGATGCTCCACAACAACCGCATTTTACCCGCCAGCCTAGTGGGCTTTGACGCGGTGGAAGATTTGGCTGTGCTGAAGGTGGAGGCGGAGGACCTGACCCCTGCCCGCTTCGGCGACTCCAATGATTTGCGCATCGGTGAGCCGGTTGCCGCTCTGGGCGACTCCTTGGGCTACCGGGCTACCTTTACCGATGGCATCGTCTCCGCCCTGAACCGGGAGGTGGAAGTGGACGGGGTCAACATGGTGCTGATTCAGACCAGCGCCGCCATCAACTACGGCAACTCCGGCGGCCCCCTGCTTAACCAGTATGGTCAGGTGATGGGGATCAATACCATCAAGATTGTCTCGGAGGACGGTTCCGCCGAGGGTCTTGGATTTGCAATCCCATCCCGGCGGGTCAAATATGTGGCCGACCGAATGATTGCAGGCGAGGAGATTAAAACCGGTGTGTTCGGCTTTACCGTCAATACCTATGCGGTAGTGGGTGGAGGACTGGAGCTGGTGGACGTAGAAGAGGACAGCGACGCTTGGGCCAAGGGGCTGCGGGCTGGCGATGTGATTACCGCCGCCAACGGAATGACGGTGACGGGAATCGAGGACCTGACCCGCCTGAAGCTGGGACTCGGCCCAGGGGATGTGGTGTCGCTGACGTACCTGCGGGACGGAGAGAGCTTTACGGTGGATGTGGCATTGATTGAGGGGTAAGTCCGGCTTAGACGCCTTTGCTTTGGAACCCAAAAGGGACAAAAGAAAATGGAGACAAAACACAGTTTTGCTTCCAAGGAGAGAGGGGACGACGTGATCAATACAACCTTGTGCTACATCCAGCGGGGAGAAGAATACTTGATGCTCCACCGGATTAAGAAGGAAAATGATCTGAACAAGGACAAATGGGTTGGCATTGGCGGCAAGTTTCTGGACAAGGAGAGTCCGGAAGACTGCCTGCTCCGGGAAGTGGAGGAGGAAACGGGTTTGACCTTGACCAGCTACCGCTATCGGGGCATTGTCACCTTTGTCTCGGACCGCTGGCCCACCGAGTATATGCACCTGTTTACCGCCAGCTCCTTTTGTGGTGAATTAAGGGAATGCGACGAGGGAGTATTGGAATGGCTTCCGAAAGACCAGCTCCTGAATATCCCGCGATGGGAAGGAGACGATCTTTTCCTCAAGCTGATTTGGGAGGACGCCCCCTTTTTCTCCCTCAAGGTTTGCTACGAGGGAGACCAGCTGGTCTCTGCGGCACTCAATGGAAGTAAGGTGAAATAGAGGTGCGGCCCCCGGAATCACCGGGGGCCGCATTTGTTATCCGGTAAAGCTGTCCGCTTTGGCTAGGTTCATATCGTCCAACGTCAGCGGTTGGTCGTATGGGTTGACGAGGCGGTTGACAAGCTCCAAAGTTTCCTCCGGGTCCAGCACGTAGCAGTAGCGGGAACCGCGGTAGACACCATCGCCACGGCCAGGAAGGGTACCAGTCTCGACACTGGAGGAGGGGTCCAAGCCAACTGCCTGACTGGCAAAATAGAGCATATCGTTAACAGACAGGTCAGTGTCTACATTTTTGTTGAAAATCTCTACGAAACCGTTAATTTTGGTCAAACTGCCCCAGGACAGCACCTTTTTGGCCAGAGCGACCAGCAGCTTCTGCTGTGTCTCGGTCCGGCCTGTATCCGTATAGCCTGAGCCGTCGTTGTTCTTTCGGAACCGGGCGACCTCCATAGCCTCCTGTCCGCCGAGGTGGCGCATCCCCTCGGTATAGTGGATATGCAGATTTTGTATGGGGTCGTCGTAGTCCATTTTGCAGGGGATATAGAAGTCTACACCGCCCAGGTAGTCCACCAGTGTGACAAAGCCCTTGATGTTAACCTTGATGTAGTAGTCGATGGGGATACCCAGCATGTCAGACACCTCAGCGACCCGCTGGTCCAAGCCGCCCTTGCCATAGACTAGGTGGGGGTTGCCGCTCTCCCGGGCGACCAGCGTGTCCCGGGGGACGGAAATCACGCCTACGGTCTGCGCCACCGTGTCGTAGCTCATCACCATCATAATGTCGGTGCGGAAGCCCTCCAAGTCGGTGGCGGCAAGGAAAATATTATAGACGCCCTTCCGAAGCTGCCGTTCAGTGGGCGCGGCGGAACTGGCAGCACTGGTACTGCCGCCGGTGGAGTCGGTCTTATTTCCGGCTTGGACCGGGGGCGGCGGGGCCTTCTGTTCAGGGGCCTTGATCATAAAGCTGAAGCCCAAATACGCCGCCACAATGAGGGCGGAGACCAAAACAAGCACCTTATAAAATCCGACTGCCACCGCTGCCGCTGGGGACCGGCCCGACCGGCCCCGTTTTCGGGGCGGCTCATCCCAATCATCCGCCTCGGTCCGGCGGCGGTCCGGTCCGGTCTGCCGCCGCTGGGGAGGCGCTTGACGGCGGCCCGCTGGCCGTCTGGATACTTTCATATATCTCTCTTCCAAAGGGGTCACTCCCTGAACATCATTCTTTCTCAGTATACCCAATTCGACCCCATACGGCAAGAGGAAAACGTGCCAATTCATAAAAAGTTAAGATTTTATGTCAACACGCCTGCCGGTTCCGGCAGGCGTATCCTTTAGGCATTGCTTGAAATATGACAAAACGCCTCGATGGTGAAAAAATTTTTAGAAAGTTGTATGCGATGGTGCAACATTTCCGGTTTGCCCCACACCATTGGGAGGCGCAGCAGCAAGGGGGTGATTAAATCTATGTTTGTTCTCTATGCGGACAACAACAGGCTGACCGTACACCAGCGGGAACAGGTGACCAGCGGGTCGGCCAACATCTATTTTGCGCGTTTCGACTTTTCACCGGAGTGGGACGGAATGGAACGAACCGCTTGCTTTCGCTCCGGAGGACGGGTCGTCTCCGTTCTGCTGGATGAGAGCGGAGGGTGTACCATCCCGTGGGAGGTAATGGACCTGGACGACGCAGGAAAACGATTGATGATCGGTGTGTGCGGAATGCGAGACGGCGGCGTGGTACTGCCTACCGTGTGGGCGGACTGCGGCATCATCCAGCAAGGCGCCGAAGTAGGCGCTATGTCTCGGGCTCCTACACCTGGGGCGCTGGCCCAGTCCCTGTTCCAGAAGGCGGACGGGATCCAGGTGGAGGGCCAGGAACTGCGGCTGATGGCCGGAGCGAAAACCCTGGCATCCGTGACCCTGCCCGACCCTGGTCCCAAGGCCGGCGAGATCGCGACAGACGCGGATATGATGGAACTGCTTGATGAGGTATTCCAAACCTCTCAGGACAACAATTAAAAAATGGAGGAAAAAATTATGGCTTACAATGTGGAGAAACTGACTAAACTGAAATCTCTGAAGCAGCTGGCGGAGAAGATCAATGCGGACTTCGCCACAAAGACGGAGCTGAACACCCTGTCCGGAAAGGTGGACGGCTTGATTACCGCCGGCGGTGAGCCCAATGTGATTACCGCCATCAAGGTCAACGGTACGGCTCAGACCATTGCGGACAAAGCGGTGGATCTCGCCGTACCGGTCAAACTCTCTGAGCTGACCAACGACAGCGGCTTCCAGACCAGCGGCGACGTGAGCGCCGCCATCAGCGCCGCTATTTCTCAGAGCGGCCACGCGGTTTTTCAGAAGGTGGATGCGGTTCCTGAGGCCGCTGACGCCCAGGACAATATTCTCTACCTGGTGATGAACAACCAGACCAATCACTACGATATCTACGCTAAGGTGGGAGAAGAAGTCGTTCTGCTGGACGATACCACCGTGGATCTGTCTGGTTATGTGGCCAAGGAGGCGGGCAAGGGCCTGTCTGCCAATGACTTTACCGATGAGCTGAAAGCCAAGCTGGAAAACGGCCCGGAGGTTGCCGCCGACACGGAGGTAATCGAGATGCTTACGGAGGTTTTCGGAGCCGCGTCTTGAGAAGGTGCTTTTGTATACAATGAAAGCGAGGTTTTGCAATGGATGAAAAACTGACTAGCCTTGCCCAGCTGCGCATGGCGGCAGAAAAGTCCAAAGAGCTGTCTGCGCAGGTGGCCGCCGCCGCTGCGGAAGC
>JAAWIE010000036.1 GCA_022796195.1 Lawsonibacter sp. | reverse complement strand
CTCATGCTCCAACTCGAATTTCTCCCGCTGGCCCTTCCACTTGATGGCTTTCCACTTGTCGTAGATGGGTTTGGTTTCCCGGTAGAGGTCAACCAAATGAAGCAAATCCGCTACCTCCTTCTTCCGGGCCAACATAGCTTTCAGAGAATCGTTGACGGCCTCCGTCTGCTCGTTACGGAGAACGAGGCGGGTCTCCAAATCTTCCAGGGTAAGCAGATCATTCTCCGTCAGATAATTGACCACCTCGGCAAAACTTTTGAGATTTCCAATCCGGGCGTTGCGGCTCCACGCTCCGGCGTTCCTGCCCTCATAGTAGCCAGTCAGCAGGGCGGCAAGAGTCGGGGCCTGGGGCTTGCTCAATTCGTCCTTCACGGCTTTAATCCAGTCGGTCAGTCCAGCGATTTTCTTCCGAAGATCGCTCAGCATTTTCCGGGCCGCTTTCACCCAGCGGTTCCAATCGCCCTTATCGGTGGAAATGCCCCTGGCCTCCATCTGGCGGACGGCCACACCTTCATGGACAGTGGGCAGCAGATCGAGGCCCTGTCGCTCATAGGAGCGGTGGTCGATGCGGCACGTCAGGTCCTTTTCCTCAAACTTGGCGTTCACCATAGCGGCCCACACCTCCCGCCAATGTTCCAGCGTTTCCGGGCTTCCCCAGTCGGTGGTAGGAACCGCATCAAAAAGGTCCTTGCCGTCCTTTCCCATGACGCGGTTCCCACTCTCGTCCAGACGGTAGACGCGCCTCTGCTTAAAGCCCCATTTGCCGCTTTCCTCGATGGGCCGGATAGAGCAGAGGACGTGAAAGTGGGGGTTCGGAATACCGCCGTCCTCCTTGTCAGGCTGGTGGATGGCGAAGTCGGCAATCATGCCCCGGCTCACAAGCTGCTCGGAAACAAATTGCCTTGCAAGAGCGATGTTTTCCTCCAAATAAAATTCGTTCTGCAAGGCAATGTCAAAGCTATATGCAAGCTGGGCTTTTTTGCCGCGTTCGGCCTTCTCCACGGCGTTCCAGAGAGTGGCGCGGTCTTTATACTCGGCGGGGGCCTGGGGCGGCAGGAGAATGCCGGTGCAGACCACGCCGCCCTTGTGGGTGTAGTCGCTGACCTCGCCATAGTATTCGCTGTAAAGTTTCTCTCCGGCCCGGTAAGCGGCGGAGGCAATAACGGACTGTCCCGCACTCCGTTTGACCTAGGTGACATGGAAGTGGAACAGCGCCAATCAGTCACCCCCCTGCTGGTCAATCATGCGGCTGACCAAAGCGGAGACTTCCGGCAGGGAGAAGATTTGCTCCGCCAGCTTTCGGAAAGTCGCTTGGCTCAGGCCACGCACTTCTGGGGCAACGCTTTCCACATCGGCCCCACGGACGATAAGTTTGTGGTTTCGTTTCTTCCGCTCGCCCTCGGTGTAGTAGCGGACACGGTTCTCCAATCGGCGTTGCTGGTGCTGGTACTGCTCCCGTTTGGCAATGGCCTCGTCCCGCTCTTTCTCCAACTGCTCTCGTGATTTTTTCATGCTGTTGACCTCCTATCAGCTTTGAATTTTGGAAATAAAAAGGCCGTTTACCGGTATCTGGTAAACGGTCAGGGGTACAATATTGGGTTTTAGCCTCGCAGAGCGCACGATACATGGCCGCAGGCTATGTATAGAAGTGCGCCCTTCCTCTCTGCCGCTCGGAAGGGATTAACTACTGCGGATAAAATCTCGACAAAACGATGCGACTGTGGGGCCGCAAGCAAAGATAACCTGGGAATCTGCAATCATTTCTCAACAATATACCCACAGTTGCTGCACTTATATGTAACTTTCTTTTTGCCCAAAGCACCAGCAGCGACGCCCACTGGGCCGGCGATCACTGCGCCCAGAACGGCTTTTTACCACTGAATCCGCCCGTGCGCTCACTGACTGCATTGAGAAAACCCATTCGGCATTTCGGACACATATCCATAATAAAACTCTCCTTTAATGATAGATAGCTTCCCGCAAGTTATTGATAAAAGTCTCTGTTTCTTCAAGGACAGATTGATATCTGCAATCGTGCGAGCGTTCAGAAATATTGTGATACAACTCGCGGACTTTTTCCCGTTGAAGACGGTTCAGCAGCCACAAGCGAGGTTCAATCTCCCGCCAGCGCCTCTCGATTTCATCCCAACACATATCATCGGAACGGGGCGTGACACTGTTGATTTCTTGACTGATATCAGAATCTTCCCCCACAAAAGCCAACAGAGCATAGAGGAAGGAAGCAACATCTCCGCATAAAACGTATTGCTGATCCTGTAAGGCTTTTCGTCTCTCATGCTTCCATTCAAACCGCCGGGTGATAACGCTGCTCAAAAAGCCGAGGACAGCACCGACAGTTACTGGCAAAAGATTGGATAAAATTTCAATCATATCCGTTGATTGCTTTCCTTCCCTTTCTTCTGATCTTCCCGTTCTGCTCCTTTTTCAAAACTTTCTTCAAGCCGTCTTGTTGAAGCCGGTTTCGTTATAGACATCGAAGGAGGGGGCGTCTACGGAGGGCCCGCCAGTGTAGATGTCCTTCAGATGCTCATACTGCTTGGAGAAGTCCCCGAAAACCACGTTCCTCGTGTATCCGTCCAGGCAGATGGCGGCGGGGGAGAGGAATCCCCAGCTCTCGCCGTCCTTGGTGGGCACGGCATACTCAAAGCCCGCCTCGTACAGGGCGCTGATCGCGGGCTTGTCGTGGATAAGCTGGCGGCCCCGGAAGCAGCAGGTGACGACCTTGGAGTTGGCCTCCATGTTGGTGCTGAGAATGGCGTTTTGCAGGTCCTTGTCGATGGAGTCCCAGAGGCCGGGGTTTTTCCCGAACTCGGTCATGTCGTAGGTCTTGCCGCCCTTTTTGTGGGATTCATAGAAGAAATCGCCGTAGTGATAATCCTCGGCGTCGTTCATGCGCTTGGCGGTGTCGAAGACGCTTTTGGGGTCCGCCGGGTCCAGGCGGGCAAGGGCGCGCTCCTTATACATGGTGTAGTAGGCCACCGCGGTATCCCGGATGTTCTCGTCCTCATATTCGGCCTTGCTCAGGAAGCGGAGAACGTCGCTGACCTGTTCGTCCGCCGCCTCGCCGGAGGCAACCAGCTCCGCGAAGGCCCGGGCCAAGTCCTCCCAGAAGTATTTCTTGTTCCGCACGGTGTCGAGACGGCCTGACCAAGTGTTGAAGCGCTCGTTGTTCAACAACCTGTTGTCCTCGTCCAGGAGTGTTTTGATGACATACTCGGCGTCTTGATGGGCGATCTGCGACCTGTTGAGGCAGAACGCGCCGATGCCCAGAGCCACGAGGGCTAGGATGATGAGCCCCATTTTATTCCTGCTCCTGCCGGAGCCCCTGTCTCCGCTGTTTTTTTGCTTCTGTTCGTTCATGCTGATGCCGTGAATGTAATTTTCTCAGATTACTGTTTTACGGACACCTACCTAATGGAGAGGCGGAGATTTGATTATTGTTTTGCCAAGGCAATCAGGGCGCTGGCGCCGATTCGGTCAGCGCCGGCCTCTATAAGGGCCTGAGCTTGTTCAAAGGAACGGATGCCGCCGGAGGCTTTAACCCGCACGTCAGGGCTTACATGCTCCCGCAGAAGTTTGACATCCTCCACAGTGGCTCCGCCGGAGGCAAAGCCGGTGGAAGTTTTGATAAAGTCTGCGCCCGACATAGATACTACCCGGCACAGAGCGACCTTCTCATCATAAGTGAGGTTGCAGGTTTCGATGATGACCTTTAGGATACGGCCATTGCAGGAGGCTTTCACCGCTCTGATTTCAGCCAACAGGCCCTCCCAGTCGCCGGACTTGGCCAGCCCCTGGTTGATCACCATATCGATCTCGTCTGCGCCGTTTCGAATGGCGTCTTCTGCCTCAAATACCTTAACCTCCGGGGTGGCGTAGCCGTTGGGAAAGCCGATTACGGTGCAGACTTTGATAGAATTGCCCACATAATCCCCTGCCCGCTTCACAAAACGGGGAGGAATACATACGGCGGCGGCGCCGAACTGCTTTCCCTCGTCACAGAGGGCCTGCACCTGTTCCCAGGTGGCGGTGGGGGTCAGCAGAGTGTGTTCCACTCTGCCCAAAATTTCCGTTTGATCCATACCTTGGCTCCTTTCCCCGCCGGTTTAGGCGGGTCGTGATTTTCCAGTTTATTTTACTCTTCCCTTCCCGGCGTTGTCCAGTCCCAGGATGTGGAATTTTACTGCGGAGGAAACAAACGTTTTGTTGTTTTCGACAACCGCCCTCCATTCGGAGGTGGACAATTAGGGCAGAATCTGGAGCAAACCGGCAAAAGAGTCCAAATTGTAGTCCTCCAGGCCGCACGCCCTTGCACTGCCAAACAGGGCTAAGGCGGTCATGCCCCCGGCCTTGGCCGCTTGAATCCCAGCTTGGGCATCCTCCACGACGGCACAATCCTCCGGTGGAATACCCAGCCGGGCGGCAGCGGTGAGAAATACCTCCGGGTCGGGTTTGGCATGGGTGAGGTCCGCGCCAGTCACCACAGCGTCGAAAAAGGTGTCCAGGCCGATTCGCTTCAAAATATAACCGGCCTCCCCGCTGGAGGAGCCGAGGGCCAGCCGATAGCCTCGGGCTCGCAGTTCGTTCAGGGTGTTATGCACCTCATACCCCAGGTCGGAGGGGCCTAAAGTGTGCAGAAGTTCTCGGTAGACGGAGCGTTTTTCCTCCATCAGGGCTGCGCGTTCTGCGCTGGTGCAGATCGTTCCGGAGCCCTCCAATACAATGTCGAGGCACGCCTCGGTGCTGACGCCCCGGAGACGGTCAGTAACCGACTCAGACAGGACAATGCCCAGAGGGGCGGCAACGGTCTGCCACGCCTGGAACTGGAGCCGGTCGGTGGCGCAGATCACGCCGTCCAGGTCAAAGATGACCGCTTTTTTTGCCAGGTTCACAACGCAGCCTCAGAGATTGGCCTTGAGGGCGTCTACACGGTCGGTTTTCTCCCAAGGCAGGTCCAGGTCGTCCCGGCCAAAGTGACCATAGGCGGCCAGTTGGCGATAGATGGGCCGGCGCAGCTCCAGGTCCCGGATGATGGCGGCGGGGCGCAGGTCAAAGACCTTCTCGACGGCTTCTTCCAGATTTGCGTCGGCTACTGTGCCAGTGCCGAAGGTGTCTACCCGAACGGATACGGGCTGAGCCACGCCGATGGCGTAGGCCAGCTGAATCTGGCAGCGGGAGGCCAGACCAGCGGCGACCACATTCTTAGCCACCCAGCGGGCGGCATAAGCGGCGGAGCGGTCCACTTTGGTGGGGTCCTTGCCGGAGAAGGCGCCGCCGCCGTGGGGAGCGGAACCGCCGTAGGTATCTACAATGATCTTGCGTCCGGTGAGACCGGAGTCGCCCTGCGGCCCGCCAATGACAAAGCGCCCGGTAGGATTGACGTAAATTTTGGTATCACTGTCCAGCAGATTGGCGGGGAGGATAGGCTTGATGACCAGCTCAATCATGTCCTTGCGGATCTGGTCCAGCTCCACTTCCGCGCCGTGCTGGGTGGACACCACCACCGCATCAATGCGGGCAGGCCGGTTGTCCTCGCCGTACTCCACCGTTACTTGGGTCTTGCCGTCAGGGCGAAGGTAGTCCACTTTGCCCTCTTTGCGGATTTTAGTCAGCTGCATTGCCAGTTTTTGGGCCAGAGAGATGGGCAGAGGCATCAGCTCCGGGGTCTCGTCGCAGGCATAGCCGAACATCATGCCCTGATCTCCCGCACCGTTGTCCAGTCCGTCGTTCTGACTGCCTTGCTTGGCTTCCAGGCACTTGTCCACACCCATAGCGATATCGCCGGATTGCTCGTCAATGGAAGTAATGACGGCGCAGGTCTGGCTGTCAAAGCCGAACTTAGCCCGGTCGTAGCCGATGTCTTTTACCACCTGACGGGCAATTTTGGGGATATCGACATAGCAGGAGGTGGTAATTTCTCCCATGACGTGGATCAGGCCAGTGGTGGCCGTGGTTTCGCAGGCTACCCGAGCCTGAGGGTCTTTTTCGATGATTGCATCCAGCACCGCGTCAGAAATCTGGTCGCAGATTTTGTCCGGATGCCCCTCGGTGACGGATTCGGATGTAAAGAGTCTTTTTGCCATAATAAGTTCTCCTTTCTGTTCTGGGAGCGCAAAAAACGCCCCGCCGGACGGCGGAGCGTTGTTATTTGATGCACCCTCATCTTTCGATACACTACCGCCGGATTTAGCACCTTGCGTAAACACGCAGGTTGCCGGGCTTCACAGGGCCGTTCCCTCCACCACTCTTGATAAGGCTATTCAATTGTCCAGGGCGATTATATAACAGGAATGCAACGTTTGTCAAGTAGTTTTTCCGGGCATCAGGGTTCAAATTTATTATAATTTTTTTGCTTTTTGCGAATTCACAGGAGCGGGTGATACCGGCCCCAGTATCAAACTCAGAGACAGTGGCTTAGAGGACGTATTCATACAGCAGGAAATTAGCGGTTCCGGTGCTTTCATACCAGATTGCTTTTGTGGCAATGTACACAAAGCCGGCCCGTTCGTAAAGCCGCAGAGCGGGGGCGTTGTCCTCCAGAACGTCCAGCCGCAGGGCTTTCCAGCCCTTTTCCCGGGCCAGAGCTACAGCGCCCTCCACCATTTTTATACCGAGCCCGCGCTTGCCCGCCCCAGGCGATACGCCCAGAGTGTGGATGACCGCTGTCTCGGCATCCTCCGCGGCTATCTGCCAGGGTGCGTCACCGTAGGTCTTGTCGGTACCCTGCGTGATGATCATGCCAGCCGCCAGTGCTCCGTCCAGTTCACCGACATAGAGCGTTCCAGCCTCGATGGCCGCTTGAAAGACGGCCTCGGTGGGATATACTCCCTTCCGCCAGGCCCGCGTTCCGGTCTGTTCTTGAAATAGGTCGATAATCTTGTCATAAATCTCCATTACAGCGGACAGGTCCTTCGGAACTGCCTGACGTACGGTCCACATATGTCTCTCTCCTTTGTGGTAATATGAAAGATATTATACCGCACTTTTTGGAAAAAGCAAGGGGGATTGAACCGGTTGGCTGGGTTCTTGATTTTTCTGATTCGATGGAGTATACTGCCATATACCATAGCACGTCGAATTTTGGTGGAAGGATGGCTGTAAAATCATGACGAATAAAACAATGATGCAATTTTTTGAATGGTATCTTCCAGAAAACCAGCTGCACTGGAAGCGGACCGCGGCGCAGGCGGAGGAACTGGGGCGAATTGGGATCAATATGGTCTGGCTCCCGCCGGCATACAAAGGAGCGGCCGGGGCGGCCAGCGTTGGATATGATGTGTATGATATGTACGACCTTGGGGAGTTTGATCAGAAGGGCACAGCCGCAACGAAATATGGGACAAAGGGAGAGTACCTCACTGCTGTGGAGGCTCTGAAACGAAATGGAATTTCGGTTTTATGTGATGTTGTATTGAACCACCGTATGGGGGCGGACGGCGCCGAACAAGTGATGGTGATTGAGGGTGCAAGGGAAAACAGAAACCAGAATATCAGCGGCCAGCATCCAATTACGGCCTGGACCAGATTTGATTTCCCTGGCCGGGCGGGCACTTATTCCGGTTTTCGGTGGAATGCATCCCACTTCAGCGGAACGGACTGGGATGAGGCGGCAAAGCGAAACGGAATTTTTCGCTTTGAAGGAAAGACCTGGAACCGTGAGACAGATTCCGAAAATGGAAATTATGATTACCTGATGGGAGCCGACCTGGACACCGACCATCCCGAGGTGATTCAGGAGACCCGCGACTGGGGAATATGGTATCAGAACGAAATCCATATGGATGGATTCCGGATGGATGCCGTCAAGCATATCAGCTTCGATTTCTGCCGGGACTGGATTGCCGCCATGCGGGCGCATAAGAAAGACCTCTTCGTGGTGGGCGAGTATTGGTCGAACAAAACAGAAAAGCTGACCCACTATCTGGACGTTACAGGCCGCTGCCTCTCGCTGTTTGATGTGCCGCTGCATTTTCAGTTTCTGAAAGCGGCGACATCAGATGGTCATTTTGATTTGGCAAGGCTGTTTGAAAACACGCTGACAGCCATTGATCCGGAACATTCAGTTACCTTTGTGGACAACCACGATACCCAGCCGGGACAGGCCCTTTGCTCGTTTATTCCCGCGTGGTTCAAGCCCATCGCGTATGCGGTAATTCTTCTGCGGGATGCAGGGGTGCCCTGCGTCTTTTATGGGGATTACTTTGGTATTCCTCACGACGGCATAGCTCCGGTGCCGCAGCTGGCACGGCTGATTAAAATTCGGGAATGTTATGCCTACGGTCCGGAGCACCTGTTTTTTGATGACAATGCGTTGGTTGGATTTACCCGCGAGGGAGATGAGGACCATCCGGACTCCGGTCTAGCGGTCCTCCTTACAGATGGGGTAGGCGGACATAAACGGATGTACGTGGGAGAACACTTTGCGGGCCGGCGTATGGTCGATGCCCTGGAGCATGTTTCAGATGTGGTGGAAATCGGCGCGGACGGCTGGGGAACCTTTATGGTGCGGGGCGGTTCGGTTTCCGTCTGGACTACAGAACCGGCGCGGGAATTTCTTTATTTGAATACTTAAAAAATTTTTGCTTATTACTATCGCTCCTGAAGGTTAATTTTCAACATGAATACGGGTAAAACTACAACTGTAATGTAGTAGGATCATTCTATTGGAGCGCGGAGGAAGGGAGTTTGAGCCATCCTGATCATCCGAAATGAAAAGGAATCCGACCACAGGATCGTGGAGGAGCTGACACGAAAAGCCTTTTATAACCTCTACATTCCGGGCTGCGTGGAACACTACTTGGTCCACCACATGCGTGGACATGAGGACTTTATTCCCGAACTGGACTTTGTAGCCGAGTTGGACGGGCAGATAATCGGAAATATTATGTATACGAAAGCGAAGCTGACGGACGAGCAGGGTGTGAAAAAGGATATTCTTACCTTTGGCCCGGTCTGCATTGCGCCGGAGCACCAGCGAAAAGGGTTTGGAAAGGCGTTGATGGTGAAAGAACTGAAGGAAGGCGTTTTAGATGGAAGAAGGTGGTTTTATACCTACAGCCCGGTGATGGACCTTGACGCGCAGGAGGTGCAAAACTACGACAGTACGTTGGAACCACTGGAGAAAAAGTATCTGCCGAGCCAGGATGAATTTTATATTATGAGCCACTCTTTTGTGGAGGATGAAGAATAAAAAGTTATGTCCAGCCGTACCGGCGGAGAGGTACGGCTGGACAAGCAAAAAACGGCTAAAATAGTTCCGGAACATGATTGGACTTGATGTTATGAGAGAAAACAAATACGACAACCCAATATTTTTTCAAAAATACAGCGAGATGGCCCGCTCACAGCAGGGGCTGGCGGGCGCGGGGGAGTGGACGCAGCTGCAAAAGATGCTGCCGGATTTTACAGGAATGTCCGTTCTGGACCTGGGATGCGGCTATGGATGGCACTGCAAGTATGCCGCCGAACATGGGGCCGCCTATGTATTGGGGACGGATATCTCGCAAAAGATGCTGGAAACCGCCGCACAGTGTAACGGCGGGCCTAACATTGAATACCGCCAGGCCGCGATGGAGGACCTGCAATGTTCAGAAGCCAGTTTTGATTGTGTGCTAAGTTCGTTGGCGTTTCACTATATTTCCGATTTTGCCGCATTGGTACAAAGAATAAACCGCTGGCTGAAGCCGGGGGGAAAGCTCATCTTTTCGGTGGAACATCCTGTATTTACCGCCTACGGCTCTCAAGACTGGTACTATGATGAGAATGGGACCATTCTTCACTTTCCGGTTGACCACTACTATGTGGAGGGGAAGCGGAACGCCGTTTTTCTGGGGGAGCAGGTGGCCAAATACCATCGAACACTGACCACATACTTGGAGACCCTGCTTAAAAATGGGTTTCAGCTTCAGCATATTGTGGAGCCGCAGCCTCCAGAGCATATGATGGATATTCCTGGGATGAGAAATGAACTGCGCCGGCCTATGATGCTGCTGGTTTCGGCGAATAAAGGGGAAGACAGCAGGATATAGGCTGGTAAAGGAAAGGAGCTACCGGCAGAACCATTGAAGCCCATCCTCTAAGGATACATTTGGGCTCCACCCTGGCAGTCTGGGATAGACCCGAATTGCCTTTACAATTTCACGCTCGGCCGCTGGGCGTTCACCCCATCCTGCATTGAGGGTCAGACTGTTTTGCGTCAGCATTTTTTCCACAGTTCTGCGCAGGGTTAAGGGGAATGCTGAAGCAATCTGAAATATGTCATTGCGGTACGCTCCGTTCAAAAGTTGTTCCCCGGCCAGACGGAATGCAGAGACCACATCATCGATATAGACCACATCATAATCTTGAGCTCCTGTGGAAAGGGATATTTTTTCACCGTTTTCTGCCGCACGACGTACCAAATTCAAAATTTTGGCTCGGTGATCCCCGGGGCCGTATGTGTCGGAAAGTACTAGCGTGACAGCTCGGAGCAAGCCGGCGTCGGTGTAGTAAGACATTAAATCAAAAAAAGCCTGTTTGGTAGCGGCATAAAGGTTGAGCGGGCGGTATGTTTCGCCCTGATAGAGTGCCATTATGGTGGATGCGTAGACCAACGTTGGTACGCTGTGTGCGGACATTGCCTCCAGAAGATGGGCTCCGAGCGTAATGTTGGAGTCGAGTAATTTTTGAATGTGCTCCTGTCCGTGACTTCCGGTATAGTAGGCGGCCAGATGATAGACCAAATCGGGTTGACTGGCCTGTATAGCAGCATCTATGCTTTCATAGGAGCCATCATAGGTTAAAAATTTGAGTTTAGCTTGAAGATCTTCGATATATTCCAAATTAAGCGGTTCACGGACCAGTCCATAGACTTCATAGCGGTCAAGAAGGTTTCGGGCCAGATTAGAACCGATATAGCCGGTAATTCCAGTGATTAAAATCCGTTTCATAACGTTTCCTCACACAGTATAAAGATAAATGGGGCCGTTTCATACCTTGCTTTTGTAGTCCGCCAGCAACGGAAGTGCAGAGTCTTTCTCAGAGAGGATTACGTTTTCCACCTTTTCCAGCGGCCAGTGAATGGCTAATTGGGGATCATTCCAGCGAATGCCTCCATCCGATTCTGGGTCGTATCGGTCGCCGCACAGATAACTGAGCAGGGTGTCGTCTTCCAAAACTAGAAATCCGTGGGCAAAGTCCTTTGGAAGATACAGCATCTGTCTGTTTTCCGCAGTGAGATAGAATCCTTCCCACTTGCCATAGGTCTCGGACCCAGTACGTAAATCCACTGCAACATCATAGGCCGCGCCGTGAAGAACCTGCACCAGCTTGTCTTGGCTGTAGCGGCGCTGAAAGTGAAGGCCGCGAAGAACCCCTTTGCGGGAACAAGAACGCAGTTCCTCCCATGGAACGATATTGATTCCGTGTTCCACAAAGATTGACTTCTCAAATGTTTTGGAGAGGAATCCGCGATGATCTGGCGCAAACAAAGGGGTTATTTGCAATAGATTGGGTATCGACGTTTCCTGAAACTGAAATCCAGGCATTGATCTCTCACCTTTCACTTCAAATTGAGCCGTATGTTTGAAAGAAATTGTACGAAGTTGCATACAATCCCGTCCACTCATTTTTAACACTTTATCGTGCGTTTTTTGTTTCATATTGTCACATTTCACGTGGAATTAAGCGTTGTGTTTGAGCGGTTTTTCTGTCCGGGATTGTATACAATCCCGTCCGTATACCATAGTGCTGCCTGTGCCATTGCATTCTATTTTACCACATAGGTTCCCCGTTGACAAGAGCAGGACCCTAGCTCATTTGAGCCGGGTCCTGTTTTCATTCTGAGAAGTTACGAATTAGTAAACCATGCCTTCATCGTGCGCAGTACCTGAGTCAATTCTTCTTCGGAAATGATGTAGGGGACCATGGTATACATATAGTTTAAGAATGGGCGGTTAAATACGCCTTGTTGATAAGCGAACTGCTGCCAACCCTGAAGCGTGGCGGGGTCTTTGACCTCCACACAGGCGCATCCGCCCATAATCCGTACCTCTTGAATCCGAGGGTCGGTTAGGTCTGCCAGTTCTCTCTGTGTGATCTCCTCAATTCGGCGGATTTTGGACAAGTAGTCCTGGCTCTCGAAAAGCTGTATGGATTTCAATGCGGCGGCGCAGGCCAAGGCGTTGCCCATAAATGTGGGGCCGTGCATCAGGGCGTGGTCGGGGGCGTCATCATAGAAAGCCTCATAAACCTTTCGATTGGCCACCGTGACGGCGTGTCCAATATACCCGCCCGTCAACGCCTTACCCAACACCAGGATGTCAGGCAGGACCAAGTCCGCAGCAAAGCGATGTCCGGTCCGGCCAAAACCGGTGGCAACCTCGTCAAAAATAAGCAGAACGCCATATTGATTACACAGCTCCCGAGCTCGTTTCAGAAAGGATGAGCCGTACATCCGCATGCCGCCGGCGCCCTGAAGCAGAGGTTCTACAAGAAAACAGGTCAGCTTTTCGCCGTACTGCGCAAAAGCCATTTCCAGAGCTTCGATCTCCGTGGGCACATGCACCACGTACTGGCTGGGGCCATAAGCTCTCAGAACAAAGTGATAATCCTCATCGTCCCCCACCTCCATTGTCTTGAAGGTGTCGCCGTGGTAGGCGTGTTCCAACGCCAGAATCATGGTGCGCCGCCGATCTCCCCGGTTCATGCAGTATTGAAGTGCCATTTTCAACGCTACCTCGACCGCGACGCTCCCTGAGTCAGAGAAGAAGCAGTAATTCAAGTCTCCGGGAAGGAATTCCTCCAGCTTTTGCGAAAGCCGCTGAACCGGTTCATGGGTCAGGCCGCCCAGCATAACGTGGGAGAACCGGTTCACCTGTTCCAGAATGGCCGCATTCATTTCCGGATGCTTGTATCCATGGATGACGCTCCACCAGGACGAGACCGAATCAATGAGCTTGTTGTCTTTTGTGTATAGATAGACCCCTTCCGCATCCACAATTTCGTAGGGGGTGCGCATGGTTTTCATCTGCTGATAGGGATACCAAATCATAAGTCCTCCTATTCATACAGTGCCTGAAGTGTCTGCACCGGAATCTCTAAACTGGCCGCGCCGCGCTGGACCCGGGCAATCACGTTTGCTCCGGTCAAATGCTCGCACATCGCCGCATTGTCCTGGTGGAGCGGGTTTTCGGGTTGAAAGCGATTTAAAATAATTCCTTTCAGAGGAATTCCCTGCTCTTTTAAGTAATAGGCGGTCAATCCTGCGGCATTGATAGCCCCCAGTCCGGCGTCCGCCACCAGAAGACAGCCCAGGCCGCAGGCGCGAATCACATCGGACAGCCAAAGTTCTTCGCCGTCGAAGCGCAGGGGGCAGAGAATGCCGCCGGAACCCTCCATTGTGATAAAGTCGTAGCGGGAGCTGAGGGCTTGAAAACCTTGCAGAACGCGCTCCAGGCAAACCGGGTTTCCTTCCCATTGTGCGGCGAGGTGGGGGGAGACGGCGGCCTGATAGACAAAGGGGCACATTTCCTCGATGGGCTGGTCGATCCCCGAAGCCCACTTGACGTACAAGGCGTCTCCTGGAATCAGGGACCCGTCTGGCCGGCGGTCGTTGCCACTCATTGCGGCCTTGTAGTAGGCGGCGGAACAGCCGCTCTCCCGCAGTTTTTTCAGAATCAACCCTGAGAGGAAGGTCTTGCCCACGTCCGTCCCGGTTCCGGTAATGAACAGCCCCCCGCTCATAGCCGCACCTCATACCCCAGCTCCTGAAGCATGGTACGGTCGGTTTGGACCGTAATACCCGCTGTGGTGAGCATGTCACCGGTAATGGCGGCGTTAGCCCCGGACTGAAAACAGCTTTTTCCCTTGTCTGGCAGCAGTCCTCGTCCCCCTGCCAGACGGATGGAGGCGTCTGGCAAAATAAACCGGTATACCGCCGCAATTCGCCGCATTTCCGCTTCCTGGAGCTTCTCGTTTTGGGCCAGCGGTGTACCGGGAATGGGGTTGAGCATGTTTAGCGGCACGCTTTTAACGCCAAGCTCCCGCAGGGATTGGGCCATATCAATTCGGTCCTCAACTGTCTCGCCCAAGCCCATAATTCCACCAGAGCATACCGACAGTCCAGCCTCCTGGGCGGCGCGGATGGCCTCAGCTTTCTCGTCAAAGGTGTGGGTGGTGCAGATGTTGGGAAAATTTCGTCTGGAGGTCTCCAGATTGTTGTGTGCCCGTTCAGCCCCTGCCTCCTTTAGCTTGCGAAACTGGCTGATGTCCAGCAGGCCCACGGAGACACAGACATAAATGCCGGTCTCGCGTTTAATTTGACGAATTGCCTGACACAGCGCATCCACTTCTGCTTCTGACAGCCGCCTTCCGGAGGTGACAATGGAGTAGCGCAGTACGCCTTGGGCCTCCTGTTTCTTGGCCTGCTCAGTGAGCTTCTGTGGGGAGAGGAGGGGATACTCTGCGGCTCCGGTGTGGTTGCAGGCGGACTGCGCACAAAAGCGGCAGTCCTCGGAACACCGTCCGCTTTTCCCGTTGACAATAGCGCACAGGTCAAAGCGGTTTCCACAGAAATGGCGGCGAATTGCGTCCGCTCGTTGGCAAAGTTCTTCCAAGGGCTGATGATACAACTCCAGTGCTTCTTGGCTGGAAACCGCTCCACCCTCCATCACCTGCCGGGTCAGCGCATCAAGTTTGTTCATAAGTCACACGCCCCTTTCCATTGAGCAGCGGAATCAGCCGTTTTCCCAGGATCGCCCCCAGAATACAAAGGGCAATGTCTCCTGGGACCGCCAGAATGAAGCAGTACAAAAACAGCGGCCAAAGACCGATGGGCGTTCCAAGATAGAAGTTACTCATCCAATAGTAGTACGCCATTCCAAAGAGGTAGACGATGGCCAACCCGGCAAAGTTTGCGGCCAAAAGGCGTCCGTAACCGGGTTTTTCTGATTGGTTGGCGATTTCACCGGTGATGTAAGCCCCTGCCGCAAAGCCGATGATGTAACCAAAGCTGGGCTGGAAGACATAGGCGATTCCGCCGCCCTGGGCGAAAATAGGCAGTCCCAGCAAGCCCAGCGCCACATATGCGCCCACCGCGCAAAAACCCAGTTTGCCGCCCAGCAGAATTCCGGCCATCATGGTAAATAGGTATTGCAAGGTGAAAGGGACTACCGGTATGGGGATTTTGATGAATGCTCCAGCCGCAATCAGAGCTACAAACAGGGCGCACAGCACCAAATCCTTTGTCTTTCCAGGTTTCATACATTTGCCTCCTAAATTGCTTTCTCGTGAGGTGGACTGCTTACAAGCACAGATGGTAACACAGAGCCTTAAAAATGTCAACTAATTTTTTTATTAGTTTACAATTAGAAGAGCATGGGGTCACGGGCTTTCAAATCCTCGGTGGCCCCGGCCTCCTTTGCCATCCCAGGCATCATGCTGTCCAACAGGTCATTGGCGGTGTCCTCGGTTTCCAGCAGATGGGCGTACAGCTTTGTCTATAGTTTTTAACCTATAAATCAAGGAGATTCAACATGGCATATCGGAAAGTCTATTTTCGCATCCGCACTGAGGGCTACGCCTCCGGCTGGTCAAGCGATGCCGACAAAGCCGCTTTCAAAGAGGAAAGCCGTCGTTTGTTCCAAGAGCTGGGATGGGCGCTGACCCTGGGCCGCAACGGAGGCTGCGACACAGTGGCCAAGGACCGGCAGGACCTCTACCTGCATCCCAACAGCTTCAGCGGTGTGCTGGATGAGGACAACGTCCAGCCTTTGCGGGAGCAGCTGTCGAAAGCACATGCCTTTCGCTGTTATCACGCCGACCTCTATGAGGAGTACCAGGATCTGGATGACGAGGGATACCGGGCAGAGTTGGAGGCAAGGCGGGACGAGATCACGGGGTATATCCTGGAAAAGTGCAGGACAAAGCGAAGCAATCTCTACGTTGTAGCCCCTGTTGCGGAGTATGCCGCAGAGAAATTTGAGGTCCGCCGCCTGTGCGACAAAGACAGACACAATAAAATAGGTCATCAATTCGTGTCTGAGCTTATGGACGAACTGCTTCAAAAGGGCTGGCTGGTCTCCGCCAAAACATCTCAAGGAGAGGGTATCCGAACCGCTACCGATAAAGAACGTGGAGTCCGTCAGCCTGTGACGCAGGTGGATGGGCAGATCACCATGGAGGGGCAGCCCGGCCCTCCAGAGAAAGCTCCCAAAAGGAAAAAACGCTCGTCCCCAGCCTGTAGGAGATGCTCCGGCTGGCTGGGGGCTTTTTTCGTTCTCCGATCTGCTCACATTGGTGCTCATGCTGCATCTGTCTGCGGTTCTTTGGCGGTGTTGGTAATAGCTTTCATTTGGCTTTCCGACTATACTTACTGTGTATCTGCGCCTGCTTTGCTCTGCTCCAGCGCCTGGGACAGATACGCCTGGAACCCCTCGGAGCCGGGAGACATATCGTTAATCATGTCGTGCCGGAGGAAAGCCCGCGCCTCCCCCTCCACCCGGAAGATGAACCAGTCGCAGCCGGGGTAGCCGGGGGACACCCAGTTGTCCTCAGTCAGGTACTTGCCCCCGGCCAGCACTACCTTCTCCGGGTCGATGGTGTGCAGCTCATAGTTGACGCTCCAGCACTCTACAGCGGTGCCCCCCTCGTCCCCGGCGTAAAACAGGGAGAAGCTCTCCAGCCGCCAGTCGTCATAAGTTTCCTGGGGATAGCCCTCGTCCTGCCAGCCCTTGTGCCGCCATGTGCCGTCGGGCTGGGCGTCCAGGACTTCCTGTTCCACAAAATCCCGGGCCGCGGTAACCACCTCGGCGGGGACATATTTGTCAATACCGTCCACCATATGGTCGTGGTGGGATTTCTCCTCCTTGTAGAACAATAGCTGCCCGCCGTCGAAATAGAGGTAGCAGGGCATATACCGTTCGCCGCCGTAGGCGCTGACGGACAGGCTCTTGGAGTAGCGGTCCCAGCCGCTGTAATCCCAATATTCCAGCGCGGGATAATTCTCCTGGACCAGTTCCTTCAGATCGGCCCGGTAGAGCTTGCCGTCCCGCTGGAAGAAGAGCTCTTCCTCGGCGGCCAGCTCGTCGGCACCGTCCCCGTCTAGGTCCAAGGCCATGGGCATGTCAAACCCGTTGCGGGTACGGGCTATGATAACAGGGGCACCGTCCCCGGTGAAGCGGAAGTAGTCCACAATGGTGCCGTAGGTATGGGGGCCGGTTTCTCCGGAGTAGCGGACGGTGAAGCCGTCATACCCGAACAGATCGTGGAAGAAGAACACGCTGGCCCCCTCGTCCAGTCCGGTGAGGAACACGTTCATGGTGTCCCCCTCTCGGATGGCAGCGTTAATGATACCCTTTCTGTCCCGGTAGACCACCACGCTGTGGCCGTCGATGTTCCAGTTTTCCAGTCGGTTCTCATAGATGTCCTCAAAGTCGTCCACCCGCTTCTCCAGAGTGACGACGGGGGCCTCGTAGGGCTCCAGGCCGTCCAGAGAGATGACGGTCTCCGGCTCTCCGGCGGGGAAGAGGGTTGGGATAACGGGTTTTTCGCATTCCTGATTGGATTTGAACCACCAGCTCCCGTCCTCCTGCTCCTCCAGGGTGACGCAGGTCCACTCGCTGCCGCTACCCTGATAGAGCCTGACCGTCTTTCCCTCCCGGGTGCCCAGAGTAAAGTCCAGCCGGCCGCAGTAGTTGGTGTCGCCGTGCCCAAAGTAGTAGGCATCGTAGCCGGCGGAGCGGATAAATTTGTCCAGCCCGACTTTGTTGGTCCGCTCCAGGGTCAGGCCGGTGTATTGGGTCAGGACGCGGTCCATCTCGGCGGCGGTCAGCTTGTAGGCGGGACAAACCATATCCTCACGACTGTCGTAACCAAAGACCGCTTTAAGCTCCTCGTCGGTGAGCGATGTGGAACCCGCGCAGTAGAACAGCTCATAGAGGTCGATATCCTCCGGCTTCTCGTAGGAAAACCACGGACTGCCGAACTGGTTGGCGATGTTGTAGGGGACGCTGCCGCCGGAATCGGGGGCGCCGTTGAAGAACCGCTCGTTGAAAAAACGCAGCTCCTCCCCTGTGAGGACGCTCCCCCCGGCGTCCCCCTGGGGCTGGGAGAGGGAGGCGTCGGGAGTCCTGGCCTGGGTGAAGGTGCAGGCGGAGGCCACCCCCACCAGCAGGGCCACGGCGATTCCAGCCGCCATGAACTGCTGGGGCTTCTGGGCAATGCGGCGGAAGCGGTCTTTCAGCTGTTTCTTCCCCGCCGCCATGGTGGTAGCGGCCAGCATAGGGCTGCCCGGCCGCTTAACCGGGATGAGGGAGAGCAGCGTCTGGCCATAGGGGATGCGCTCCCCCTCCCCCAGCCGGGCTAGGGCCCCCTCATCGCAGGCCAGCTCGCAGTCGGTCCTGGCTGCGGCGGAGGCCGCCCACACTAGCGGGTCGAACCAGTACACCGCCAGACACACCCCCCGCAGGAGGGTCCACAAGTGGTCCAGGTGCCGGGCGTGGGTCTCTTCGTGGGCCAGCACATGGCGCAGCCGCTCTGGGGAGGAGACAGCGGCGGGAGTCAAGTAAATTGCTGGCCGCAACAGCCCGAACAGGCAGGGGAAAGATAGGCCCTCTTCCACCAGATAGACCGGCAGGGAGCACCCCTCCACAGGCCAGAGTCTCCGGATCCGGCGCAGTTTCAGCCAGAAAAGGGTGTTGACGGTCAGCAGATACAGCCCCGAGAGGGTCCCTCCCGCCAGCCAAACATACAGCAGCACCGTCCTGGCAGACAGCCGCTTGTACTGAACGGCGGTATCATCCGTCCGGGCCACCCACGCCGATTCCCCCTCGGTGATCTCCGCCCGCTCTGGGGCCAGGTCGGGGGCGGTTGGGTGGTCGGCCAGAGGGGCCCGGGCTACCGGGACATAGACGGGCCGGGCGTCGATGTTCCGGGTCACCGTCTGCTCCACTGTCTGGGCGGCGGTGAGGACGGAGAAGTCCACCGCTGGCAGGCTCACCGGCACCAGCAGCCGCAGCAGGACCAGTGCCCACAGAGCGTACTGCACCCGTCGGGACAGGCTGTTCTGGAATGCTTTCCGTAGTGCCAGCAGCACCAGAATTAGCACCGACGAGGTGATTAAAATCTCAGTCATGGCTCTCCTCCTTCGCTTTTTCCAAAATGGCCGACAGCTCCTCTAGGTCCTCCCTGGTCAGGGGGCAACTGTCCATCATGGCGTTGAGCATGACACCTATGCGCCCGTCGAACACCTTATTCAGAAAGCGGTTGGCTTCCCGCTGCACCGCATCCCCCTGCCGCAGGACGGGAGAGTAGACCTTGGCCCGACCATTGCTCTGATAGCACACAACTCCCTTTGTCTCCAGCCGGGAGAGCATAGAGATAACAGTGTGTCTGCTCCAGCCGGTGCCCTCTTTCAGCGCCCCGGTGAGCTGGGCAATCGTCATGCTCCCGGAGGACCACAGCACTTTCATCAGCCTCCACTCCCCGTCGGACAGTTCGGTTTTCATAGTAATCCCTCCTTTGCTTAGTAAGCAAATGTCTACCTACTACAATGGTAGCATAACAGAATAGTAAGCAGTTGTCAACCCCCATTGATTAGGGAACAGTACAATTTGTTGTAGCAAGCAATGCGCCGGTATATACCGGCGCGTGCTTGTTGGTGGCTGATCGCCCCCAAACCCCTGTAAGGACCGGCGCATTTGCGCTGGTCCTTTTAAGCCGCCTTCGGCGTCTGCGCGTCGGAACAAACTCCACTCCGCTACGCCCGCCTGACGGCGGGCATCCGCTCCATTCCGTTGTCCCTCC